>JAZBNW010000128.1:0-13992 GCA_036350855.1 Halieaceae bacterium
ACCAGCCCCCAGCGGGTCACCAGCTTTGCCGCCTGGGCGGTGAGGGTGCTGGGGATGAACTGGGTGTAGTCGGTCATGGCCTTGGCGCCGATGGCGTTGGCCAGTTCCTTGGCCTCCAGCGCGTGCTGGTGCACTGCCGCCAGCCGCTCCGCGGGATTCTCTATATCGTTGCGCAGGAGTACCGCCATGGCCGATACCACATTGCCCGCCGTGCCCTTGTCCGAGGGGTCGCGCACATTGATAGGCGCCATGGCGACCAGGCTGGCGTCCGGCAGATCCCCCTTGGCCTCCAGGTAGCGGCGCAGGCCGCCGCCACAGAGGGTGATCGCCACATCGTTGACGGTCGCCCCCGGCACCGCATTCTTGATGGCCTTGATATCGCTCAGCGGGAAGCGGGCGGCGTCGAACACCCGGTGGGCCGACACGGCGGCGTTGAACCGGGTGCGGGGTACGTCGGGGATGCGGTGCAGCTCGCCCTTGCGCAGGCGGGCATAGGCCCTGGCAAAGCCGGGCACGGTATTGCGGGCGACCGAAATCATGCGAAATGGCTGCCGGAGGGTGTTGAGCTGGGAACGCAGCACCAGTTCCAGCGGCCCGGGGTTTCGGGTGACCTCGACCTCGTAGGGCTCGGCATTGCGGTGGGCGTCGGGGCTGAGATCGTGCAGCGCCGCGGTGATCTCCATCCCCGAGGCGCCATCCACGGCGGCGTGGTGCATCTTGGTAAAAATGGCGAAGCAGCCCGGTGGGTAGCCCGCGACATTGTCCAGGCCTTCAATGACGTACATTTCCCACAGGGGGCGGCCGCGGTCCAGGGGGCGGGCGTGCAGGCGGGCCACCTGGATGCACAGCTGGCGCCAGTCCCCCGGGGCGGGCAGAGCGATGTGGCGGATATGGAACTCCGGATCGAAGCTGCCGTCCGACACCCAGTAGGGGTGATCGAGACCAAGGGGTACGGTCAACAGGTGCCGTGACAGGACAGGCAGGCGCTTGATCCGGTTGGTGGTGTTTTCGATGATTTCCTTGAAGCGCACCTTGCCGCCCGGTGCCGTGGACTGGTCGTAAATGGCGAGGCTGGAAATGTGCATCGGGGCGTTGGCTGTCTCGAGATACAGGAACGAGGCGTCGAGTCCGGAAAGTTGTCGCATGGGTTGGCTTCCTGGCAATTATTGTGCGGCCGCTGAGGATAGCAGGAAATGCACCCTTAATGGGGCATGCCCTGTGGCTTTCAGGCGTGGAAATTCACACCACCTGGAACTATGCTTTCAGGTGCTATAAACGGGGCAGGGGAACAACAGGCGGTTATGGAATTCAGGGATTACTACAAGATACTGGGTGTGGACCCTGATGCCGATGACAAAGTCATAAAAACGGCCTACCGCCGCCTGGCCCGCAAGTATCACCCCGACGTCAGCGCTGAAGAGGGCGCCGAGGAAAAATTCAAGGAGTTGGCCGAGGCCTACGAGGTACTCAAGGACCCGGAGAAGCGTGCCCAGTACGACATGCTGCGCCAGCAGGGCGGGGCGGGGCCGTTCCAGCCGCCACCGGGCTGGCAGGCGGGGGGCTTCGATTCCGCCGGTGGTGAATTCGAAGGGGGTTTCTCCGACTTTTTCGAGGAGATTTTCGGGCGGGCCAGGCACGGTTCGCGGCAGGGCTACTCGCGGGAACACTATGCCCGGCGCGGCGAGGACATCGAGCTGGTCCTGGCGATTTTCCTCGAGGACGCCTTCCGGGGCGAGTCGCGCACCATCAGTTATGAGGTCCCCGGATTTGACCAGCAGGGCCATCTGGTAAGACAGCAGCGCAATCTCAAGGTAAAGATTCCCGCCGGGGTCACCGAGGGCGAACGTATTCGCCTCAAGGGGCAGGGCGCACCGGGTATTGGCGATGCTCCCGCCGGCGACCTCTACCTGCAGATCCGGTTTGCGCCGCACCCCCTGTACCTGGTGGAAGGCGATACCCTCACCATCACGGTGCCGCTGGCACCCTGGGAGGCGGCGCTGGGATGCAAGTTGCCGGTGCCCACCCTGGACGGCTTGATCAACCTGACCGTGCCGGCCAACAGCCAGAATGGAAAACGTATGCGCATCAAGGGCAAGGGGCTCGGCAAAGCCGGCAAACGCGGGGACCTGTATGTGGTGCTGCGCCTGACCATGCCCGCCGCCGCGAGTGAGAAAGAGCAGGCGCTCTGGCGGCAACTTTCAGAGGAATCCAACTTTGACCCACGCAAGAACTGGGGGAAATCGGGATGAGTGAGACCAGCTATTACCTGACCCTGACCGAGCTGACCCAGAGTGTCCGACTCAGTACCGACACTGTCATTACCATCGTCGACTGCGGCATCGTCGCGCCCCGGGGTGAGCAGCCCCAGCAGTGGTTGTTTGAACCGGAGATGGTGAAGCTGATCCAGCGCGCCTGTCGCCTACAGCGCGACCTCGAACTGGACTGGCCCGCCGTCGCCCTGGCGATGGACCTGATCGAGGACCTGCAGCAGCTGCGCGAGGAAAACCAGCGGCTGCGGCGGCAACTGTCGATTCTGATGGACCTGGATACGGCCAGCTGAAGCGCACCCTGCCGGGCCTGTCAAAGCCGGGTTCGAATACCCTGCACAGGGGAGGGGCCGGCCCGGTCGTGCGCCGGCCCTGGGGGGTTACTCGGCCGGGGCCTGTCTTTCAAGCGCCAGGGCAAAGGCCTCGGTGTAGGTGACGATGACCGTGTCACCCAGCGCTACGCCTTCCATTTTGGCCGGGTCGACATCTTCGATGATATGGAAGTCGCCGTCCGGGTCTTTCAACATGACAGTCCGGGTGACGCGGTTCATGCCCTCGATGGTGGCGACTGCGCGTACGCTGCGCCCGACCGCTGCGCCCGGTGCCATATCCGCTGTGGCGACCGCGGCCGCGTCGACCTCGACGATGGGCTCGGCCAGTTCCGCTTCGGTGGGTGCGCGCAGCTCACCGCTGATGGATGATACGTAGGTGGCAACCACCAGGTCGCCGACCTTGAACTCATCGAAGCGTTTCACGTCAGGCCCCACGGTCAGCGTGATGGAATTGCCCAGGCCGCCTTCCAGGGTGACTTCCCGGGATGCGGGGTCGATATCGGTAATGACTGCGCTGATGCGCTTGGCCATGGTGCGCGTGTTGTCGCCACGCTCGCTTACCTCCAGTTCCGCCAGGCTGAGTGCGGGGATTGCGCCCAGTGCAACGGCGAAGGACAGGGCCAGGGCGGATAAAATGTTGCGTCTGATCATGCTGTGATGCTCCTTATGAGATGGATTCGGGTGCAGTTCATTCTAGTTCAGGAATGTGCAGGTGGCGAGTCCGGTCTCCTGTCCCTGCGCATACCCCGCTTGCGCACCGGTCCCCCGTTGTCTAGTTTGTAGGAGCTGGAACCTCGACATTCACCCCGACATGGCGCCGCAACTTCCATGAAGCAAGAACCACTGTGCACGCGCAAGGACCACCCGCAACTGGCGGAGCTTGCCCGTATTGTTGGCTCCAGCAGGTATTTCAACCGCTTGTCCCCGGATATCCTGACAACTATCCTCAGACAGGGGAATTTGTTGACCGTCGAGAAAGACCAGTACCTGATACGTGAAGGCGATGAGTCGCCTCCTGAAATGTACGTGCTGGTGGAGGGCTCTCTGGCCATTGTATCGAATGGCAAATTCATTCTGCGGCTGGATTCGCCGGGTGACGTCGTGGGGGAGATGGCGGTTATACAGTCTGCGCCGCGGTCAGCCGATGTCATAACTGAAAGCGTTTGTCGCCTGGTCGGGTTCCCCGCGGAACTGTTCATGATCGACGGGCACTCCTCCCAGGCATCCATCCTGTACGTATTGTTCTCCCATATGATGGCGGCCAAGCTGCGTATTACCACCGCGCAATCGCTGATCCGTAAAAACCAGCGCGTTACCGCCCACGGCGACATCAAGGTCGGCATCATCAATGCCGGCTCGGCGGACAGTGCCATTATCAGGGAGGCGATTCGCGAGAGCTGGCCGGAGACCAGCGTCGTCGAATTCAGTGACCCGCCGGAATTTCTCGACTACCCGGGTGTATACCGCTTCGACCTGATCATCGCCGACATGGACTACTTCGACGATTTCCAGCGCGACTGGAATCCGATCTCCAGCCTGGTCAAGACCATGGGTTTGCGGGGGGCCAGTGTCATCACCCTCGGCACATCCTGCAAGGAGGCCGCCAACCGGAAGTTCCTGCTTGGCCTTGGCGTCGACGAGGTGTTGGCCAAACCCTGCACGGCTTTTGACCTCGCCCACACCATTGCCAGGGCCAGGGTTTGGTACTACAAGGATCTCGAGCTGGACAAGGCGGAGAATGCGGCGGAAACCGACCGGCTCACGGGGCTGGCCAACCGGCGCCGCCTGGATCAGTTTCTTGACGCATTGGTCACCGTATACCCCGACAACCTGCAGCCTTTTTCCCTGGTGATCGCCGACGTGGACAACTTCAAGCACTACAACGACACTCAGGGCCACCAGATGGGTGACGTGGTACTGGAGGGCATCGCCACCCTGCTGGCCACGAATGTGCGACGGGGAGACCTGGCAGCCCGTTTCGGCGGCGAGGAATTCGTCATTGTGCTGCCGAACTGCGAAAAGCATCGCGCGATCGAGCTGGCCGAGGACCTGAGAAAATCGGTGGAGTCGGCGGTTTTCCCCCACCAGGACCTGCAACCCACGGGCAACATCACGATAACCATGGGCGTGGCGACGTTTCCCGAGGATGCGGTAGATCTGAAGTCCCTGCTGAAGCAGGCGGACGATTGCCTGTACGAGGGCAAAAGGGCCGGGAAAAACGTGGTGATTGCCGCGGGCGGACAGTAAAGTCCGGGCGCTGCCGCCCGGGTGCCAACCGGCCTATCGCGTCGCAGTGCCCAGGCGACGCTCGATGCCGGCCAGGAACGGGGCCGACTGGCGCTCCTCCTGCTCTTCCATCAGTGTCAGCGCCAGGGTCAGTTGCTCCCGGGCTCGCTGGTATTGGCCGCTTACAAGGCAGGCGTCCGCCAGCATGCCCCGCAGCAGCGGTCGCCCCGCGCCGAAGCCTGTCTTTTCCCACTCTTCGACCCCTTCCTGGATCATCTCCAGGCCGCCCCCCCTTTGTCCGGTTTTAACCAGAGCCGAACCCTTGCAGGCCTTGGCCATCCCGACGAATTCGGGAAAACCCTGGTTGCTGGCAAAGTTGATGCACTCATCGGCGAAGCCGATACAGGTCTGAAACTCACCGCAGAACAGCGCAATCATGAAATTGGCCATGAAACCGAAACCGATCGAGTAGGGGTTATCGAGTTCCCTGGCGAGGGCGAGGCAGGCCCGGGCCGCCCTGACGGACTCCTCGCGGCGTCCCAGGGACAGCAGGGTCAGGGCCTGGTAGAGACGGCCCACCACGCCAAAATCCATCATGTAGGTAAAGAACAGCTGGGCATCCCGGTTGGCGCGATAGCAGGAGGTCACCCTGCGCAGGCATTGCAGGGCGCGGTGGTTTTCGCCCCGGTGCCACAGACTCACCCCCAGCAGGACGTTCACCGCCATGTACTGGCCTCGATCCCGGTGTACGTCGACCAGGGGCAGCAGCGATTCGGCTTCTGTCACCGCCTGCGGTATGCGCCCGGTCGCCCAGTGATAGCGGCAAAGACCGAACTTCACGGGAAAGCTGTCCTGCAGGGCCTCCCGCTCCATGCAGAAGTCATAGGCTTGTTGAAAAGCCGCCCCCACGTCCCGGTGGCCCGGCCCGTTCAGCACCATGAGGCAGGCCCCCAGCATGGAGCGCATCTCGAATTCCATGGCGATGAGCTCGACATCCTCCGGCAGTTTCTCGGTAAGCGCGAGAGCCCGGTTCAGTTGCAGTACCACCTCACCGGGGGCGAATTGGGAAAGGGCTTTCTGGCTTGCGATATACCAGTAGCGAAAAGCCTGCTCGTGTAACTGGGCTTCGCTATAGTGGTGCGCCAACAGGTCCGGCCTGCCCTGGACCTGGGCCCGAAAGCGCTGTGCCAGTGTTCTGGCGATGTGCGCATGCAGGCGGCGCCGCGTGCTGCGCAGCAGGGAGCCGTAGGCGATCTCCTGTATCAGGGCGTGCCGGAAGAAGAAGGTCTTGTGTGGCGCCTTGCCCCGGCTGCTTACCAGCTGTGCTGCCACCAGCTTTTGCAGTGCCGCCTCCACCTGTTCCGCCGGCCTGTCCACCACGGCGAGCAGCAGGTCGAGCCGGAACTCGCGGCCAATCGCGGCCCCCACCTGGGCTATGTCCTTGGCGCTACCGAGTCGATCGAGCCGGGCATTGAGGGAGTCCTGCAAGGTGCCGGGAATAGGGGGAAATGAATCGTCATCGCCCGGTGTCTCCCAGTCCGCAAGTGTGGGATTCTCCAGTGTCGCCCTGGTGAGTTCCTCGATAAACAGCGGGATACCGTCTGTTTTCTCGAGAATGTCCGCAACGACTTTCTCCGGCAGGCTCTCGCCGCCCGATACCCGGGCGATCAGGTCGCGGGAGGCCCCCGGGTCGAGAAATCCCAGCTCGATGACCCGGGTTTCGGCCTCGTCCGGCCAGGGGGTTTTGAACTGCGGCCGATGACTGCCGACTATCATCAGGGGCAGTTGCGGCGATTCCTTTATCAGCAGGGTCAGGAAATCCTGCGAGCCGGTATCCAGCCACTGCAGGTCTTCGAAGACCAGCACAATCGGCCGCTCGAGGCAGCGCCGGGTGATCTGGGACACCAGCAAATTCAGGGTGCGGGTCCTCAGGGTCGCCGGGGTCAGCTTTAAGCCCTTGAAGTGCTCACCCCGGGGTATCGAGAGCAGGGTTGCTATCAGTGCCAGCTCATCGGGGTCGGAGGAGCCGAGCTGGTCCAGCCTTCGCTTCAGTTTCCCGATCTTTACCGGGGTCGAATCGGACGACTCGATGCCGCACTGACGTTGCCAGTTGAGAACAATGGGGTGGAGTACATTGCCCCTTGCATGCGGCGCTCCGTACAGGCGCACCACTTCCGCCGCGGTCGGTGCCAGCGAGTCCAGAAAGCTTTCCAGCAGGTGGGACTTGCCGATTCCCTCCTCGCCACGAATCATCACCACCTGGCCCTCGCCTGAGCGGGCTTTTTCCCAGGTCTCCTGCAGGGCCTGTCGCTCCCTGCCCCGCCCCAGCAGCGCGCCGGGAAGCCGGTCATGGGCGGCCGCGAAGCGGCTCTCTACCAGCGACTCCCCGACTACCGCGTAGACGTGTACCGGCTTGTCGAAGCCCTTCAGCTGGTGATAGCCCAGGTCGGAATAGTCAAAGCGGCCGCGGACAAGCTCGTAGGTATGGCCCGAGATAACCACTGTATCGGGTGCGCAGATGTCCTGCAGGCGGGCGGCCAGGTTCGGCGTGGCGCCCACCACGGTTGTTTCACGGGAGGGGCCATCCCCGACGACGTCACCGACAACGACCGGGCCGCTGGCGATACCGATACGGGTATGCAGGGCGTACAGGGGGCCGAGCCGGAGTTTGCGGACATTGTCGACCATATCCAGGCCCGCGCGAACGGCGGACTCGGCACCGTGCTCGGTCGCCCTGGGATAGCCGAAGTAGACCAGCAGGCCGTCCCCGGTATAGCGGGCGATGTAGCCGTTATAGCGGGTGACAATCTGCTCGCAGGTCAGTTGATACTGGCGCAATATGTCGCTCAGGTCTTCCGGGTCGACCCGCACGGACAGATCGGTTGAGCCTACCAGGTCACAGAACATGACCGTGAGGTGGCGCCGCTGCGCGGCACCGGCGAGTTGGGCAATCGGGGTCGGGACGGCGCTGTGGTGCGCCGCCCCGGCCGCGAGCGTCAGGCGTGCGCCGCAGCCGCCGCAAAAACGGGCGCTCGGCTCGCAGACGAACCCGCAAAGGTCGCATTCCTGCGGTAACGGCGATGCGCATTGCTGGCAAACCGCTTGCCCCTGCGGGTTTACCGCGCTGCAGCTGGGACACTTCATGCGTACCTGATATCGTGCCAGCCCGGCGAAAAATACATTTGTGTCTGCTTCACATCCCTGTCTGTACCTACCTGACAAGGATAGACCGGTTTCATTTGAAAGCCAGCGTTTGGCGCCAGCCCCGGAGTCGGTCGCGGCGCGCCCGGGGAGGCGGATTCAGCTGTGTCGAATCCGGCGCCCGCAGCTACCGGGTCGGTTGCCCGCCCTCATCCACCAGCACGATCCTCGAGAGAATATCGCAGACCTGTTCGATCTCCCGCGCGCTGACGTCGAGGTGGCTCACCATGCGCAATTTGCCCTGCCCCAGGCTGCTGGCGAGGACACCCTGCAGCCGCAGCGCATTGACCAGCGCGGTTTCCAGGGCCGGTTCCGTCAGGGTAAACACCACGATATTGGTCTGCACGGGCAGCACCTGCGCCACCCAGGCCTGTTCGGCGAGACAGTCACCGAGGCGCCGCGCCCTGGCGTGATCCTCGGTCAGTCGTGCCAGGTGGTGGTCCAGGGCATAGCTGCCGGCGGCCGCCAGGAAACCGGCCTGGCGCCAGCCGCCACCGAAGCGTTTGCGCACCCGCCTGGCCTCCACTATGAAATCCCGGCCGCCAAGCAGCAGGGACCCCACCGGGCAGCCCAGGCCCTTGCTCAGGCAGATCGAGATGGAGTCGAAGGCGGCACCGTAATCCCGGGTGGTCTGCCCGGTTTCGGCCAGCGCATTGAACAGGCGCGCCCCGTCCAGGTGATAAGCCAGTCCGCGCCGCCTGGCGACCTCGCCGATGGCCTCGATCGACGAGAACGGCAGGCAGGTGCCGCCGCATCGGTTGCTGGTATTCTCCAGCGCGACCAGCCTGGTCCTGGCCGCGTGAATATCCTCAGGGCCGATCGCGGCCTCCACCTCACGGGCCTCCATCAGTCCGTCCGGGGTTCCCAGCAGCCGCACCGACGCCCCGGAATTGGCCATGATGCCGCCCCCTTCGTAGACATAGATATGCGCCTGGGAATGGCAGATCACCTCGTCACCGGGCCTGGTGTGGACGTTGATGGCAATCTGGTTGGTCATGGTACCGCTGGGGCAGAACAGGGCCGCTTCCACGCCGAACAGATCGGCCGCCTTCTCCTGCAAGTGGTTGACGCTGGGGTCGTCCCCCAGGACGTCATCCCCGACCGCCGCAGCCGTCATGGCCTCCAGCATGCCGGGGGTCGGTCGGGTTACCGTATCGCTTCTCAGGTCGATCATGGCGCTGCATCGCTCCGGTTTCATCGGGTGGTTGCGGGGGTAGCGAGCACGGTGACGCTCGCTTTTGGTGGGCTTTCCATTACTATTCCGGGCAGATTGTAAACGTTATGGCGGTTGCATTGCATGACGGTTGAGAAAATGCACCGACGTCCGCCAACAGGAGAATACGAATGAGCGGAGCACAATCACTCTTCAAGGCCCTGACCGATGCCGACCCCCGTGGCGAAAGCATGAGCCGGGTTCGGGCGCGTCACCGGGGGCTTGCGTAATGGCCGCTTTGAGTGAACAGGTATTGCGGGCCACCGCCGATAAGCTGATCGCGGCCCATCGGGAGGCGTCGCGCAGCAACGACTGGCTGTTTTTTGTCGACGAACTGTATGCACGGGACTGTATCTACACCTGTGAATACGCGGGGGTGATCGACGTCACGGCCAGGGGGATCGACGAAATAAAGGCCACCCATTACGGCCGTGATATGCGGGTCGGCTGGGAGGGCTGGACCTTTCCCTACGAGGGTGTCTATGTCGGCAGCGACAACAGGCTGGTCACACACTGGCTTAACCGGGGCCCCGGACGCAGGGCGGATGGCAGCCACTACCAGACCCCGGGCGTATCCTTCATCACCCTGGATAACGAGGCGAAAATCTGTCGCCAGTTCGACATGTTCGACCTCGCGCACCAGATGAAACTCTGTGACGAGCTCGAAGACGCGGGCTTGCTGTCGCCCCGGCTGAAGGAGCTGTGGGTAATCCCCATGAAGGAAAAACTGGAACGCCAGCTGGCCGCTAATCGATAAGGCTCAAACGCCCCGGGGCAATGACTGCCCCAGGGTTACTTCCACACCTGGTTGGGTGAGCCACTGCAAGTGGCTGTTACCACATTGCCGCTGGGTGCGTCGGCTTTGCCCGCTGCCTGCAGGCATTGCTTAAGCCCGTTGACCAGGCGCTGTTTTCCATCGTGCTTCCACTGCTGGGACTTCTCACCGCTGCAGGCCTGCATGAGCGCGTTGGCGTCACCGGCTACGCCGACGCAGGTGCCGCCGAAGCTGGCCAGGCGGCCCTTGTCGTCAAATTGCCACTTCTGGCTGTTCGCCTTGGGATTGCAGTCGCGAATGACCAGGTTGGCTCCCACCTTGTCCGGTGCGCCGCCCACCTGCAGGCACTGGCCGTTGTGCAGGGTGAAAGAGCGCCAGTTTTTCGACGCCTCGACGATCTTGTGGCCCTCTTGTTGCATCGTTTTCAGGGCGTCCGTGTTCAGGTCCACTGCGCTGGCGTTCGGTAGGTAGGCCGCCAGCAGGGCGGCTGAAATGTAAGCGTATTTCATTGTTTTGGGCCTTTCTCTAGTATGATCGGGGCAGGACGCAATCGGAGTTCTGCCCGACAGCCTGTTAACTTTCGGTCGGGCCCTGCCTGTTGTCAATAGACCATGGATCCCTGAATAAGTGCACCGAGGCCTGAAAACAAGCCTGATCCTGCTGCTGGCGCTGCCCCTGCTGGCTTGCGGGCTGCTGCTGGCCCTCGCCGCTTCCGAGGGCGGTTCGCGCCTGCTGGTCGAGCAGGCGCGGCGCTGGTCCGGCGGTGCATTCGAATGGGGCGACATCCAGGGACGACTGCTCGGTCCCCTGCAACTCACCGACCTGCAAATCCGCAACCCCGGGTTCGAGCTCGAGGTGCTGGCACTGTCACTGGACTGGTCGCCGGGCGCGCTGCTGGTCGGGCGGCTGGACATAGCGAGCCTCGAGGCAAGGGGGATCCGCGCCCGCCTGGAGGCCGCTGAGCCAACCACCGTCGAAGCGCCGGCCTGGCGCCCGCAGGACCTGTCGCTGCCCGTCGACGTTCGCCTGGGCAGGCTCGATCTCGCCGACCTGCAGTGGCGCAGTGGCGACGACCCCGCCCAGTCCATCGAGCGCATCACGGTGTCCGCCAGCCTGGAGAACCGGGAGCTGGTGCTGACCATGCTGGACCTGCGCGCGCCACAGGGCTTTGTCGAGGCCAGCGGGGCGGCCGGTTTCGACGAGCGCTTGCCACTGCGGCTGGACCTGCAATGGCAGTGGCGGCTCCCCGACCAGCGGCTCGCCGGCGGCACCCTGGCGGCTGAGGGTGATGGCGCGAGGCTGGAGCTGCGGCACACGGGCAGTGGCGAGTTGCCGGTGAACCTGAGCGGTATCGTGCGGGACATGCTGGACTCCCCGGGCTGGGAGTTGCAACTGGACTGGCCGGAACTGCCCCTGGCCACCGGCGAGGCGCCCCTCCTGATGGGGCCGGGATGGCTGCGCAGTGACGGGACGCTCGCGGCCTACCGCCTGGACAGCGAGGGACGGCTGCGGGGCCTGGGGCCCGATCCCCTGTTCTGGTCGCTGGCGGCCCGGGGCGACCAGACCACCCTGCAACTGGCGCCCCTGACCCTGGGCAGTGTGCCGGGCGAACTCGAGTTGCGCGGCAGCATCGACTGGCGCGGGCCGATGGTCGTCGCCCTGGATTACCGCGCCGCGGGTGAAGAGCTGACGCGCTATCACCCCGACCTTCCCCCGCAACTTCGCGCCCACGGCCGCCTGGCGGGCCGCTACGAGAACGAGGTCCTGACCCTGCAACAGGTCGAGCTGGCCCTGGACCAGACCCCGCTGCAGCTGTCATTGACGGGCCGCGTGGCGCTTCCTGCCGCGGGCGACCCGGGCTTCGAGGCCGAGCTGGTGTGGCGCCAGCTCGGCTGGCCCCTGGCGAGCGAGGCACCGGCCTTTGCCAGCGCGGATGGGCGGCTGCAGCTGGCGGGCACCGCGCGGGACTACCGGCTGGACCTCGCGGCGGAGCTGGGCGGCAGCCAACTGCCGCCGGGACAGTGGCAGGCCCGGGCGACGGGGGACCTTGGCAAGCTGCAGTTGCAGCAGCTGACGGGGCGCGTGCTGGACGGCGTGGTGACCCTGGCGGGGGAGCTGGGCTGGGACCCGACACCGCGTTGGGACCTCACGCTCGATGCCAGTGAGCTGGACCCCGGCCAATGGCAGCCCGACCTGCCGGGCCGGCTGGCCCTCGCCCTGCGCAGCGCCGGGCGCGTCGAGCCGGATGCAGGGCTGCAGGGGCAGTTGCAGCTGGAACAGTTGTCCGGCGTGATCGCGGGCCGGGATATCCGGCTGGTTGCGAGTGCGCTGCTGGCTGGCGATGCCCTGGAGCTGCAGAGCCTGCAGCTGGACAGCGGCGGCAACCGGCTCAGCGCAGCCGGCCGCCTGGCCCCCGCTGCGCTGGCCATGGGCTGGGAGCTGCGGGTGCCAAGCCCCGGCGAGCTGCTCCCGGGGCTACAGGGCGAGCTGGCTGGCAGTGGCCGTCTCGAGGGCACGGTGGAGGCGCCGCGGCTGCGAGCCAGCCTGTCAGGAAAAGAGCTGGCACTGGAGACGCGCCGGCTGTCAACCCTGGGCATCGAACTGGAGGCGGGGCTGGCGGCGGATGCGCCCCTGAATCTGGACCTCGCGCTGGGCGAGCTCGCCCAGGATGGCGAGACGCTGTTGCAGTCTGCCAGCCTGCAGGCCCAGGGCACTACCTCGGCGCACTGGCTGGCGCTGGATCTCGCCGCCCCCGCACAACAGCTGCGGGCGCGACTGGAGGGCGGCCTGCACGCCGACCCCGGGCAGTGGCGCGGCAAGCTGGCGGGGCTGGATGCCAAACTGGCGGACTACGGCTCCTGGAGCCTGGCCGGGCCGGCTCCCCTGCTGCTCAGTGGCGCCGCTCTCAGCCTGGGCGACACCTGCCTGCGGGCCGGGGCGGATTCGGCCCTGGTCTGCGCCGGGGGTGACTGGAGCGCCAGCGCCGGGGCGCGGCTTGCGGCGCGGATGGAGGCACAGCCGCTGCAGCGGCGCCTGCTGTGGGCGGAGCTGCAGCTGCCGGGCCTGAGCGGGCTGCCCCTGGCGGACCCCCAGCCCCTGCGGGGGCGCATCGAAGCCGACGTCGATGACCTCAGCGGCCTGCAGGCGCTGGTGCCCGGGCTGGAAACCATCGCGGGAAGCCTGCGTGCGGACCTGCAGCTGGCCGGCACCGTGCAGCAACCCCTGCTGCTCGGCGAACTGGCCCTGGCCGGCGGTGCGGCGGACGTGCCCATGGCCGGGCTTGAGTTACGCCAGATCGATCTGCGGGTCCACAGCGATGCCGCGCGGCCCGGGCAGCTGGCGATTGCCGGTGGTCTCACCTCCGGTGAGGGCCGGGTCGACCTGAGCGGGCACGTCGATCTTGCCAGCGGCGGCACGGCGCTGACCATTGCCGGGGACCGCCTGTTGGCCTACAACACGCCGGATGCCCGGGTGCTGGTGTCCCCCGACCTGCAGCTGGGTTGGGACAGCGATGTTCTCACCCTGCGCGGCCGTGTCGCAGTGCCGGAAGCGGATATCACGCCCCAGCTGGGGCTGAGCCCCGCCCTGCTGACCGAGGATACGACCACCACTCCCCAGCCGGGCCGGGTGATCGCCCCATCCCCGGATGTGGTCATCATCCACGCCTCGGGGGAGCTGGAAGAGCCGCCTGCAAGCGCGCCACCGCTGCGCGTCGACAGCCGGCTGGAGCTGCTTGTTGGCGACCGCGTCAATGTCAGGGCCCTGGGCCTGATCGGTCGCCTCACCGGCAAGGTCACGTTTATCAACCGTCCCGGCGCGGACCTGTTGCCGGTGGCCAACGGCCGCCTCGCCATCGAGGATGGCACATTCCGCGCCTTCGGCCAGGACCTGGAGATCGAGACGGGGAGGGTGGTGTTTGCCGGCAAGCCCGTCACCGAGCCGGAGTTGAACGTGCGGGCCGTGCGCTGGATCGACAAC
>JAZBNW010000129.1:0-9013 GCA_036350855.1 Halieaceae bacterium
GAACTGAAACATGTGTTGAACCCGGACTGCCCGCCTCCCCTGACCGCCGAAAACAGTGCCGCCACAAGTTACGGGTAAATGTATAAATGATGAAACGCTGTAATACAAGCGTTTTTCGGGGTCGACGAACAAAATACCCTGTTTTTTCAGGCCTGAGCGACATCAGTCACAATAATCGCGCATTTTTCAGACTGGCGCCGCCGGTGGCGATGCAACGCCCGGAGCGCTGTACCCCCAGTGTGTTCAGTCGTAAACTAGCCGCCCTGTCGAAAACCACATCCCGGACTCTCGCATGCGCACCAGCAACTTCCTCATCGCCACCCAGAAAGAGACCCCCGCCGATGCCGAGGTCATCAGTCACCAGTTGATGCTGCGCGCAGGCCTGATCCGTAAACTCGCGTCGGGCCTCTATACCTGGTTGCCGCTGGGCCTGCGGGTCCTGCGCAAGGTAGAGGCTATCGTGCGGGAGGAGATGGACAAGTCGGGCGCCCAGGAACTCTCAATGCCGGTGATGCAGCCCGCCGAGTTGTGGCAGGAATCCGGCCGCTGGGAACAATACGGACCCGAGCTGCTGCGGATCAGGGACCGGCATGAACGCGATTTCTGCCTGGGGCCCACCCACGAGGAAGTCATCACCGACCTGGTGCGCAATGAAATCAAGAGCTACAAACAGTTGCCCGCCAACTTCTACCAGATCCAGACCAAGGTACGCGATGAAATCCGCCCCCGCTTCGGCATCATGCGTTCGCGGGAGTTCCTGATGAAGGACGCCTATTCATTCCATGCCACCCAGGAGTCGCTGGAGCAGACCTACCAGGTGATGCACCAGACCTACAGCAGTATCTTCACTCGCCTCGCCCTGGAGTTCCGCCCGGTCATTGCTGACACCGGCAGTATCGGTGGCAGCGCCTCCCACGAGTTCCACGTGCTGGCAAACTCCGGCGAGGACGATATCGCCTTCAGTGACACCGGCAGTTATGCCGCCAACGTCGAAATGGCTGAAGCCATCAGCCCGGCAGCGGGCCGCCCGGCGCCGGCCGCGAAGTTGCAGGAGGTGGCGACACCTGGCGTGAAATCGATAGAGCAGCTTGCGCAGTTCCTCGGGGTCGATCCGGCGAACACCGTGAAAACACTCCTGGTCGCGGCTGAGAAGGAAGGCGAACTGGTGGCCCTGGTGCTGCGCGGCGACCACCAGCTGAACCCGATCAAGGTGGAAAAGCTGGAGGGGGTCGGCGCCCCCCTGCGTATGGCCACCGAGGAGGAGGCCCTGGCCGCCTGCGGCGCCGGCTTCGGTTCCCTCGGGCCGATGGGGCTGGACCTGCCCGCGATCGTGGATCGCAGTGCCGCCTGCCTGGCGGACTTCAGTTGCGGCGCCAACCGGGACGGCTTTCACTACACCGGGGCAAACTGGGAACGGGACTGCCCGCTCGGGCGGGTGGAAGACCTGCGCCGGGTGGAAGAGGGGGATCCCAGCCCGGACGGCCAGGGCACACTGCAGATCAAGCGCGGTATCGAGGTGGGGCACATATTCCAGCTGGGCACCAAGTACAGCGAGGCAATGTCCGCCAGGGTGCTCGATGAAACCGGCAGGAATGTCACCATGATCATGGGCTGTTACGGCATCGGGGTGAGCCGTATCGTGGCCGCCGCCATCGAACAGAACCACGATGAGAGCGGCATTATCTGGCCCGCGAGCATGGCGCCGTTCCAGCTTGCCATCATTCCCCTGAACATGCACAAGTCCCCCGAGGTGGCCCGCTGCGCCGATGAGTTGTACGCCGCGCTGAGCGCCGCCGGTGTCGAGGTGCTGATGGATGACCGCAACGAACGCCCCGGGGTGAAGTTTGCGGACATGGAACTGATCGGGATTCCACACCGCATCGTGGTGGGTGACCGGGCCCTCGCCGAGGACAAAATCGAGTATAAGGGGCGCCGCGACGAGGAATCGCAGCTGGTGGACCGGGCCGGGATTGTGGATTTCCTCACGGCAAGGCTTTAAACCCCGACGCAATAAGTTTGCGCCGGGGTTTGACATTGGATTTGCAGCCCACCAATATGGGACACGGAGCACAGGGGCGGCTACCGCACAGACCGAATGACCGACATACAAAAACTAAGTCAATGGAATCGGGACATCTCCAGGGCCATCGCAGCGCTTGGCAGCGATACGTTTTTCCCGACTCTGATCCAGGCCATCCAGGGCCAGGTGAAATTCGACTACCCCCAGGTATGGGTCTTTCACCGCGACCTGCCACCCAGGATCCTGTACCACGAGATACCCGACCACGCATTCCAGAGCCAGGTTGACTCGTATCTCGAGGGCCCCTACAGCGAAGACCCCTTCTATCGCACGTCCATGGAACAACCCCGCTCGAAGCTCTACCGGATGTCGCGTATCACCCTGGGCAAGCTGCGCCAGTCCGAGTACTACCGCGGCTACTACGGGGAGACCGGCACCGTGGATGAGGCCGCCTATATCGCCAAGTTGCGCGGCGGCAGTGTCATCAACCTCGACATGATGCGACTGCCCGAGCACGGGGAGTTCACCGAGGCCGAGTACGAAACCCTGTACCTGCTGGCGGAGCCGGTGTCGGAACTGCTCAAGTGCCACAGCGAACACGACAGCTTCGCCGTGACCCACCTGATCCAGCCGGGCATCGACCACCAGATCGACCTGGCATTTCGCACCTTCGGCGAGTCGATCCTGTCACCCCGGGAAAAGGGCGTGCTGGAGCTGATGTTGCGAGGCTATGGCACGGACGTGTCGGCCCAGCGCCTGGGCATTGCGGTGGAGACGGTACGCCGCCACCGCAAGAGCATCTACCGCAAACTCGATGTGAGCTCCCAGACCGACCTGTTCTCCCTGTTCATCAATGCCCTTTCCTGCCTGGGCCGCGCCGCCGGTGGTGACCCACTCAGTGTCTATATGTCGCCGCGCTAGTCGTGCTCGCACCTCGTCCGGCGATACGCCCGGCCTCCAACCGAAACTGCGCCTCCCGCCCCCCCTTGCTGGCTGCCCAAACTAGGGCATTGAGTCACGTTGGTGAAGTGGCGATAGTGCGCACTTACCGGTAAACAGGCGGTGACAGAATGTCGCTAGAGGCCGATTGGTTCTTGCGAGCACATCCGGAGATCACCACTATTGAGGTACTTCTCCCCGATTGCAACGGCATCATGCGGGGCAAATGGCTGCCTCGCCATAAGCTCGGCTCCATATTCGAAGGCGAACTCAAGCTCCCGAAGACCGCCCTGAGCCTGGATATCTGGGGCAGGGACGTACAGGAGCTGGTGTTTGCCTCGGGTGACGCCGACGGCATCTGCCGGCCGGTCGAAGGTTCCCTGCTGCCCACGCCCTGGTCGCCCAACGGGCAGCACGGCCAGGTAATGCTCTCCATGTTCAGCGACGACGGCTCACCCTACATGGGCGATCCGCGCCACGTTCTCAAGCAGGTGCTGGGCCTGTACCAGGAAGCCGGCTGGCGCCCGGTGGTGGCGGCGGAGCTGGAATTCAGCCTGGTCCGCTGGGATGAGTCGAAACCCGGGCACACCTGCCCAGCCCTGCCCGGCAACTCCCCGGTGGGCGGCAATACCTACGGCCTGGATGTGCTCAATCATCACCAGGCCCTGCTGGAGGACCTGCGCCTGGCCTGTGAACTGCAGGACCTGCCCTTCGACGGGGTGGTCAAGGAGTCGGCACCCTCCCAGTATGAAATCAACATGCACCACGTCGACAACCCGGTGCTGGCAGCCAAGCAGATCATGATGATGAAGCGCCTGATCAAGGGCGTCGCCGGCAAGCACGGCCTGATCGCCAGCTTCATGCCCAAGCCCTTCGAAAACGAGGCCGGCAATGGCATGCATGTGCACTGCAGTGTGCTGGATGAAAAAGGCGCCAATATCTTCGACGACGGGACCGAACTGGGCACCCCGCTATTGCACAATGCCATCGGCGGCTGCCTGCAGCATATGGCCGAGTCCGTCGCCATCTTTGCCCCCAGCTACAACGCCTACCGCCGTTTCCAGCCCGGCTGCCACGCCCCCACCTTTCCCAGCTGGGGCTACGAGAACCGCACGGTAGCGGTGCGGGTACCCGCCGGGAGCAACAGCGCCCGGCGGCTCGAGCACCGGGTGGCCGGAGCCGATGCCAACCCCTATCTCCTGTTCGCCGTGCTGCTGGCGTCGATGCGCGAGGGGATCCTGGCCAACCTGTCCCCCGGCAAACCGGTGACCGGTGACGGCTACGCCAAGGAAAAGAAGACCCTGCCGATACACATGCAGGATGCAGTCCGGCTATTCAGTGGATCGGACTTCATTCGCAAGGCCATGGGTGCGGAATTGCAGCGGATATTCACCCTCACCAAGGAACAGGAGATCGCCGAGTTTCGCCGGCGCATCACCGAGCTGGAGTACCGCTCCTACCTCGAGCAGCTGTAAGCGCCGGCCCCTCACCGCCGGATGCGCGAGAAGCGCCGGCATAATGGCGCAAACTGTCATGGACGCGGTATGGATGGGGTGTTACAAATCCCCCCGTGAATACCAGACTCGACACCCGCCGCCCGCTCGGCCCACTCCTCCCCCTTGCCACGCTGGTGATTCCCGCCCTGGTGATCGCCCTGTGGCTGATCGCCGCCGCTCCGGCCCGCACCCAACCGGCGGTGGACCAGTGCACGACTGCGGTGGCCCAGGGAGAGGAATTGTCCGACCAGCTGGACATCCTGAGCTGGAACATCCAGAAGTCCAGCAATACGGGCTGGGATCAGGACCTGGCGCAGCTGTCCGGCGGTGTCAACCTGGCATTCATCCAGGAGGCATCCCTTCAGGCCCGTATCCCCGAGGTACTCGCGGGCCCCCGTCACCAGGCCTTTGCCCGGGGCTACACCACGCCGGAGTACGAGACCGGAGTGATGACACTGAGCAGCAGCTCCCCCAGCCTGCGTTGCCAGTTCACCAGCTGGGAGCCCTGGCTGGGCACGCCAAAAGCCACCAGCGTCACCGAGTTCCCCCTGGCCGGACGCCCGGAACGCCTGCTCGCGATCAACCTGCACGCGGTGAATTTTGCCTGGGGTCTCGAGGAGTTCCGCCTGCAGTTTCGCGCACTCAGGGACCTGCTGGCCCGGCATCAGGGACCGGTGATCCTGGCGGGCGACCTCAATACCTGGAGCCAGGACAGGCAGGCCCTGGTGGACGAGTTCACCACCGAATACGGTCTCGCACCGGTGGCATTCAACCCGGACCTGCGCTCCACCGTGTTCGGCCGCGCCCTGGATCATATCTATATCCGGGGCATGCGCACCCTGGCGTCCAGGGTCGTGCCGGTTGCCACCTCGGATCACAATCCGCTGCTGGTGAGACTCGCTTTCAACTGATGGCGGCCCCGCCGCAGAAGTAGCGCTACAGCGGGGGCTCGCGGTTGACCGGGACAGTCTGTGCAACCGCAGCCGCCAACCGACCATTCACGGGGATGGCCAGGTGCTGGCGCTCCAGCCGCCGCACCAGGGCAAAGGCAGCCAGGATCGCCAGCAGGCCAAACAACATCGCGCCAAACGCCTCCCCCGCCATCACCCCGCGCGGGCCATACCAGATCGCGCCGAAGTAGACCGCCGGGATGGTGCCCAGCAGCGCCCTGCCGAAATTGAAGGCAGTCGCCCAGTGGGCGTGGTGCAGGTTGTTGAAACTGGCGTTGGCGACAAAGAGCAGGCCGTTGAACACGAAGGCACCCACCAGGAAATGACAGTAAAACAGGATCAACTCCCGCGCCATGCCGCTGGCGGAAAACGCGCTGACGATCAGGTCGGAGCACAGCAACAGCAGGAGCCATATCGCGGCCACATACACAATATTGAACAGCACGGCATTGGCGAGGGTCGAGCGCACCCGGTCGTAGCATCCGGCGCCGGCGTTCTGCCCCACGATGGGACCTATCGCGCCGGACAGGGCGAATACCGCCGCCATCGCCAGCGGAGTGATGCGCCCCATGATCGCGGCGCCGGCCACCGCGCTGTCACCAAAACGGGCCATGGTAATCAGCACGAAACTGCCTCCGATGGGGGTGGCTATGTTGGTCAGCACCGCGGGGGCGGCAATCGTCATGATCGGCCGGAGGTCCGCCAGGAACTCCGCCAGGCTGATCCGGCAGGGCAGCCTGTGCACCACGGCGAGCGCATGCCAGGCCACCAGCAGCACCACCAGGCGCGCGACCACCGAGGCGAAGGCCGCACCCTCCAGGCCCCAGCCGAAAGTGAAGATGAACAGGGGGTCGAGCACGGCGTTGACCAGTGAGCCCAGCACCGTCGCCCACATCGAGCGGCGGGCATCCCCCAGGGCGCGCACACCGGTGGCGGCACTCATCCCCAGCACCAGTATGGGCATGCCGGGCAGCATGATCCTGGCATAACTCACGGCATACTCGAGGGTCTGGTCCCGCGCGCCGAGCAGGGCCAGCAGGGCCGGCAGGTGAAACCAGCCCACCGCGCTGATAACAGCCGCCAGCAAAAAGTTGAACGTCATCGCGCTACTGCAGTAGCGCCGGGCGAGATCCCGCCGGTGCGCCCCCTCCGAGCGCGCCACCAGGGCACCCAGTGCGATCTGCAGCCCGATGCTCACCGATATGAGAAAAAACAGCAGGGTACCCGCGAAACCCACCGCGGCCGCCAGCTCCTGCTCCCCCAGCAGGGTGAGGAAGTACATGTCGGCCATATCCACCGCAAACATCGCCACCAGGCCCGTCGCACTGGCGCCGGTCATGGCCAGTACATGGCGCATGGTCGAACCCTGCAGGAACACGGCCCTGCTGGCTGCGCCCACGCTCACGGCGACCACCGGAGCGCGGGCTCGCGGAGGCGCACGGCCCGTTCGAGCCGGTTTATTGGTGTCCACGTCGGGTACATGGAGGGCAACCTGGCCGGATAAAACCGCATGATACGTCACAACCGCGCAGGTGTGTGGCCCGCGGGCGGCAGTGCCGGAACTTCCTGCTATCCATACAATCAGATAAACATGAAAAGACTTTTCCGGTACCAGCGGCTAACATTGGCCCTCGTTACAGCGCAGGACCGGCAAAGCCAATGACCCGAAGCACATCCAAACCCGCCCTTATCGGCATCAACGTCGCCATTTTCATCGGCCTTCCCCTGGCCGCCCTGGTGCTGGTGCCCGCCTGGGGTATCTACCGGGGCTTTGATACCTTCCAGTGGCTGTGGGCGCTGGCGTTCCTCTACCTCAACGGCATGTCCATCACCGGGGGCTACCATCGGCTGTGGGCGCACAAGGCCTATGAGGCCAGCCCGCTACTCAAGTGGCTGTATGCCTTCTGGGGCGCCGGCGCCCTGCAGAACAGCATTCTGGTCTGGGCATCGGACCACCGCCGCCACCACCGCCATGTGGACGACAACGAACTGGACCCCTATTCCGCCGGCCGCGGGCTCTGGTTCAGCCATATGGGCTGGATGTTGCGGTACTACCGCAGCAGCGAGTCGGATTTCAGCAATGCCAGGGACCTGGAGCGCGATGCGGTCGTCATGTGGCAACACCGCCACTATGTCCCCCTGACCCTGCTTATGAACCTGGGGCTGCCATTGCTGCTGGGTATCTGGCATGGCGATATCATCGGCACGATGCTGCTGGTGGGCCTGCTGCGGCTGGTGATCAACCACCACGTCACGTTTTTTATCAACTCGCTGGCGCATTTCTGGGGCTCGCGCCCCTATACGGAGTCAAACAGCGCCCGGGACAACGGGTTTCTGGCCTTTCTCACCTACGGCGAGGGCTATCACAATTTCCACCATATCTTCCAGACCGACTACCGCAACGGTATTCGCTGGTGGCAGTGGGACCCGACCAAGTGGATGATCAACCTCTGTTCGCGGCTGGGCCTGGCAGGCAACCTCAACCGGGTGTCCGATTTCAAGATACAGCGGGCGCTGCTCGATACCGAATTCGAACGGGCCAGGGCTCGCCTCGAAAAGGCCCAGAACAGCGCCTCTCTGCGGGAAGTACTGGAACGGGAGTACCAGGAGTTCACCGAGTCCATCAACCAGTGGACCGCCCTGCAAGCCGAGCGCTACGGCCGCAAGAAGGAACAGCTGGGCGGCGCCCTGGAGGTGAGAAAACTCCACCTCCAGCAAAAGTGGGAGCACGCGGCACTGCGCACCCGGCTGAAGGAGCTGGAATATTCCCTCAAGATGCAGCGCAAGCGCCTCGGGCTGCTGATGCAGCAACTCCAGCTGCAGGCCCAGATGGCCTGATCAATCCCGGTGGGGACTGCCGCAGGATTGCCGTGCGGCCCCACCGCCTGATCCGGCAAGCCGGATCCTGCGTAATCCCCAGCTGTGCTACTGTCAAACAACCGCTCACCCTTCGACCAGGACGCTCTCTATGGCCAGGAATGTTCACGATTTCAGCTGCACGACACCCGGCGGCAAGAAAAAATCCCTCAGTGACTACAAGGGCAAGGTGCTGCTGGTGGTCAACACCGCCTCAAAATGTGGATTCACTCCCTAGTTTGCCGGCCTGGAGGAGATGTACGAGAAGTACAAGGAGCAGGGTCTCGAGATTCTGGGCTTTCCCTGCAACCAGTTCGGCAAGCAGGACCCGGGCAGCAACGACGAGATCATGGAGTTCTGCCAGCTCAACTACGGTGTCACATTCCCCATGTTCGGCAAGATCGAGGTCAACGGCAGCGGCGCCGACCCCCTGTTCAAGTTCCTCAAGAAAGAAGCGCCCGGCGCCCTCGGCACCCAGGGCATCAAGTGGAACTTCACCAAGTTCCTTATCGATGCCGAGGGCAATGTGGTCAAGCGCTACGCCCCGACCGACAAGCCCGCGGCGATTGAGAAGGACGTCAAGAAGCTGCTTGCTTGACAACCGGATAACGCTGCCCGGCATTTGGTGAGTGTTGCGCCGGCCTGTGGCGGGTGGGGCTCCCGAAAAGGCCACTGCTCCGCCGACAACCCCGGCTGCTGCGCAACTCGACCATTTTTTGCTACGCAAAAAATTGGGACTCGAACAGTGCTCA
>JAZBNW010000130.1:0-7652 GCA_036350855.1 Halieaceae bacterium
CCCGGAACCCGACAACGCCTTGTGTGACGGCCCCAGCGCCCTGCCACTGGCCCAGCTGGAAGCGTTCCTGTCGCAGGTCAAGGCAGTGGACGACCTGGTCAAGTCCCTGCCCCCTTTGGAAATCGCCTAGTGTCACCCATGCTGATGCAGGTATCACAGAGTCAAATGGAGTTACAGCAATGAGCACCATCAAGAATGTACGGGCCTTCGAGGTCATGGATTCCCGGGGCAACCCCACGGTGATGGCGGAAGTGAGCCTCGAATCGGGTCACACCGGCGCAGCCTGCGCGCCTTCCGGCGCGTCGACCGGCTCCCGTGAGGCGCTCGAGTTGCGCGATGGCGACGGCGCCAGGTATCTCGGCAAGGGCGTGCTGAAGGCTGTCGCCAACGTCAATGGCCCGATCCGGGATCTGCTGGTGGGGCGGGACGCCACCGCCCAGCGTGAGCTGGATGCCGCCATGATTGCCGCCGACGGTACCGACAACAAGGCCAAATTTGGCGCCAATGCCATCCTCGCCGCGTCTCTCGCGGCGGCCCGGGCTGCCGCCCAGGCCCAGGGCATTCCCCTGTACCAGCACATCGCCAACCTCAACGGCAGCACCGGGCTCAGCATGCCGGTGCCGATGATGAATATCCTCAATGGCGGCGAACACGCGGACAATAACGTGGACATCCAGGAGTTCATGATCCAGCCCGTGGCGGCTCCCAGCTTCGCCGAGGCACTGCGGGCGGGTGCCGAGATTTTCCACCACCTGAAGAAGGTGCTGGCGGGCCGGGGCCTGAGTACCGCGGTGGGCGACGAGGGCGGTTTCGCCCCGAACCTGCCCTCCAACGAGGCGGCACTGGAAGTCATTGCCGAGGCGGTGGCCAACGCCGGTTACAAACTGGGTACCGATATCACCCTGGCCCTGGACTGCGCCGCTTCCGAGTTCTATCGCGATGGCGTCTACGACCTGGCGGGGGAGGGCAAGCAATTCAACAACGAGGCCTTCACGGACTACCTCGCGGCCCTGGCGGCCAACCACCCGATCATTTCCATCGAGGACGGGCTGGACGAATCCGACTGGGCCGGCTGGAAAATGCTGACCGACAAGATCGGCGACAAGGTCCAGCTGGTGGGGGACGACCTGTTCGTCACCAACACCCGCATCCTGCAGGAGGGTATCAACAAGGGCGTCGCCAACTCCATCCTGATCAAGTTCAACCAGATCGGCAGTCTGTCCGAAACCCTGGATGCCATCGCCATGGCAAAGTCGGCGGGTTATACCGCGGTAATCTCCCATCGCTCCGGGGAGACAGAGGACACCACGATTGCCGACCTCGCGGTCGCCACCGCGGCGGGCCAGATCAAGACCGGCTCACTGTGCCGCTCGGACCGGGTTGCCAAGTACAACCGGCTGCTGCGGATCGAGGCGGAACTGGGGGGTCGGGCACCCTACCGGGGCCTGGCGGAATTCGCCCGCCGGAGCTGAACCTTGCGCTGGCTGCTGGCTGGACTGCTACTGCTGCTGCTTGTACTGCAGTACCGGCTGTGGATCGCCGAGGGTAGCCTGGCGGAGCGTCACCGGCTCGAGCGCCAGATCGAGCAGCAGAAGCGGGTCAACGAGGAATTGCAGGCGCGCAACGCCGCGCTGGAGCGGGAGGTACTCGACCTGCAGACCGGCAACAAGGGCCTCGAGCAGCGCGCCCGGGAGGAACTCGGGCTGATCCGCGATGGCGAAACCTTCTACCAGTTTGTCGAAGGCGCCCCACCCGCTGCCGAGCCGCCGGCCGCGCAGGCCCCGGCCACCGGGCCGGCGCCGGCGCCCGGGCAAACCCCCTGATGCCATCCCCTGAACGCTGTTGGGGTGTTCTGCCCGCCGCGGGTGTGGGCAGTCGTATGGGCGCCGACCTGCCCAAGCAGTACCTGCAACTCGCGGGGGCAACGGTGGTGGAGCACAGCCTGAACGCCCTGCTGGCGAGCCCCAGGCTCGCCGGCGTCGTTGTCGCGCTGCACCCCGACGACCGCCGGGCGGCTCGCCTGCCGGTATTCGGCGACGAGCGGGTCCAGCGTGTTGCCGGCGGCGCACAGCGCAGCGACTCGGTGCAGGCGGCCCTGGCTGCCCTGCTGGCGCAGGGCGAACCGGGGGATTGGGTGCTGGTCCACGATGCCGCACGCCCCTGCCTGCCGGCGGATGACCTGGAGCGGCTGATCGACAGGGTCACCACCTCGGGTGTCGGTGGCTTGCTGGCAACGGCTATCGTGGATACGGTCAAACAGGCGACCGAAGCGGGCCTGGTGGCCCGCACCCTCGATCGCACACTTTTGTGGCGCGCCCAGACGCCCCAGATGTTCCGGCTGGGTGAATTGCATGCAGCCCTGGACAGCGCCCGGGGGCAGGGTCTGGTGATTACCGACGAGGCCTCTGCCATGGAGCTGGCGGGACACCCCGTTCAGCTGGTGCCGGGTTCCGCCCGCAACCTCAAGGTCACCCTGCCTGAGGACCTGCAGCTGGCGGCCTGGTACCTGGGAGAGGGGTTCAACAGATGAGGGCGACATGGTGGCTGAGAGGGCAGGCATGCGAATAGGTCACGGCTATGATGTGCATCGCTTCGGTGAGGGCGACGAAATCGTGCTGGGTGGGGTGCATATCCCTCACCATCGGGGCCTCGAGGCCCACTCCGATGGCGATGTCCTGATTCACGCCGTCTGCGACGCCCTGCTGGGTGCCCTGGGCCAGGGCGATATCGGCCGGCATTTCCCCGACACCGATCCCGCCAATGCGGATATCGACAGCCGCCTGTTGCTGCGCCGGGTGGTCGCGCTGATGCATGGCGCGGGCTGGCAGTTGGCCAACCTGGACGCCACCCTGGTCGCGCAGGCGCCGCGGATGGCGCCGCACATCGAGGCCATGGGGGCCAACCTGGCCGCAGACCTGGCGGTCGCGCCCGCCCAGGTGAATGTGAAGGCGACTACCACTGAAAGACTCGGCTTTACCGGCCGGGAAGAGGGCATCGCCGCCCACGCCGTGGTGCTGCTGCAAGCCGCCGTGCCATGACCACAGACTGGCCCCGCGCCTGGGGAGAGCCTGCGGCCAGTGCCCGGTTTCGCAGCAGTCCCGAGGACTTCCGCGTCAGCGAGGAGCTGGGTTTCGAGCTCTCGGGCGAGGGGGAGCATGTCTTCCTGTTCCTGCAGAAACGCGAGCTGAACAGCCTGGACCTGCTGCAGCGCCTGGCGGCGCTCAGCGGAGTGCCCGAGCGGGATATCGGCCTGAGTGGCCTGAAGGACCGCAATGCGGTCACCCGGCAGTGGTTCAGTGTCGGTATGGCCGGGCGTCGGGAGCCCGACTGGCAGGCGCTGGAGGCGGACGGCGACGTGCAGCTGCTGCAGCAGGGGCGGCACAGCCGCAAGCTGCGGCGCGGGGTGCACCGCGCCAACCGCTTCAGTCTCGTGCTGCGCGACATCCGCGGTGATCGCGCCGACCTCGAGCGGCGCCTGCAGCTGGTGCGTGAGCAGGGAGCGCCCAATTATTTCGGCGAGCAGCGTTTCGGACGCAACGGCGCCACCCTGGAGCAGGCCTGTCGCTGGGCCCGGGGCGGCCGCCGCCGGCAGACCCGGGCCAGGCGCAGCCTGTACCTGTCCGCGCTGCGTGCGTTTTTGTTCAACACCGCACTGGCGAGCCGGGTGACAGCGGGCGACTGGAACAGTATTGGCAACGGCGATGTCTGCATGCTGAACGGGACGCGCAGCCTGTTCCCCTGCGGCCCGGTGGACGCGGCGCTCAGGGCGCGGGGGGCCAGTGGCGATGTCCACCCGGGGCTGCCGCTGTGGGGCAGGGGGGAGTCACCGGCATCGCCGGAGCGGGCGTTGCAGCAGTGGGAGAGCCTGGCGGAACATCGCGACCTGTGCGAGTTCCTCGAGAGCGAGGGCCTGGAACTGTCCTGGCGGCCGACCCGTCTTGTGGCTGATGACTTTTGCTGGCAGTTTTGTGATGATGGCGGCCTGCAACTGGACTTTGCCCTCGGTGCTGGCGCTTACGCCACCGCGCTGCTGGCCGAGGTCGTGCAGTATGAACAGGGGACGCATGAGGGGACATAAAGGGGTGGTAAGGGCGGTGAAGAGTGTCGATGTAAACGGCATCGGAATGACCTCGCAGCGTACCCGGGAGCGCCTGATACAGCGGCTGGTGGAGCAGGGCATATCCGACCCGAGGGTGCTGGACGTGGTTCGCAGTACGCCCCGGCACCTGTTCCTGGACGAGGCCATGGCCCACCGGGCCTATGAGGATGTGGCCCTGCCCATCGGCTTCCAGCAGACCCTGTCGCAGCCCTACATCGTCGCCAGGATGACCGAGCTGCTGCTCGCCGCGGGCCCCCGTCATCGCGTGCTGGAAATCGGCACCGGCTCGGGTTACCAGACTGCAATCCTGGCCCGGCTGGTGGACGAGGTGTACAGCGTCGAACGCATCAGGCCCCTGCAGCAGAAGGCCAGGCAGCGACTGCGCCAACTCAAACTGCGCAACGTCCACATGAATCACGCGGACGGAGGCCTGGGCTGGGAAGAGCGCGGCCCCTTCGACGGCATCCTGGCTACTGCCGCCCCGGAGCGCATCCCGGAGGGACTGTTACAGCAACTGGCACCCGGCGGTCGCCTGGTAATTCCCGTGGGTACCGAAAACCAGCACCTGCAGGTTGTCACCCGCACCCACGAGGGTTTCGAGACGGAGATAGTGGAGGAGGTCAACTTTGTCCCCCTGCGTCCCGGCACGGTCAAGTGAAGCCGCTGAAACCGGCAGGGGTGTTCCTGCGCGGTGTGCTGATGGGGGCTGCGGATATCGTGCCCGGGGTCTCCGGGGGCACCATCGCCTTCATCACCGGAATCTACGATACCCTGCTGGGCAGTATCCGCGCCTTCGACCTGCAATTTCTTGCACGCCTCGTGCGCCTGGATATCAGCGGGGCGTGGCGGCATGTCAACGGCACTTTCCTGCTGGCCCTGGTGCTGGGTATCGGCACCAGCATATTCTCCCTTGCGCGCCTGATATCCTGGGTGCTGGACAACCACCCGGTGCCGCTGTGGGCATTTTTTTTCGGGCTCATCCTGGCCTCGGCCATGGTGCTGTTGCGCCAGGTAGAGGGTTGGACCCCTGCCCGCATTTTCTGCCTGCTGGTCGGCGCTGGCGGCGCGGGCTGGATCGCCTTTGCGCCCGTGGTCAATCTGGACGCAGGCCTGGTCGGGGTATTCCTCTCCGGCTTCCTGGCTATTTGCGCCATGATCCTGCCAGGTATCTCGGGCAGTTTTATCCTGGTCCTGCTCGGTATGTACGGCACGGTACTGGCAGCGGTCAAGTCGCTGGACCTGCTGTTCCTGCTGGTGTTCATTCTCGGTGCCTGCTCCGGCCTGTTGTGTTTTTCCAGGCTGCTGCACTGGCTGCTGCACCGTTTTCACCAGGCGACCATGGCCATGCTGACCGGCTTCCTGTTCGGCTCCCTGGTGATCGTCTGGCCCTGGAAACAGGTGCTGGACTGGGTTCAGGACAGTCATGGCCAACTGAAAGCCGCGCGGCAGGTGCCGGTGTCGCCAGCGGAATACCTTGCCCTCACGGGCCAGGAGCCCACCCTGGCGCTGTGCCTGACGCTGATGATCGTCGGCTTCGCGGCGGTGTGGCTGATCGATTACAGCTGGGGGAGAGACTAGTTGCTTCAGCAGGCCCGCGCCGCGCTGTCAGGGGATGATGTGTTCAGACGGATAGTCATTGTATTGCTGCTTGCCGCCCTCACCGGCTGCGGCAGCAGCGGCAGAGCGCCGCTCGAGGACCGCTACGGCACGGGCCAGTCGGCAGTCTCCGTCTATAATGTCCAGCGCGGTGACACCCTGTACTCGATCGCTTTCCGCTACGGGCTGGACTACCGCAAAGTGGCCGAGGTGAACAACATCACCGACCCCTACACGATTTACCCCGGCCAGAATATCTACCTGTGGAACGTGACGCCTTCGCCGGGGATCGTTGCGCCGGCGTATGAGCCAACGGCGCCGGTGGCCCCGGCCCGGAGTACGGTCCCCGAAGTTGCCGGCACGGCCGGGTCATCGGCGGTTATCGTGACGGCCGTGCCGGGTATTGCCGCGGCGCCGGTGAGCCAGGTGTCGATGACGCCCACCCCGGTCTACCAGCAGTCGCCCCAGCCAACCCCGGGGGTGTACCACCCCGGGACGTCAACGAACCCGGCGGCCGTCGCCGCGACCGCGCCGTCCGGGGCAACGGCAACGGTCCCGGCACCGGCGACCGAGGCGGCACCAGTGTCCACGGCGACGCCCGCGGCTACCCCCGTGCAGGCGGACACAGCGGATACGGCGGCCGCGACAGTGGCCATGGCGCCCGCCACCGTCCCGGCACCTGCTAGCGCCCCGACTCCCGCCACCGCCCCGGCTCCCGCCAGGGCGGCTCCGCCGGCAAAGCCCCCGACCCCCGGGGCCCGGGTGACAGCCTGGCGCTGGCCGGCGCAGGGGCCGGTAAGCCGGGGCTACTCGTCCAGTGTTCACAAGGGTATCGACATAGCGGGAAACCGGGGTGATCCCGTGTACGCCGTGGCCGATGGCACGGTGGTCTACGCCGGTACGGGCATCGTCGGTTTTGGCGAGCTGGTTATCGTCAAGCACAACGACATCTACATAAGCGCCTACGGCCACAACGACCGCCTGCTGGTCAGGGAGAATGACGTGGTGGGGGCAGGGCAGGTCATTGCCGAAAAGGGCAGTTCAGGGACGGATACTGTGAAACTTCATTTCGAAATTCGCAAGGAGGGGAAGCCGGTCGATCCCCTCAAGTTACTGCCGGCGCGCTGATTTCCAGGCGTCAGTCAATACAGGCGCGGGTTCCTGCAAGCTCCCCGGCCTGCCCCAAATAGCTGCATCACCCGCTTGAATTCTTGCGGAACTTCGGGTTAATCTGATCGGCCCAGCGAGAAATACACCCGATTCTCGCATAAAAAAAACGAGGGTATCGGAAGTGGAAACAACCCGCGAGAAAAGGATTTCAAAATCGGGCAAGGTTGCGGGTTTGGTGAAATCCCGCAAGCAGGGCAGCGCGGACGCGCCCCCGGGGCCCAGCATGGCAGCAAAGAATGTGGGTTTGATGGTCGAGGCGGAAGAGCCGATCGAGCTCTGCGCGGACGAGGAGGAAGACGAACTCTTTGACCAGGCCAAGGCCCGCACGGCCGGCAGGGTAGAGACCTCGCTGGATGCCACCCAGCTCTATCTCAACGAAATCGGCTACTCGCCGCTGCTGACCGCCGACGAGGAAAAGTATTTCTCACGCCTTGCGCTGCAGGGCGACGCCAGTGCCCGGCGCCGCATGATAGAGAGCAATCTGCGCCTGGTGGTAAAGATCTCCCGGCGTTATATCAATCGGGGCCTGACCCTGCTGGACCTGATCGAGGAGGGCAACCTGGGCCTGATCCGTGCGGTGGAGAAGTTCGACCCCGAGCGGGGTTTCCGTTTTTCAACCTACGCCACCTGGTGGATTCGCCAGACGATCGAGCGGGGGATCATGAACCAGACCCGTACCATTCGCCTGCCCATCCATGTGGTCAAGGAGCTGAATGTCTACCTGCGGGCGGCGCGCGAGCTGACCCAGAAACTGGATCACGAACCCAGCGCGGAGGAAATCGCCGAG
>JAZBNW010000131.1:0-3772 GCA_036350855.1 Halieaceae bacterium
GAATGCGCGTTGGGTCAGGCCACGACTGACGAGGAATGTGCCTACGAGCAGTTCTTTCCCTTGTGTGAAGCCGGCGAGACCATGGGCTGCATCACACCCACCTCGATGGTAAGGGATGGCCTGAAACGTGGCCTGGCAATGGAGGCCGAGACCGGAATCAATGCGTTCAAGGTCGGCTTCATCGGCTCTACCGACACCCACAACGCCAATCCCGGCGACGCCGAGGAATACGATTATCGCGGCTCCGCCGGGGTATTCTCCTCGCCCGCAGCGAAACGCCTGAGTACAGACAACCCGAAACGAACCCAGCTACTGCGAAACCCGGGGGGGCTGGCCGCGGTATGGGCGCATGAAAATACCCGCGACGCGCTGTTTGACAGCATGAAACGACGCGAGGCCTACGGCACCAGCGGCACCCGAATACAGTTGCGCTTCTTTGCCGGAGAAGCTTACAGCGAAGCCATGCTCGCCGCGCCCGATGCCATCGCGCAGGCATACGCCAGCGGCGTCCCCATGGGCGGCGACCTGCGCCTCCCGCCCGATGCCACCCCGACGTTCATGGTCATCGCCCAGATGGATCCGATGTCCGTACCACTGGACCGGGTCCAGGTGATCAAGGGCTGGCTGGCGGATGGCAAAGCGCATGAAAGGGTGACAGACGTCGCCTGCTCCGACGGGCGGCAGCCGGGGCTGCGGGGGCGCTGCCCCGATCTGGTCGCGCCTGTGGACCTCAGCAATTGCTCGCCGAGCGCCGGACAGGGCGCAGGACAACTCTCGGCTGTCTGGTCGGATCCGGACTACGATCCTGCAGAGCATGCTTTCTATTACCTGCGCGTGCTGGAAATACCTACCTGCCGCTGGTCTACCTATGACGCGCTGCGACTGGGACAGGCACCCGAGCAGGATCTGCCGGCAACCCAGCAGGAACGCGCCTGGTCATCACCGATCTGGTCTCGGCCGCCACAGAGACCGTAACGGCTTGTGAGCGCATGCTCGCACTGCAGGAGGAATTGCATTCCCATCTTCGACCGACCCCGTAAGACAGCATGAGCTACATAGACAACACACTCCTACTCCACGTAGTCCCGTCGCTGATTTTCCCTGCGCTGATGGGTCATCAAGGACAAGTAGATCTCCATCATAATCTTGAAGGGCTCGGGCAAGTCTGCCAGGTGCGATCGTTCGGGGAATTCCCAATACTGACGATTCGGGTAAACTGTCACCACGATGATGAATCACAGTGAGAGCCGCTTGCAAAAGCTCGCGCTTGTCATTTTTGCCCTGGGAGCGCTGTTAATGCTCACTGCCCTGCAACGCCAACTGCTTTATTTTCCCGCAAGGGCCGGGGCCGATGAGTTAACGGAACTCGCCTCGCGCCTGGGCCTGCAGGCCTGGCATGACGCTGCGGGCTCGCCCATTGGCTGGCGCTCAATGGCACCCTCGACAGCGCGAAATCGGATGTTGGTATTCCACGGCAATGCAGGCTATGCCCTGGACCGGCAGTATTTCGTGGCGGGCTTGCAGGCGCTGCAGGAGCAGTGGGAGGTTTTCCTGTTCGAATATCCCGGCTACGGGGCGCGCCAGGGGACGCCGTCCGAGGAGAGTTTCAAATCGGCCGCGGAAGATGCCCTGAAGACATTACTGGCAGCGGATTCACGCCCGGTTTTTATCACCGGTGAATCCCTGGGCAGCGGTGTCGCCAGCCATCTGGCAGCCACTTTCCCGAGTCAGGTAGCGGGGTTATTGCTGGTAACGCCGTTCCCCAGCCTGGCGGACGTCGCCGCACACCACTATCCCATCCTGCCGGTTCGTCTCCTGCTGAGTGAGCGCTACGATTCCCGGGAAGCCCTGTCCCACTACGCCGGCCCGGTGGCCTTCCTGCTGGCGGGTCGCGATGAAGTGGTGCCCACCGAACTGGGCCAGCAGCTTTACTACAGCTACGACGGCCCCAAGTGGTTGCGTGTGGAAACGCATGCCGGTCACAACACCCTCCCGTACAATCCCGGTGCGCCCTGGTGGCAGGAAGCCTCCACATTTCTCACAAAACCGGACTGACCGGATCGAACTACCTCACTCCATTGCCACTGCCGGGTTTCGGCGCCAGGCCGTGATCAAATACCTGGTAATCGAAGTTTTTTTGGCGCGCCGGTGTGCCGGACCACTGGCACGATTCGAAGCGGAAGGCCGCCCTCGAAACGCCGCCCGCTCCTACCGCCTGGCGGGAGGTAGACCCGCTTGCGGGCGCCCAGTCGCCGGTTCCATTAATTTGTGGTGGGCGACTTGTCAGTGACTCATCAGCGCCCTAGGCCGGGCCGGACAGTTCCTCGCCCAGGCATTTGGCAACATTCATCTTCTTGCCCGCGTCAACCTGCTGGTATTTATCCCAGAACAGTTGGTCGACCTTGCGGTGGACGGATGCCACATCGGTCCTGCGATAGCGGGTAACCTGGCCCGGACCGCCGTTGTAGGCTGAATAGCTCGCACGCGCGAGGTTGTTGATGCCGCCCGGCCTTGTTTGCTCCTTACGCTTCAGCGCGTATTGCACCATGTAGTTAAACAAAATCTCGGTGCCGGTGCGGCTGTTGTAAGTGATATCCCAGCGCAATTTATTCATGTCATAAAAGCCGCGCCATACACGCTCGTTGACCTGCATGAGACCGATGTCACCGCTGGCTGATATAAGCGGTACTATCCGCTTGTTCTCGATCACATACTGGCGCCAGCAACTCTCCTGCCAGGCGGTCGCCAGCACCAGATTTTCGAACAGCTTAGTGTAGTCGGATGCCAGTTTTCGCTCCCTGGTCATTCTCTCCGCCGAAGCCTGCAGCAGGCTCGCCACCTTGGGCAGGTAGGTATCCAGGTTGTCCTTGCCGGCAACCAGGCGGTTGACCTCGTCTGCGGGCGATACCGCGTAGGCACGCGACACCAGGGAAAAATTGAACCGCACCGCCGAGAGTTTGGGTTGGGTGGTCTCAATCTGCTGGCGCAGGAGTTTTTGCAACTCGGGATCCACGTCCTCGCTGTAGCGCAGCATCTCCTCGATGTCGCCGGCATTGATCATGCGCGCGAGGCGCCGCAGTCCCTCGGCGGAAATCTGCACGCCGATGCTGGAACCCAACTTATCGAGCGCGTAGAGCGCATCCGTAGCGGCCAATACTTTGAACCACATCAGGTGTTCCTGGCCGTCCTGCTCCAAGGCAATCTGGCGTACAACCGGGCCCAGCTGATGCCAGCTTTCGACAAACCAGCTGCGCAGTGCGTCATTGGCGCCACTTTCCGGTGCGGTCAGTGCATCCCGCAACTGGTAGCGACTATCGAGCAGGATATCGAGCAGCGCGTTTCGCAGCGACTGTAATTCAGTGGCGGCAGCATAATGCTTCACCGCGCCGACCAGCAGCGCGTCCATCATGTGCCATTGCTCCTCGAATTGTTGCAGCTCATCAGGACTCAGGGCAGCGGCGGGCACCGCCGGTTCCGGCAGCGACTCGACGGCAAAATTAATCGATACGGCCAGACTATCCTGCGATACCCTGATGTCGCTGAAGCTGAGGCTGTCGATGATATCCTGCATTTGCGCCGCGCTCCGGTCGGGCAGTACGGCAGGAAGGAAACTGGTGATGGCTTTCGTGTAGGGCGCAAGATCCAGTGCAAATCCGCTGAAAAAAGAAATGAGGCTGGTAGTCGCGGTGTTCCAGAGTGGGCCACCGAGGATTTTCCCGCCATCGGTGTCCCTCATCCAACTGCCCCGGGGTTCAAATGTTACCGATCTGGC
>JAZBNW010000132.1:0-34458 GCA_036350855.1 Halieaceae bacterium
CAAACAGGTCACCGCCGTGGGACGTGGCTACCACAGCGGGTGGTGCTTTCGAGAAGGGCCGGGCCAGCAGGGCGACAAGCGCCTGGGGGATGATCCAGTGGGCGTGAATCACATCGTAGTGGTGGCGGCGCAACAGCCTGATGGTCATCAGCCACTGGGATAACAGGAAGAAAGGAACCAGTAGCACACGAAATTTATTCTGTTTCAGCCTCGGCAGGATGCCCCCGTCGTAGGCCAGGGTTTCCCCGCGCTCGATGCAGTAGCGATAGCGAAATACCCGGACGCCATTGTTCACTTCTTCCGTGGCTGTACCCCGGGCATGCGGGGCTACCACATGGACGTCGTTGTCCCTCCCGAGGTATTGGCACAGGTTATAGACAAATTTCGGGTCGGTGTCGTTCTCCCAGCGGGGGTAGGTTGAAGTCAGGACCAGTATCTTCATGGGTTGTTTTTCAGTTGACCGCTACCTGGTCCGCAGTCGGCTTCTGCAGAATCCACAGCATTGGGCTGGCCCACTTCGCATGATTGGCGAGAAAATGGGCGACCCGCCACGCGGGCGAGCCCTTTTGTACCATGTAATCCACGCCATACTTCGCGGGGTCGGATATTACCCGGGGGGAGTAATCCACGATATTGAATTTCCGGCAAAGGCGTTTCAGGGTCCAGTAGGTGAAATGCAGCTCATGGTAGTGACTGCCCTTGCCGGTAGCGCGGACGTAGTGGTGAGCCAACTGTCTCGGCATAACTGAAAGCAGTGGAAGGCGGTAGTGGGGTTCCATGAACATGATGCGGTTATTGCCCGAGAAGTAACAGAAACCGCCGGGCTTCAGCACCCTGAAAATCTCCTCGAGCATTTTGCCCGCGTCGGGCACATGCTCGTAAATTTGCGTGCAAACCGCCACGTCGAACTGATCATCGGGAAAAGCCATGGCCATGGCGTCGCCCTGCTCGAAGCTCAGGTTGTCCCGCTGAAATGTCTTCCTCGCATGGTCCATGGCGGGCTCGTCGATGTCGATGCCCGACACATGCCGGAAGTAGTCCGCCAGGTAGTTGTCGATAATGCCATTGGAGCTTCCGACATCGAGTAGGCTTAGTTCAGACAGCTCGCGGGGTTGGGCAAAATCCTGGCACACCCGGACAATGGTGGCAGCTTTCCTGAGGCGTCTGTCACTGTTGAACAGTGATGGCTTCAGCGAGGTGTAGTTATATTGGTAGTCTCGTTTTTCCATGCCTTCAGAAAAACGGTGCCGTGTATGGATTTTCCGTGTGCATACCCATACAGGCTAGCGGGGCATCTCGATGGCTTCGCGGATCGTGATTCCAGAGAAGGTATTTTCAAGGGCGAAGGGCATCACCTGCCTGATGCTCCGCAGAATTCCGGAAGCGTCCAGCCCGGTCCAGCTCAGCTGCTCCTGGTGAGAGCCGTGTTCAACTACCCGGTCCGGCAGGCCCAGGTTTACCACTTTGGCATACAGGCTCTTGGTCGCCAGCAACTCGTTGACGGCTGCCCCCGCCCCACCCGCCACCGCATTCTCCTCCAGCGTAACCAGCAGTTCGTGACTGTTCGCCAACTCGATCACCATCCCCTCATCCAACGGCTTGACCCACCGCATATCCACCACGGTAGCGTTCAACTCCTCAGCCGCAATCATGGCTTCTTTCAACAAGGCCCCAAAACTCAAAATAGCCACCCGCTCCCCACGTCGCACTTCCACCGCCTTGCCAATCTCCAGCGCCGTCATTTCATCGGCAATAATGGCACCCGGCCCGGTCCCCCGCGGGTAGCGGATCGCCGCCGGCCCCTTGTACTCGAAGGCGGTGTACAGCATCTGCCGGCACTCGTTCTCATCCGACGGTGCGCCTATCACCATGTTCGGTATGCAGCGCAGGTAGCTCAGGTCGAAGGCGCCGTGGTGGGTGGGGCCGTCCTGGCCGACCAGGCCGGCGCGGTCGATGGCGAAGGTGACGTCCAGGTTCTGCAGGGCCACGTCGTGGATCAGCTGGTCGTAGCCGCGCTGCAGGAAGGTGGAGTAGATGGCGACAACCGGTTTCAGGCCGTCGCAGGCCATGCCCGCGGCCAGGGTGATGGCGTGTTGCTCGGCAATGGCCACGTCGTAGTAGCGGTCCTTGAAGCGCCCGGCGAAATCCACCATGCCGGAGCCCTCGCACATGGCGGGGGTGATGCCGATCAGGCGCGGGTCACGCTCGGCCATGTCGCACAGCCAGCGGCCGAACACGTCCTGGTACTTGGGCAGCTTGGGCGCGACCGGCTGGGGTGCGGCAAGGGCGGGGCCTTTCGGCTTGGCCTCGATCTTGTTGACCGCGTGGTAGCCTACCGGGTCAGCCTCGGCGGGGGCGAAACCCTTGCCTTTCATGGTGCGTATATGCAGGAACTGCGGTCCCTCCAGGTCCTTCATATTCTCCAGGGTCTGGATCAGGCCGGGCAGGTCGTGGCCGTCCAGGGGGCCGATATAGTGAAAGCCCAGTTCCTCGAACATGGTGCTGGGCGCGACCATGCCTTTCATATGTTCCTCGGTGCGTTTGGCCCACTCCCAGATGAAGCTGAAGCGCTCCAGGAAGCGCTTGGAGCGCTCGCGCATGCCCAGGTAGGTCTTGGTGGCCCAGATCTTGGCAAAATAGGTGGCGAGCCCGCCCCGGTTGTGGCCGATCGACATCTGGTTGTCGTTCAGAATCACCAGCATGTTCGGCCGCTCGTGCCCGGCGTGGGCCAGTGCCTCGAAGGCCATGCCGCCGGTGATCGCGCCGTCGCCGATCACCGCAATGACCTTGCGGTCGATGCTCTGGTGTTTCGCGGCCAGGGCCATGCCCATGGCGGCGGAGATACTGGTGGAGGAGTGGCCGACGCCAAAGGTGTCGTACTCGCTTTCGCTGCGCTTGGGAAAACCCGCCAGCCCGCCGGCCTGGCGCATGCTGTGCATTTGCCGCATCCGGCCGGTCAGTATCTTGTGGGGGTAGGTCTGGTGGCCGACATCCCACACGATCCGGTCATGGGGGGTGTTATAGATATAGTGCAGGGCCACAGTGAGTTCGACCACCCCCAGCCCCGCCCCGAAATGGCCGCCGGACTGCCCGACGCTGTACAGCAGGTAGCCGCGCAGTTCCCGGGTCAGCTCCTTCAGCTGCGCCATGTTCAGCTCGCGCAGGGACGCGCCCTGGTCGATGGCGTCCAGCAGGGGGGTAGCGGGTGGCAGTACGGGAATATCCGAGAGCATGGCGCGATTCTAGCGCATATTCGGCCAAAAGTAGCCCATTAGTGGCCTGTTACAGCGGCTGGGTGCGCGCCGCGTACGCCTCTGTTTCCTCCTGCCCCAGGCTGTTTTGCAGCAATACCGACAGCCGAAGGTAGCCGTGCTCGTTGAGGTTTACCCCGTCCAGGCGGAAAAAGTCCGGGTTCGGCGAGCCGTTTGCCCGGGTCAGCAGGGTGTTGGGGTCGAGAATACTGAGCTGGGGCTGGTCCTGCGCCCAGGCCTGCAGCAGGCGGGTAACCCGGTCAATTTTCTCGTAATCCCCGGGGTAGAGCGGTGTCTTGATCGGCGCGAAAACATAGTACTTGCGGGCGACGCCGTAGGACTCATCCAGCTCGATGAGCTTGCGGATGGCCGCCACCAGCTGCTCCGCGGACTTGCTGTCGCGGATGTGGAATTCACTGGGGCCCGGCAGTAACACCAGCGCGCTGGGCTGGTAGTGGCTGACCAGCTCGGCGTGGTAGTGGGTGATGTCTTCCACCGTTGCATTGCCGAGTCCCCGCATGAGCACGGGTCTGGGGCTGAGCAGGTCCTCGAGCCCGGGCCAGAGTTTTACCTGGCGCCCCCCGAGAACCACGACCGGCTGCAGGGGAAGTTGCATCGACTGGTCGGCCGCCTCATAGGCCGCCACCTCGTCCGCCCAGGCCTCGGCAGTGGGTTCCAGGGACGCCAGCATATCCTGCGACACCAGGTAGGCCAGGTGAACGATGGGGAGCAGCAGTAAAACCGCGCAAAACGTGCGCACGGCATTCCAGGAGTGCATGCCAGGGGCTCGGGTTAATGTGACTGTGGAAGTGTGTCGCAAAAGCCCCTCGCTGGCAACGCGACCCCCTGTGACACGGTTCGCAACCTCGGCCCGAAAGTTTATGTTTACTGCGTCTTGGGTGTAGGATTCAGTGCATGATCTATCAGCGCCACATTCCCTCGGACGAATTGTTCGCCGCCCAGCTCGAAGCGCTGATGCAGAACGGGCGTATCGCGACGCTGGGTGCGCAGCTGGCGGGTGTGCTGGCCACGATCCTGCTGTTCTGGCAATACCTGTCGTTCTCGGTGCTGCTGCTGTGGGCGGCCGGGTTTTTTATCCTGCTGCTGCTGCGTTCCCTGCAGATGAGCAATGCGCTGGTGGAGCGCAGCTACCAGAGCCGGCCCCGCCGGGTGTTCTGGCAGTTGCTCCTGGGTACCGCCCTCACCGGCGCCATCTGGTCTGTTGCCTATATCTACACGGCCACCCGGGTGCCGGTCACCATGCAGTACATGTTTCTGCTGATCATCGTGATGATCACGGCGTTCTCCCTGGGCTATTCGGTGATGGTGCGGGAATATTTCGTGGTGTATGTCTTCGCCTCGCTGTGGCCCATCGCCTGGTGGAGCCTGGTGCACTACTGGGATCATTCCAACAATCTGTTGATCGGCCTGCTGCTGCTGGCATTCTGCGCACTGCTGATCTCGGTCAGTGACCGCGTCTACCATTCCTTCCGCAATATGATTTCGCTCAACTGGGAGCGGGAGACCATGTCCCAGGAGCTGGGCGACCTGACTGTTTCATTGCGCGAGCGCAACCGCCAGTTGCGCGATGCCCGGCGCCAGCTGACAGACCTCGCCAATGTCGACGAGCTGACCGGCCTGGGCAACCGGCGCCTGATCAACAAGGTGCTGCAGGACGAAATCAACCGCGCCCGCCGCGGCAAGGCCTGGCTGGCGGTTATCCTGCTGGACGTGGATTATTTCAAGGACTACAACGACAACTACGGCCACCAGGCCGGGGATATCGTGCTGAAACGGCTCGCGGACGTGATGCAGCGCGCCACCAGCCGCGCCGGTGAAATGGTCGGTCGCTACGGTGGCGAGGAGTTCATCCTGGTATTGCCCGCGGCCTCGGCCGAGGCCGCGGTGCGCACGGCGGAGCGCCTGCAGGAGCTGGTGGCGCTCGAGGCGATGTCCCACGAAAAATCGCCGCTGGGCGGCAACATCACGGTCAGCCAGGGGGTGGTCAGTGTCACGCCCGATGCCGACCTCACGGCGGCGGACATTATCAAGCGCGCCGACACCGCGCTGTACCAGGCCAAACACCGGGGCCGCAACACCATCTGCATCGGTTGACCCGTCAGTAAGACGAATCCTTGAAACGGTGAATCTGGCGTCGCTGGCGCTTGTCGGGGCGCTGCGCCGGGCGGTCGATCATGCCGCCCGCAGCCTTGCGGGCAGCGGCCGCTGCCTCGCGTTTGGCGATACTGTCCGCAGTCTCTTCGTACAACAGCTGGGCCTCTGGGGCACCGCGGCGCTGCTCACTCAGGGCTTTCACCACCACCACGCGCTCGTCCCAGCCCTGGCGGATCTGCAGGATGTCACCCTCGCTGATTTCCCGGGACACTTTTACCCGCTGCCCCGCCAGCTGCACCTTGCCGCCTTCCACGGCGGCCTTGGCCAGGCTGCGGGTCTTGAAAAAACGCGCCGCCCACAGCCATTTGTCCAGTCGTAGTTTCGCGCCGCTGTGGTATTGGTCAGTCATGGGCGGGCAGTCCCTGCATGATTTCGTCGAAGTGGTGGATGCCGGGGAAGCGTGTGCTCAGGCGTTTCTGCCCCTGGCTGTCCGGCTGCAGCAGGGTCAGCAAATGGGCGATGCCGTATTCCCGGGCCGAATCCAGTACCCGCTCGGTGTCGTCGATCAACAGGGTCCTGCCCGGGTCGAAGGGGTGCAGCGCCTGCAGCCGGTGCCAGAAGGCCTGGTTCTCCTTGGGCGCCTGCAGGTCGTGTGACACCACCACCCGGTCGAACCAGCCGGTGATGTCCACGTTGGCCATCTTGATCTCCAGGGTCTTGCGGTGGGCATTGGTCACCATCACCACGTCCTGCCGGCTGGCGTGCAGCCTTGCCAGGAATTCCAGGGCGAAAGGCCGCACCCGGATCATATGCTGGATTTCACGCTTCAGGGCGGGAATGTCCATCTCCAGCTGCTCCGACCAGTGGTCCAGGCAATACCACTGCAGGGTGCCCTCGCCGCTGTGGAAGGTGTCCTTCAGGTGGGCGGCGGATGCCTCCTCGCTGATCCGGTGCCTGGCGGCATACAGCCGCGGCAGGTGGTCCATCCAGAAATAGTTGTCGAAGTGCAGGTCCAGCAGCGTGCCGTCCATATCCAGCAAAACGGTGTCGATTGCGTCCCAGTCGATCATCTTCCCAGCCCTTTGTCGTGGCGTGATTATGCCCGTTTTTCACGGGCACGCCAGCGCCCGCCCGGGACAATGGTATAGTAGCGGGCAGTTATCGGGAGGACATGTGCAGGATTTAGCGAGCCTGGTGGATCCGCTGCTGGCGCTCTGCAGGGAGGCCGGCGCGCTCATCTGCCGCCATTACCACGCCCCGGGCAACGACTTCGAGTACAAGGACGACAGGTCGCCCCTGACCCTGGCCGACACGGAATCCAATGCCCTGTTGCAGGCCGGTTTGGCGGCCCTGGAGCCGCAGCTGCCGATCCTGTCGGAGGAGTCACCCCCGGCCGCCCTGGTGGGGCGCCGCAGCTGGAAACGCTTCTGGCTGGTAGACCCCCTCGACGGTACCAGGGAGTTCCTGGCGGGTACCGGGGAGTTCACCATTAATATCGCCCTGGTCGAGGACCATCGGCCCGTGTTGGGTGTGCTCTACCTGCCGCTGGAACAGGCCGCCTATGTCGGCATTCCCGGGCAGGCCGCCCATCGCTATCAGTACCAGCCCCGGGGCCTCTGGGAGCGACACCCCCTGGCGGTGCGCAAACTGCAGCCCGGGAATGACCTGGCGGTGCTGGCCAGCCGCCGTCATCGCAACGATAAACTGGACGCCTGCCTCGCCTGGCTGCGCCGGCACTGGGGCCCGGTCGAGCGGCTGGACAGCGGCAGTGCCCTCAAGTTCTGCCAGCTGGCCCGGGGCGAGGGTGATTTCTACCCCCGTTTTTCACCCTGCTGCGAATGGGACACCGCGGCGGGCCAGGCCGTGCTGGAAGCCGCGGGCGGCGCCCTGCTGGACATGGCGGGCAGGCCGCTGCGCTACAACTGCCAGGAGTCGCTGTACAGTCCGCACTTCTACGGAATCGCCGACACCGCGAGCCCCCTGTGGGCAGAGCTGCTGGCGGAGCGGCTGCCGTGACCAGCGCCATGCTTTGCCGGGACTGCCTCGCCGGGAGTGCCTCGTCGAGAGTGCTTGTGCAGGGCTTCCCTGTGGGTATAGAGTTGTGCTCTTGTCGCACAACAGTAGTGGTATTGCCGGTTACAGCATGAGCGAGTTCACCCACAATGGCGCCGGATCCGGCGATGATGCAGCCAATGAGCCGCTTACCCCCGCCATGCGCCTGCTGCAGCTGCAGACCCGGCACCGCGTGCTGGACAGTAAAATCGCCGAACTCTACGGTTTTCCCTACCAGAACCAGATTCTCCTGCAGCGCCTGAAGAAGGAAAAACTGAAGTTGAAGGACGCCATCGAGCGCCTGAAAGACGACATGATCCCCGACCTCAACGCCTGAGCGCGTCGAGCCAACGCCGCTCAACTGCCAAACGGCAGTTCACCCAGCGACCCCTCCAGTTCAAGCAGTTGCCGCTTGATCGCCAGCCCTCCGGCAAAGCCCGTCAGGGAGCCGTCGCTGCCGATCACCCGGTGGCAGGGCACGACCACCGGAATGGGATTGCGGCCGTTGGCCGCCCCCACCGCCCGCACCGCGGCGGGATTGTCGATCGCCACGGCGATGTCGCGATAACTGCGCAGCTCACCGTGGGGGATGGCGGACAGGGCCGCCCACACCGCGCGCTGGAAGTCGGTACCTGCCGGCGCCAGCGGCAGCTCGAACTGGTCCCGCGTACCGGCGAAATAGTCGCGCAACTGGCTGGCGCAGGCCTCCAGCACGGGGTCACTCGCCGCCTCGTCCGCATCGGCGCTGCTGTAGTGCCCCTCGAATTCGATTTTCACCAGGGCGGCGCCGTTGGAAACGAGGCGCAATGTGCCGATCGGGGTATCCAGGAACTGGTAATTCATGGGCTCAGGCTCCTCCAGAGCAGGTTGGCGGCATAGGAGCGCCAGGGGCGCCAGTGTGTCGCGTGGTGAGCCAGCGGCTGGTCCGGGCCGGCCAGGGTCTGCCAGGCCTTTTCCAGTCCGAGGTCCTTGTTGGGAAAGATATCCGGGTCGCCGCCACCGCGCATGGCGACCATCGCCAGGGTCCAGGGGCCGACGCCCGGGACCTGTCCCAGCGCAGCCAGATCCAGTGCGTCCTCACGATCGCGCAGCTGCTCGCACAGGGTCCGCAGGCTGTCCCGGCGCCTGCCGGGCATGGGGAAGTGGCTGTCGTCCAGGTCGGCGATGGCCCCGGCGCTCGGGAAGACGGGGTGTGCCGGGTCGTCACAGGTCACCGCCGCCAGCCGGCCGCAGATACTGCGCGCCGCGACGGTGCTGACCTGCTGGCCGACGATCGCGCGAATCGCGGCCTCGTACAGTGACCAGTGCCCCGGCGCCCGCATGCCGGGAAACTGCGCCAGCAGCGGTGCCAGGGCGGGGTCGCGCTGCAGGGTGTCAGCGATAACCGCCGGGTTGGCATCCAGGTCGAACATGCGCCGCACCCTGGCCACGACAGGCATCAGCACACTCTGGTCAGGGGTCTCCAGCTCCAGTTGCAGGGCGTGACGGCCCGCCAGCGGGCTGACCCGCAGGGTGGCCGGTGCGCCATCCAGTGACAGCCTGCGCTGGTAGCAAGCGGTGCTGACGCTCTCGACCCCGGCAATGGCGTGGCGCTCGAAAAACGCGATGACGCTGTCCCAGTCGTAGGGTGGCCGGTAGTGCAGTTGCAGCCTGATGCCGCTGCCGCTGGCGGCGGTGGCCCGCCTGCGGCGCAGCTCTCCCGGGGTCAGCCTGAAGCGCTTGCGCACCGCGTCATTGAAGCGGCGCACACTGCCAAAGCCCGCGGCAAAGGCCACATCGGTGATGGGCAGGGTGGTTTCGCCCAGCAGCTTGCTGGCGAACAGCAGGCGCTGGTGCAGGGCCACGTCCCGGGGCGAGCAGCCCAGTTCCCGTTCGAACAGTTTGCGCAGGTAGCGTTCCCCCACGCCCAGCCGCGCCGCCAGCCCCGCCAGCGAGCCGTCGTTGAGCGCGCCCTGCTGGATCAGGCCGAGCGCGCGCTGCACGGTGGTGGACGTACCGCGCCAGGCGGGGCTGTCAGGGGCGGACTCGGGCCGGCAGCGCAGGCAGGGTCGATAGCCCGCCTCGGCGGCCTGGAAGGAGCTGCGATAGTAGCTGACATTCTTCTCGGCGGGGGCCCTGGCGGGGCAGACAGGGCGACAGTAGATGCCGGTGCTGCGCACTGCCAGGAAGAATTCCCCGTCGAAACGGGGATCCCGGGCCAGCCGCGCCCGGCGGCAGGTTTCCGGGTCCGGCGGTTCGATCTGGCTGCTGTTGGCGTGCTGGCTGTGCATGGCGTCAATATAGGCCTGTCCCGTTGTCGATACTAGCCAGAATCGGCCCTCACTTTATGCCGCTCCCGCTGGATTTTCCGCCCGGGCGTATTACACTGTCGCGCTCGGAAAAGTGGCCCACCCTTCAGGGAGAAGGCATGCAGTGAGCGCAGGAACCCTATCGTGAATCTCATCGTTTACGCGGTGCCGTTTTTCATCCTGGCCATCATCCTGGAGTGGCTTTACGGTATGGCCCGTCACCGCAACACGTTCCGCCTTAGCGACAGTGTCAGCAGCCTGTTCCTGGGCGTGCTGAGCCAGGCCCGCCGCTTCGTCACGCTGGGCGTGGGGGGCTATGTCTACTATCTCATCACGCAGTATTTTTCCCTGCCGTTGATGGACGCCAGCCACTGGTTCACCTGGGTGCTGGCCACGGTCCTGTATGACCTGTGTTACTACTGGCTGCACCGGATGGGGCACGAGCGCACCATCCTGTGGGCCGCCCATGTGGCCCATCACCAGAGCGAGGACTACAACCTCACCACGGCACTGCGCCAGACCAGTACCGGTTTCCTGCTGGGCTGGATCTTCTACATCCCGATGTACCTGCTCGGCATCCCCGCCGAGGTGGTGGTCACGGTGGGGGCCATCAACCTGATCTGCCAGTTCTGGGTGCACACCGAGCATGTGCCGAAGCTGGGCTGGTACGAGTGGATCTTCGTCACCCCGTCGAACCACCGGGTGCACCACGCCCAGAACGATATCTACCTGGACCGCAATTACGGCGGTATTTTCATTCTCTGGGATCGCCTGTTCGGCACCTTCCAGGAAGAGCTGGCCAGTGAGCCCCCGGTGTACGGGATCCGCGGCGCCCTGAAGAGCTGGAACCCGGTGCGGGCCCTGACCCATATCTACGTCGACATGTTCCGCGACAGCTGGCATACGGCCCGCTGGCGCGACAAGCTGCGGGTCTGGGTGTCCCGCACCGGCTGGCGCCCGCAGGACGTGGCCCGCCGTTTCCCGCGCGACAAAACCGATCTCGCCGATTTCCGTAAATTCGACCCGCCGGTGCCGCCGCTGGTGGGGCTTTACGCCCTGGCGCAACTGGTCGCGGCGGTACTGTTGCTCGACTATATGCAGAAGACCAGCCTGTCCTACTGGGGCGGCTTCGCCCTGTGGGCGACGCTGCTGGCGGGAATGGTGACCACGGCGTTGTGGCTGGAGGGGTGGCAGGCCCGGCGCCTGCTGCGCTGGGATCTGCTGCGCCTGGCGGGCCTGTCCCTGTTGCTGCTGGCGGCCTGGTCCGCGGGCGCGGCCGGCGCGCTGCTGCTGGCCGGCATCGTCTACAGCCTGGCCAACCTGCTGTTGCTATTGCTGCTGCAACGCAAGCCCGCCACCGAGGGGCCACTCGCGGCCCACTGAGGGATTCAACCGGCCGCGTGCAACAGGCGCGGTTCGATACTGGCGGAATCCCTGCCGTTGTCCACGTAGATCATGCCGCCCACGATGCTCACGCTCAGTTGCACCGTGCGATCCAGCAGCGCCGCCACCGCCACGATCTCCGGCCAGCTGAACTGCCAGGCCTGCAGGCGGGGCAGGGCGCTGATGGCCTCGCCATTGAGCTTCCACCAGGTGTCGCTGCTCTTGCCGAAGGTGTACAGGCTGACCCGTCGCGAGCGCCCGCAGGCCTTGCGCAGCCGGGCATGCTCGGGCTGGCCCACCTCGATCCAGTGGTCGATTTCACCGCTGTCGCTGTGCAGCCAGATATCCGGCTCGTCCGCGGTGGACAGCCCCCGGGTAAATTCCAAACCCCGGGCGAGGTTGAGGCAATAGGCCAGCAGGCGTGCGGCCATCCGCTCCAGTGTCTCGGACGGGTGCCGCGCCAGGGTCAGGGCCAGGGTCTCGTAGCGGTTGCTGTCGCTGTCAGCCAGCTCGATCTGGGCCTTGTAGATGGTGGGCTTGAGTGCCATGGCGGTAGCAGGTTCCTGTCGTTGCGGGTGGGTCCGGGCTGCGGGGCGCCGCCATCATAGCCAGCAATGGAGCCCTGGTCCAAGCAATTGAGCCGTGGCCCGATTCCTGTGCCGGCAAAATAGTGAAGCGCACGGGGCCGTTGTTATGCTGTCGCCTGGCACAAGCTCCGAGGGAGGCCCGGTTTGAGCAACGAACCCTATATTCTGATCACGGCTGATACCCATGCGGGGGGCAGTCACGCCCAGTACCGCGAGTATCTCGACCCACAGTGGCGCGAGGCCTTCGACGAGTGGCGCGGCGGCTACCGCAATCCGTCCCAGCAGCACTACGGCACCAAGAAGCTGCGCAACTGGGATTTCGAGGTGCGCAGCGCCGACCAGAACAGCCAGGGGGTGGTGGGGGAGGTGGTCTATCCCAACACCGTCCCGCCGTTTTTTGCCAAGAGTATCGTCACCGCCCAGCCCCCGCGACCGGAACACTACGAGCGGGCGCTGGCGGGGATTCGCGCCCACAACCGCTGGCTCAAGGACTTCTGCGACGAGGATCCGGTGCGCCGCGCCGGGGTCGGGCTGATACTGCCCAACAATATCGAGGAGGCCATCAAGGATGTGCAGTGGATCGCCGAGGCGGGCCTGCGCGGCGGGGTGTTGCTGCCCCTGGTGCCCGAGGACTGCACCTGGCTCAAGCCGCTCTACCACCCCGACTGGGAACCCCTGTACGCGGCGATCCAGGACTGTAACCTGGTGATGAACCAGCACTCCGGCCAGGGCCTGCCCGACTATGGCAGCGGCCCGGTAGCCGAGGCCCTGTGGATATCGGAGGTGCCGTTCCACTGCAAGCGAGGCTACAGCCACCTGCTGCTGAGCGGCGTTTTCGAGCGTTATCCCCGGCTGAAATATATCCTCACCGAGTCCGGCTGCTCCTGGGCGCCGGCGATGCTGCAGAGCCTCGACCGCATCCACGAGGGCTTCAATGCCGGCGCGATCGGCGAAATGGACTACTCGGGCATGCAGTGGGTGCTGCGGGAACCCCCCAGTTTTTACGCCCGGCGCAACTGCTACTACGGCGCGAGTTTCCCCAGCCTGGCGGAGCTCGATGGCCGCGAGCAGGTGGGCATAGAGCAGATCTGCTGGGGTAACGACTACCCCCACTACGAGGGCACGTTCCCCTATAACCTGGAATCCCTGCAGTTGACCTTCCCGGGCGTACCGGAGCGGGAGCGCAGGATGATCCTGGGGGAGAATGCGGCGCGCCTGTACAACTTCGACCTGGAGAAGCTGCGCCCGCTGGCGGATCGTTACGGTCCCACCCCCGAGCAGGTCAACAGGCCCCTGGCGGAAGTGCCCGAGGACAGCGGCTGCTACCTGTTTGTCGATGAGCGCCGGGCCAGGGCGGCAGCGGCGGGTTGAGCGGCCCGGCGCTCAGTCCCGGGTATTGGCCAGCACCACGGTGCTGCAGATAATCACGGCCAGGTCTGTCAGCAAGCGGCCGATCTGCAGTGCGCCGGGCGCACCCGGTGGGCTTGCGTTGAGCACCAGCGCGGCGGCCGCGGCCGGCGCGGCTATCGCCAGAAACAGGGTGAAGCGCGACTGCCCCTGCAGGCCGATACCGATAATGATATAGACCACCCCGATAAACGCGTCGATCAGGGCGGCGCCGGTGAGTTCCCGGAACCACAGTGCCGCCACCTGGCCTATCCCCGAGAGGGTGATCAGCAGGGCTGCCAGCACGCGCAGGCGCAGGAAGCCGGCGTTAATTGTCTCCGCTGCCTCCCGGCTCATGTACCGCCCCCGGCGCAGGGGCCCGGCTCCGGCCGGCAGCCCACCTCAGGCGGATCCCGGAGTGAGCGCGGTGGCGGTGCGCGAGCCGTTGGGGCGACCCAGTACGCCGGATATGCGGTTGCCGGCCCGCACCAGGGCGTCCAGGTCCAGGCCCGTCTCGATACCCAGCCCGTTGAGCATATACACCACGTCCTCGGTGGCGACATTGCCCGAGGCTCCCCTGGCATAGGGGCAGCCGCCGAGCCCGGCCAGGGACGCATCCACGGTGGCAATGCCGTGTTGCAGGGCGATGAGTATATTGCTCAGGGCCTGGCCGTAGGTGTCGTGACAGTGCACCGCCAGCTGACCCGCCTCGAAGCGGCCCAGCAGGGTGTCCAGCAGGCGCTGCATGCTGCCGGCGGTGCCGGTGCCGATGGTGTCTCCCAGGGACACCTCGTAGCAGCCCATGGCCAGCAGCTCCCCGGTGATGGCGGCCACGGCCTCGGGGCTGATCGCCCCTTCATAGGGGCAGCCCAGCACGCAGGAGACATAACCCCGCACCGGTATCCCGTGCTCGCGGGCCGCGGCCATGACCTCGGTGAAGCGCTGCACACTCTCGGCGATGCTGCAGTTGATGTTCTTGCGGGAGAACGCCTCCGAGGCGGCGGCAAAGATCGCCACTTCATCCGCGCCGGCGTCCAGCGCCCGCTCGAAGCCCTGCAGGTTGGGGGTGAGGGCGGTATAGCGCACCCCGGGGCGGCGCGCGATGCCGGCAAACACTGCCGCGCTGTCCGCCATCTGGGGAATCCATTTCGGGTTGACGAAGCTGCCGGCCTCGATCACCTTCAGGCCGGCGGCGCCGAGGTCGTCGATCAGTTGCAGCTTGGCCGCCAGCGGGATGGTCTGCTTTTCGTTCTGCAGGCCGTCGCGGGGGCCGACCTCCACCAGCGTCACCTCGGCCGGCAGGGTCAAGATTCGCCCCCCGCGGCGGCGAAATCCAGCAGCTCCGCGCCGCCGTCCACCAGGTCGCCGGGCTGGTAATAAAACGCCTTGACCGTGCCCGCCAGCGGCGCCCTTATCGTGTGCTCCATTTTCATTGCCTCCATCACCAGCAGTGGGGTATTGGCTTCCACGGCGCTGCCAATGTCCGCCAGCAGGGCGACGATCGTGCCGTTCATCGGGGCCTTGAGCCCGGCTGCGGCCCCCGCCCCGTCGGCTTCCCCGATGTCGGGCAGCACCTCCCGGAAGTGGCAGGCGCCCTTTGCCAGGTACAGGGTGAAACCGTCCTGGGTGCGGGCCAGGGTGGCCCGCTGGCGATGCCCCTCGACCTCCAGTTGCAGAATATCGCCCAGCAACTCGCCCTGCAATTGCACCTCCCGACCCGCGGCGCGCACGACATACAGCGCGCCCCGCTGCTCCACCTCGACCGCGTGGTCCTGCTGGTGGCAGTGCAGGGTCAGGTGGTGTGCGTGGGGTTCATTCAGGCGCCAGGCACTGCCGCCCTGCCAGGGCGACCAGGGGTCGACCCAGGCGCTGGCACTGCCCTGTTGCTGCTTGTACAGCAACAGGGCAAGGGCCGCCAGCGGCAGCTCCCGCTCCAGGTCCTGGGGCCGCTGATGGAAAATCAGCTGCGCGTGCTTTTCGATAAATCCGGTATCCAGCTCCGCTTCCCGGAAGGGTTTGCTGGTGGCCAGGTTGTACAGGAAGTCCAGGTTGGTCACCGTACCGCCGATGCGGTAGGCCGCCAGGGCGGTGGCGAGCCGCTGCAGGGCGCGCTCCCGGGATTCGTCCCAGACGATCAGCTTGGCGATCATCGGGTCGTAGTAGACGCTGACCTCGTCCCCCTGCCGCACCCCCGTATCCACCCGCACGTGCTGGCTCTCCTGGGGTGGCTGCAGGTAACCCAGGGTGCCGGTGACCGGGAGAAAATCGTTGTCGGGGTCCTCCGCATAGACCCTCGCCTCGAAGGCGTGACCGCGGATCCGCACCTGGTCCTGGGCCAGGGGCAGCGGTTCGCCCGCCGCCACCAGCAACTGCCACTGCACCAGGTCCTGGCCGGTGATCATCTCGGTCACCGGGTGCTCGACCTGCAGCCGGGTATTCATTTCCATGAAATAGAAACTGCCGTCCTCGTCCAGCAGGAACTCCACCGTGCCGGCGCCGCGATAGTCGATCGCCTGGGCCGCCTTGACCGCCGTATCGCCCATCCGGCTGCGCAACGCCTCGGTCATACCCGGGGCGGGAGCCTCCTCGATCACCTTCTGGTGGCGGCGCTGCACGGAGCAATCCCGCTCCGCGAGGTAGACACCATTGCCGGCGTTGTCGCAGAACACCTGCAGCTCGACATGGCGCGGTTTCGTCAGGTATTTCTCCACCAGCATCGTGTCGTCGCCGAAACTGGCCAGGGACTCCCGTTTGGCCGCCGCCAGCGCCCCGTCGAACTCCTCCCCCGACCAGACCTGGCGCATGCCCTTGCCGCCGCCCCCGGCCGTGGCCTTGAGCAGCACCGGGTAACCCATCTCCTCGGCCGCCGCCCGCAGCAGCGCCGGGTCCTGGTCATCGCCGTGATAACCCGGCACCAGGGGCACACCCGCGGCCTCCATAATACGCTTGGCCGCCGACTTGGAACCCATCGCCTCGATCGCCCCGGTGGGCGGGCCGATAAACACCACACCCTGCTCCGCACAGGCCCGGGCAAAACCCGCGTTCTCCGACAGGAAACCGTAACCCGGGTGAATCGCCTGGGCGCCCGTCGCCCGCGCCGCCGCCAGGATCCGATCCCCCAGCAGGTAGGACTCCCGGGCCGGGGCGGCGCCGATATGCACCGCCTCGTCCGCCATGCGCACATGCAGCGAATTGCGATCCGCGTCCGAGTAGACGGCTACGGTGGCAATCCCCATACGCCGCGCGGTCTTGATGACGCGGCAGGCGATCTCGCCGCGGTTGGCAATCAGAATTTTGTCAAACATGAGTTTCTCTCATTTCTCTGCCAGGACGAGGCACAGGGCGCGAAAGGGGTGGTCGGGACCGTTAGAGGCCATGGATGGCCGAGACGAGCTTACATGGACGTACTTGCAGCGTGTCGCGGCCACCCCTTTCGGGGCCTGGGCCGGGAATGGAACAGAACTGTAGAGCGAATTATTCATCGCGATCACATCCTGAACACGCCAAACTTCGACTCTTCAATCGGCGCATTGAGACTGGCCGAAATCGCCAGGCCCAGCACCATGCGCGTATCCGCCGGGTCGATCACCCCGTCATCCCACAGCCGCGCCGAGGCGTAATAGGGATGACCCTGCTTCTCATACAGATCGAGAATGGGCTGCTTGAACGCGGCTTCCTCCTCCGCCGACATCCCCTTGCCGTCGCGGGAGAGGACATCCTGGCGGACAGTCGCCAGCACGCCGGCCGCCTGCTCCCCGCCCATCACCGAGATGCGGGCATTGGGCCACATGAACATCAGGCGCGGCTCATAGGCGCGGCCGCACATGGCGTAATTGCCCGCGCCGAAGGAGCCGCCGATGATCACGGTGAACTTCGGCACATTGGCGCAGGCCACCGCGTGCACCATCTTCGCGCCGTGGCGGGCGATACCGCCGGCCTCGTACTGCTTGCCCACCATAAAGCCGGTGATGTTCTGCAGGAATACCAGCGGCGTCTTGCGCTGGGCGCAGAGTTCGACGAAATGGGCGCCCTTGACCGCCGACTCGCCGAACAGAATGCCGTTGTTGGCGATGATGCCCACCGGGTAGCCGTGGATACGGGCAAAGCCGCAGACCAGGGTCTCGCCATAGAGGGCCTTGAACTCGTCGAAGTCCGAGCCGTCGACGATGCGGGCGATCACCTCGCGCACATCGTAGGGCTGCTTCTTGTCCGCGGGGATGACGCCGTAGATATCCTCTGCCGGGTACAGGGGCTCCACCGGTTCCCGCAGGTCCATCGACACGGGCTTGACCCGGTTCAGGCGACTGACCGCACGGCGCACCAGTTCCAGCGCGTGGTGGTCATTGTTGGCGTAGTGGTCGGTCACCCCCGAGGTGCGGCAGTGAACGTCGGCGCCGCCGAGCTCTTCCGCGCTGACGATCTCGCCGGTGGCGGCTTTCACCAGCGGCGGCCCCCCCAGGAAGATGGTGCCCTGGTTCTTGACGATAATGGACTCGTCCGCCATGGCGGGCAGGTAGGCGCCGCCGGCGGTGCAGGAGCCGAGCACCGCGGCGATCTGGGGGATACCCATGGCGGACATGCGGGCCTGGTTGTAAAAGGCGTGGCCGAAGTGTTCCCGGTCGGGAAACACCTCATCCTGCAGTGGCAGGAAGGCGCCGCCGGAGTCCACCAGGTAGATGCAGGGCAGGTGGTTTTCCTGGGCGATGGTCTGGGCGCGGCCCTGTTTCTTGACGGTCAGCGGGTAGTAGGTGCCGCCCTTGACCGTGGCGTCGTTGACAAAAATCATGCACTCCTGGCCGGCGATACGGCCGATGCCGGTGATGATCCCGGCGCCGGGCACATTGTCCTCATAGACCCGATAAGCCGCCAGCTGGGACAGCTCCAGGAACGGTGAGCCCGGGTCCAGTACCGCGTTGAGCCGCTCCCGCGGCAGCAGCTTGCCGCGGGCGGTGTGGCGCTCCTGGGCCCTGGCGCCGCCGCCCTGGCGGACCTGGTCGACCACCTTGCGCAGGTCGTCGACCTGGGCCTGCATGGCCTCGCGGTTGGCGACGAAGCCGGCGTCCCGGGTGTTGATGCGTGACTGGATGGCACTCATACAGGGTCCTATGCGGTTGCGTTGAACAGTTCGCGGCCGATCAGCATCCGGCGGATCTCCGAGGTGCCCGCGCCGATTTCATACAGTTTGGCGTCCCGCAGCAGGCGGCCGGCGCTGGACTCGTTAGTGTAGCCGAAGCCGCCGAGCGCCTGGATCGCCTGCAGGGCCATCTGGGTGGCTTTCTCCGCGGTGTAGAGGATCACCGCGGCGCAGTCCTGGCGGGTTTCCTCGCCCCGGTCGCAGGCGCCGGCAACCGCGTAGAGATAGGCGCGGCAGGCGTTGAGGTCGGCATACATGTCGGCCAGCTTGCCCTGCATCAGCTGGAACTCGCCGATACTCTGCCCGAATTGCTGGCGCGTGTGCAGGTAGGGCAGCACCTCGTCGACGCAGGCCTGCATGATGCCCACCGGGCCGCCGGACAATACCGTGCGCTCGTAGTCCAGCCCCGACATGAGGATCCTGACACCGTCGCCCTCGCCGCGCATCACGTTTTCCGCGGGCACCGCCACATCCTCGAACACCAGCTCGCAGGTGTTGGAGCCGCGCATGCCCAGCTTGTCCAGCTTCGGGGAGCGGGAGAACCCGGGGAAGTCCCGCTCCACCAGGAAAGCGGTGATGCCTTTGGCGCCTGCAGCCGGGTCCGTCCTGGCGTAAATGACGTAGACGTCGGCGTCGGGTCCGTTGGTGATCCACATCTTGGTGCCGTTGAGAATGTACTTGTCGCCCTCTTTGCGGGCGGCCAGCTTCATACTGACCACATCGGAGCCGGCATTGGCCTCGGACATGGCCAGTGCGCCGACATGCTCACCGCTGCAGAGCTTCGGCAGATATTTCTGCTTCTGCGCCTCGCTGCCGTTTTTGCGGATCTGGTTCAGGCACAGGTTGGACATGGCGCCGTAGGACAGGCCGACGGAGGCGGAGGCCCGGCTGATCTCCTCCATCACGATGGCGTGGGCCAGGTAGCCCATATTGCTGCCGCCGTACGCCTCGTCGACGGTGATACCCAGCAGGCCCATGTCGCCGAACTTGCGCCACAGGTCGGCGGGGAACTGGTTGTCGCGGTCGATCTGGGCCGCCCGCGGCGCGATCTCCTTCTGGCACATCTGGTAGACGGCGTCGCGCAGCATGTCCAGCTCTTCGCCGAGGCCGAAATTGAGGGTGGGGTATCCGGTATTCATGGTGGTGTCCTGTCAGTGCTTTTCGGGGTTGGGGTTGTTCTTGCGGGTTCTGCCGCCGGCCAGCGATTCCTCGCACAGGCCCTGGACCTCATCCAGGCCCGCCAGCATGTCGTCTATATCCTTTTTCTGCTGCAGCAGGCTCTCGCGGCGACGCTTCACGTTGTCGATGAGTGACCTCAGCTGCTCGGCGTTGTTGTGTTCGGGGTCGTACATGTCGATGAAGTCGACGCACTCCTGCAGGCTCATGCCGATGCGCTTGCCCCTGAGGATCAGCTTGATGCGCACCCGGTCGGAGTTGGAATACAGCCGCTTCTGGCCTTGCCGCAGCGGGCTGATCAGGCCTTTTTCCTCATAGAAGCGGATGGTCCGGGTGGTGACCCCGAATTCCTGCGCCAGCTCTGAGATGGTATGGGTCTTGCCGTTCATCGAGCGGGTGTCCCGGGTTATTGCTGCTTCAGGAGACTATAGCGCAAGTTTACGTTAACGTAAACGTTAATACGTCGACCGGCACTAGCGGTCGGCGAGCAACTGCTGCAGCCGGTGTTCCACCAGGGGCAGCCGGTCGTTGCCGAAATACATGTCGTCGCCATTGATAAAAATCGTCGGCGAGCCGAAGCCGCCCCGCGCGATCAGCTCGTCGGTATTGGCGCGCAGCCGGTCCTTGTAGTCCTGGCTGGCGATGGCGTCGAAGAATCCCGCCGGGTCCAGCCCCACCTGGCGGCAGATGCCCGCCAGTACCTCGTCGCTGGCGATGTCGGGTGTTTCTCCGCCCCAGTAGGTGGCGAACACCGCCCGGGAATAGGGCAACAGCAATCCCTGCTCCCGGGCGAAAAACGCGCCGCGCATGGCCTTCACGCTGTTGATGGGGTGTCCCTGGGGCCACCTGGCGGTCACCCCGCACAGCTCGGCCCAGTCCCCCAGGTCCTTGAGGTAATAGGCCAGCTTTCTCTCGTTTTCCGGCCGGGTGAACATCTCCTCGCGACTGCTGTATACCTGCTGGTTGACCGCGTTGAAGACCCCGCCCACCAGGATGGGGCGCCAGTCCACCGGCACCCCCAGGCGCTCCGCCAGGGGAATCATCCGGGTGAAGGCGAAGTAGGTCCAGGGGCTGGAACAGTCGTAGAAAAACTCCAGTTCAATGGTTTTTGTCACGCCGAACTCCCCGGGATAATTTATGCCTTGAGCTTAGCACAAGGCCCCGGCCCTTCGGGTATAATGCCGGCTTTTGCCAGAAGCAGAACCCTCTTGATGGACGTCGACCAGTACATGACCGATCTGGGTCGGGCAGCCCGCGCCGCCTCGCGCGGGGTGGCCGCGTCCAGCACCGCCGTTCGCAATCGCGCCCTGCTGGCGACCAGGGATGCGCTGGACGGCGCCCGGGCGAGGCTGGCCGATGCCAATGCCGAGGACCTGGCGCGAGGCGCAGCCAATGGCCTGGCCGCGCCGCTGATGGACCGGCTCGAACTCACACCGGCGCGTATCGACGCCATGCTGGAGGGCTTGCGCCAGGTGGCCGAATTGCCCGACCCGGTGGGCGCCATCACCGGTATGAACACCATGCCCAGCGGGATCCAGGTCGGCAGGATGCGGGTGCCGCTGGGGGTCATCGGCATCATTTACGAATCCCGGCCCAACGTGACCGTCGAGGCGGCCAGCCTGTGCCTGAAGTCCGGCAATGCGACTATCCTGCGCGGCGGCTCCGAGGCCCTGGCCTCCAACTGCGCCATCGCCGACTGCCTGGCCCAGGGCCTGCGGGCCGCCGGGCTGCCGGAAGCTGCGGTCCAGGTGGTGAACACGGCGGACCGGGCGGCGGTGGGGCGCCTCATTACCATGCCCGACTACGTGGACGTGATCGTGCCCCGGGGGGGCAAGGGCCTGATAGAGCGGATCAGCGCCGAGTCCCGGGTGCCTGTCATCAAGCACCTGGATGGCGTTTGTCACGTCTATATAGATGATGGCGCCGACGCCGACATGGCCATAGCCATCGCGATCAATGCCAAGACCCAGCGCTACGGCACCTGCAATACCATGGAGACCCTGCTGGTGGCCGAGTCGGAGGCAGCCGCGCTGCTGCCGCGACTGGGGGCGGCCTACGCCGAGGCCGGCGTCGAGCTGCGCGGCTGCGAGCGGACCCGGGCCATTCTGCCCGGGGCGACCGCGGCCACCGAGCAGGACTGGCGGGAGGAGTACCTGGCACCCATCCTGGCGGTGCGGGTGGTGCGTGGCCTGGAGGCGGCGATCGAGCACATCAACACCTACAGTTCCCTGCACACCGACAGCATTGTCACCCGCGACCACGGCCGGGCCATGCGTTTCCTGCGGGAGGTGGATTCCAGCTCGGTCATGGTCAACGCCTCCACCCGTTTCGCCGACGGTTTCGAGTACGGCCTGGGAGCGGAGATAGGCATCTCCACCGACAAGCTGCACGCCCGCGGCCCGGTGGGGCTCGAGGGCCTCACCTCGCTCAAGTATGTGGTATTTGGTGAGGGGCAGGTCCGCACTTGAGTGAGTCGCCGGCACCACTGGTCCCGGTGGGGGTCTTTGGTGGAACCTTTGACCCGGTTCACTACGGCCACCTGCGCTCGGCCCTGGAGCTGGTGGAGCGCCTGCAACTGCACGAGGTGCGCCTGATGCCATCCGCAGTGCCCCCGCACCGGGACACGCCTGCCTGCGCCGCCGTGCACCGCGCCGCCATGGTCAGGCTGGCGGTGGCGGGAGAGCCGCGGCTGGTCTGTGACGACAGGGAGCTCGGGCGCGAGGGTGCGTCCTATACTATCGACAGCCTGATCGACTTGCGGGGCGAGTTGGGCGACGGCCACAGCCTCTGCCTGGTGCTGGGCTGCGATGCGGTGCTGGCCATAGACAGCTGGCATCGCTGGCAGGAATTGCTGGATTGGGCCCACGTGGTCGTCATCGCCCGGCCCGGCTGGCAGCTGCCGCTTGAGGGTCCCGTTGCCGACTGGCTGGGACGCCACCGCCTGGCGGATCCCCGCGGGCTGCGCCGGCGCCCCAACGGGGGTATTCTTGTGGAAGAGCTGCGCCCCCTGGCCATCTCCTCCACCGAAATCCGCGGCCTGCTGGCCGCGGGGCGATCCCCGCGCTACCTGTTGCCACAGGCGGTACTGGAATATATTGAAGCCCACGATCTCTACCATTGACGAGGTATTTGATGAAGCGACACTACACGGAATGAGCAAACGCAATGAACGCTGAAGCGCAGAAGAAAATCGTTGTCGACGCCCTGGAGGACCTCAAGGCTGTCAATATTGTCACCCTGGATGTCACCGGCCTGACCGACGTGATGGATTTCCTGATCATTGCCAGCGGCACCTCCAGCCGGCATGTGAAGTCCCTGGCGGACAATGTCTGCATGCAGGCCAAGAAACAGGATCTGCGCCCGCTTGGTGTTGAGGGCGAGGATGTCGGCGAGTGGGTGCTGGTGGACTTTGGCGACGTGGTGGTGCACGTCATGTTGCCCGCTACCCGTGACTTCTACGATCTGGAGCGCCTCTGGGTTAATCCCGATGCACCCGCCTGATGCGAATAAGCGTTATCGCCGTTGGTACGAGGATGCCGTCCTGGGTTAGCGAGGCGGTGGCGGAGTACTGCCGGCGCATGCCCCGGGAGCTCAAGCTGCTCTGGCGTGAGATCCCGCTGGCGCGACGAACCCAGGGCGCCACAGCCGGGCAATTGAGCGAGCGCGAGGGCGAACAGCTGCTCAAGGCCATCCCCCCGGGTGACAAGGTTATTGCGCTGGATGTGCCGGGCAAACGCATCACCACCGCGCAGCTGGCGCAGCAGCTGGCGTCGTGGCAGATGTCGGGGGACAACTACAGCCTGTTGATCGGCGGCCCCGACGGCCTCTCCCCCCGGTGCCTGGAGCGGGCCGACGCGCGCTGGTCCCTCAGTGACCTGACCCTGCCCCATCCGCTGGTGCGGGTGATACTGGCCGAACAGCTGTACCGGGCTTGGACAATCACCGTCAACCACCCGTATCATCGCGAGTAGCTTTTCAACAGACTATCTGATGCCACCACAGCACATCCAGCTCAAGGATTCGCACCGCGAAACCAGGATCAACAACGCCCGCACGGTCCTCGCCATTCTCCTGGTCATCGGCCTGCTGGGCGTCATCCTGGTCCGTTACTATTCCCTGCAGGTCACCGATTACGAGGTGTACCGCACCGAGTCCGAGCGCAACCGGGTGCAACTGCAGCCCCTGCCGCCCAAGCGCGGGTTGATCTACGACCGCAATGGTGTGCTGCTGGCGGACAATCGCCCGAGCTACATGCTGTCGATCGTGCGCGAGCAGGTCCCGGACCTGGAGGAGACCCTGGCGGAGCTGGGCGAGTTGCTGCCGATCAGCGACAGCGACCTGGACAATTTTGAGAAGAAGCTGGCGCGCCGGCGCCCCTACGAGGCGGTGCCCCTGCGTTTTCGCCTTACCGAGGCGGAGCGCGCCCGGCTCGCGGTCAATCGCTACCGCCTGCCGGGCGTGGTGGTCGATGCCCAGCTGCTGCGCTATTACCCCCACGGCGAGCTGTTCTCCCACGCCATCGGCTATGTCGGTCGCATCAATGAGCAGGAAGTACTCTATCTGGACGAGTCGGATTACCGTGGCACCTTCCACGTCGGCAAGGTCGGGGTCGAGAAATACTACGAGGACATCCTGCACGGGGACGTGGGTTACCAGAATGTTGAAACCAATGCCCACGGCCGGGTGCTGAGGGTGCTGGAGCGTTTCGACCCGAAACCCGGGTCGGACCTGGTGTTGAATCTCGACATCCGCATACAGCGGGCGGCGGACGAGGCACTGGGGGATCGCCGCGGCGCTGTCGTGGCCATCGATCCATTGACCGGTGGGGTGCTGGCGCTGGTCTCCAAGCCGGGCTTCGACACCAACCTGTTCGTCAACGGCATCAGCTCGGCGGATTACAGCGCGCTGCGCGATTCCCTCGATGTGCCGCTGTTCAATCGCGCCATCCAGGGGCAGTTCCCGCCGGGTTCCACCATCAAGCCGTTCATGTCCATGGCGGGTCTCGAATCCGGCCTGGTCACCCCCGAAACGACGGTGCCCGACCCCGGCTGGTACAGCCTGCCCGGGGATTCGCGCAAGTACCGCGACTGGATTCTGCGCATCCGCGGCACCGGCCATGCCTCGCGGGTGGATATGAAAATGGCGATCGCCGAGTCCTGCGACGTCTACTTTTACGACCTCGCCCGGCGCCTGACCATCGATCGCATGTACGACTACCTCAGGCCTTTCGGCCTGGGTGAGCGCACCGGCATCGATACCACCAACGAGCGCCGCGGGGTGCTGCCCTCGACCCGCTGGAAACGCGATGCCATGGGCCAGCCCTGGTATCCCGGGGAGACCATCAGCGCGGGCATCGGCCAGGGATACATGCTCACCTCCCCCATGCAGCTGGCCGTGGCCACCAGTGTGCTGGCCAGCAAGGGGGTGCGACACACCCCCAGGCTGCTCGCCGCCGTCGATGGCGAGCCGGTGGCGGCGCCGCTGCTGGATCCTATCGTCGTTCCCGATGCCTTCTGGGACGCGATCTATGAGGGGATGATCGAGGTGGTGCACGGCCAGCGCGGCACCGCCAAGGCGCTGTCCAAGGGGATCCAGTACGTCATGGCGGGCAAGACCGGTACCGCCCAGGTCATCGGTATCGCCCAGGGTTCCGTCTACAACGAGGCGGACGTCGCGGAGCGCCACCGCCACCACGGCCTGTTCATCGCCTTTGCCCCGGCCGAGGCGCCGACGATCGCGGTGGCCATTATTGTCGAAAATGGCGGTGGCAGCTCGGCCGCCTCACCCATCGCCCGCAAGGTGATAGACACCTGGTTGTTCGGGGAGGCGGTGGATGGCTGATTACCTGCGCCAGATGCCGCACCAGGGTTCCGCCGACCTGGCCCGCCGGCCCAGTGCCGCCATGCGTTTTCATATCGACATCCCTCTTTTGCTGCTGTTGCTGGCGCTGACGGCCTATGGCCTGGTCGTGCTGTACAGCGGGTCGGGCAAGGATATGGGGGCGGTCGTCCGGCAGGCTCGCTACTTCCTGCTGGCCTACGTCATCATGTTCGCCATCGCGCAGGTGAGCCTGGCGCGGATCATGCGCTGGGCACCCTGGTTTTACCTGGCGGGCCTGGGGATGCTGGTGGCCGTGATGCTGTTCGGGGTGGGCGCGAAAGGCGCCCAGCGGTGGCTGTCCCTCGGCGGGTTTCGCTTCCAGCCCTCGGAAATCATGAAGCTCATGCTGCCCCTCACCATCGCCGCCTACCTGGCCGACCGCACCCTGCCGCCGCGCTTTTTCCCCATCCTGGTCTGCCTGGCCCTGATGGGGGTGCCCGCGGTGCTCATATTGCAACAGCCCGACCTGGGCACCGCGCTGCTGATTGCCGCCAGTGGCCTGTTCGTGCTGTTCATGGCGGGACTGGGCTGGGGCTATATTTTCGGCGCGGTGGTGCTGGCCGCCGCCTCCGCCTGGCCGGCCTGGATGTTTGTGCTCAAGGACTACCAGAAACAACGGATCCTCACCATGCTGGATCCCGAGAGTGACAAGCTCGGCGCGGGGTGGAATATCATCCAGTCGAAAACTGCCATCGGCTCGGGGGGCTGGGAGGGCAAGGGCTGGATGAGCGGCACCCAGTCCCACCTGGACTTCCTGCCCGAGAGCCACACGGATTTCATCATCGCGGTCCTGTCCGAGGAATTCGGCCTGCGGGGGGTGCTGGTATTGATGAGCCTCTACCTGTTGATCCTGTTGCGGGGTTTCTGGATAGGGATCCGGGCCCGCAGCAGTTTCGGCAGAATGATGGCTGGCAGCCTGACCCTGACGTTTTTCGTTTATATCTTTGTTAACATGGGCATGGTCGCCGGATTATTGCCGGTGGTGGGGGTACCCCTGCCGCTGGTGAGTGCCGGTGGGACCTCGGTTGTGACCCTGATGGCGGGTTTTGGCGTCCTCATGGCGATCAGCACCGAAAAATCCACGGGGCACCGGTGACGGGCTTGAACCAGCTTCCGGCGGTTGTTTTTCTCAAGCTATTAGCGAGTAGTAGAGTATGTCAGTAAGCCTGAAGTTTGCCCTGGTGATCGCCTGCCTCTGGAGCGCGCTCTCCTGCGCCGCGGATAATTATTCCGTTCATCCGGCGGCGCTGGCGCTGGTGGATGAACTGGTGGAGGAGCACGGTTTCGATCGCGAGGAGCTGCTGGTGGTGTTCAGCGCCGCGCAACGCCAGGAGAGTATTCTCACGGCTATCGCGCGGCCCGCGGAAAAGAGCAAGCCCTGGTTCGAATACCGTGAAATATTCCTCAATGACAAGCGGCTGGAGCAGGGCCTGGAATTCTATGCGGAGCACCGGGCTACCCTGGAAAGAGCAGAGCGTGAAACCGGCGTGCCGGCGGAGATTATCGTCGCGATTATCGGGGTCGAAACCTATTACGGACGCATTGCCGGCAGCTACCGGGTGATCGATGCCCTGTCCACCCTGGCGTTTGACTACCCGCCCCGCTCGGAATTTTTCACCGCGGAGCTGAAAAGCTTCCTGATACTGACCCGCCAGCAGGGTTTCGACCCCCTGTCGCTGAAGGGCTCCTATGCCGGCGCCATGGGCTATGGCCAGTTCATGCCCAGCAGTTTTCTCGGCTACGCCGTGGATTTCGACGGTGACGGTGTCGCCGATATCTGGAACAACCCGGTGGATGCGATAGGCAGCGTGGCGAACTACTTCAAGGCGCACGGCTGGCGCGAGGGCGATGCCGTGGTGACGGGCGCTACCGTCAAGGGAGAGGTGCCGCTGGAGTGGTTTGTCCAGGGCAGGAAAAACCTGCGGCCGGAGCACACGGTGGCACAGTTCGCGAGTGTCGGGGTGATCCCGGATCACGCCGTTGCCCCGGAGACCCTCGCCAGCGCGATGCAGTTCGAACTGAAGGACGGCTATGAGTACTGGCTGGGCTTCCACAACTTCTATGTGATCACCCGTTACAATCACAGCGCCATGTACGCCATGTGTGTACACCAGCTCAGCCAGCGCATCGCCGCGAAGGTGGCGTCGTGATCCCGCGTTCACTGCTGGCACTGGCGGGCCTGCTCGCTCTGGTCATCGCGGGCTGTACCAGCCAGCCGGAACCGGCGCAGCCCGGGCCCGATACACCGCCGGACAGCGCCAGCGCCCCGTCGCGTTACCAGCATGAGCGGGACAGCGCGCCGCCACGGCCGATCGACCCGGCGGATGTGCGCGACGCGGTGCCGCGACCCGATCCCATCCTGTCGGTCGGCAATGCCAGTCCCTACACGATCGACGGGGTCACCTACGAGATACTGGACGACCACAAGGGCTACCGGATGCGGGGAACCGCCTCCTGGTACGGCGCGAAATTCCACGGCCACCAGACATCAAACGGCGAGATCTACGACCTGTACCAGGCCAGCGCCGCACACAAGACCCTGCCGATTCCCTGTTACGCCCGGATCACCAACCTCGACAACGGCAAGAGCATCGTGGTGCGGGTGAACGACCGCGGGCCGTTTCATTCCGACCGCCTGATCGACCTGTCCTACGGCGCCGCAGTCAAGCTGGGCTATATGGAAGTCGGCACCGCCCCGGTGGAGGTGCAGGTACTGGATGTGGCCGGTGTCGATGACCGCCGCGGCACTGTCGCCGGGGACTACCGTTTCCTGCAGCTGGGGGCTTACAGTTCGAAGAATTCCGCCCGCAGCCTGCAGGACAAGCTGAAGGACCTGCTGTCGCCGCCGGTTTTTCTCAGCGAGGTGGAGTCCGGGGGTAATCTGCTGTACCGGGTGCGGGTGGGCCCGATGTCGGGCAAGGGTGAGATCGAGTCCGTGCAGGAAAAGCTGCGTTTGGCGGGCTACGATGGCGGCCAGCCGCTGCCCTAGGGGCCTCTCGAAGCAACGCCAGGGGCCTGTCCGTCGGCGGCGAAATGCCTCGATAGCGGGCCGTTTCTTTCGCTGCAGGCACGCATGGGTTAACATGCGCTCCTTCCCGCAATACCCACGGTTCCCGCTTTATTATGATGAAAAAACTGCTTTTACCCCTGTTGACCATCGTCGCGCTGGGCGCCAATGCCCAGGAGCTGGTGCCTTCGCCGCCCCAGATCGAGGCAACCGCCTATATCCTGATGGACGCGACCAGCGGCGCCGTGCTGGCGGAACACAACGCGGACGTGCCCCTGCCGCCGGCGAGTCTCACCAAGATGATGACCACCTATGTGCTGGCGGTAGAGATGGAAGCCGGGCGGATTCGCAAGGACGACATGGTAACCGTCAGCGAGAACGCCTGGTCACAGAACCCGATTTTTGCCGGCTCCTCCCTGATGTGGATCGAGCCGGGCAAGGACGTGAGTATCGAGGACCTGGAGTGGGGCATCGTGATTTCATCGGGCAACGACGCCACGGTGGCGGTGGCGGAGCACGTGGCGGGCAGCGAAGCCGTGTTTGCCGAGATGATGAACACCCAGGCCGAGGCGCTGGGTATGACGGGCTCCTATTTCGTCAATTCCCACGGCCTGCCGCACCCGGATCACGTGGTGACCACCCGCGACCTCGCCATCCTGGCGAATGCGATCATCAACCGCTTCCCCGAACACTACGCGATCTACAAGGAGCCGGAATTCACCTATAACAATATCAGGCAGTACAACCGCAACAGCCTGCTCGGCGAGGACCCCTCCGTCGACGGCCTGAAAACCGGCCACACCGAAGAGGCGGGCTATTGCCTCGTGGCCTCGGCCAAACGGCGCGATATGCGCCTGATTTCAGTGGTCATGGGTACCAAAAGCACCAAGGCGCGCAAGAACGAGACCCGCAGCCTGCTCAATTACGGTTTCCGCTTCTTTGAAACCGCCGAGGTTTACGGCCCCATGCAGGAGCTGGAAAAACCCCGGATCTGGAAAGGCCGGCAGGACTATGTGCCAGTGGGTCTCATTGACCAGACCGTGCTGACCCTGCCCCGGGGAAAATCAAAGAACCTCGTCACCACTGTGGAACTGGAACCGCAACTGGTTGCGCCCCTGGCCGTGGGTGACCCGGTGGGTACCGTGACCCTCAGCGTCGAGGGGGAAACCGTGTTCCAGGCGCCGGCGGTGGCACTGGAGGCCGTGGAGCCCGGTGGCTTCCTGGCCCGCCTGTGGGACTCGATCCTGATGTGGATATCCAGCCTGTTCGCCGCCTGAGACGGCCACGGCGAAGAGAGGCGTGATGGAGCAGGAACCCCCCAGAATAGAATTTCCCTGTGACTACCCGATCAAGGTCCTGGCGCGCAGTTCGGAGGACCTCACCGAGGTGATCCTGGAGGTGTTTGAACGGCACTCCCCGGGTTTTGATCGCACCACCGTCGCCGCCAGGGCATCGAGCAAGGGCACCTTTACCGCCATCACCATTGTCATCACCGCCACAGGGCCGGACCAGCTGGACGCATTGCACCAGGACCTGCTGGGCACCGGCCGGGTCCAGATGGTCATTTGATGACGCCCGGCGTGCTGCAGCGGGAGCTGGGCCTGGCGGAGTACGAGCCCACCCTGCAGGACATGAAGGACCTCACCGACCGTCGCGGGCCGGAAGATCCCGACCAGCTGTGGCTGTTGCAGCACCCCCGGGTGTTTACCCAGGGCCAGGCGGGCAAGGCGGAGCACGTGCTCGCACCCGGTGACATCCCCGTCATCCAGGTGGACCGGGGCGGCCAGGTCACCTATCACGGTCCCGGCCAGTGGGTGCTCTACCTGATGATTGACCTGCGGCGGCGCTCCTGGGGCGTGCGCGACCTGGTGAATCTGATCGAGAGCAGCCTGGTCCAGCTGCTGGCCGAGTACGACATCGTCGCCGCTCCCAGGCCCGAGGCGCCCGGGGTCTACGTCGACGGCGCGAAGATCGCCTCCCTCGGCCTGCGGGTTCGCCGCGGCTGCAGTTACCACGGGCTGTCGCTGAATGTGGACATGGACCTGGAGCCCTTCGGGCGTATCAATCCCTGCGGTTACCAGGGCCTGCAGGTCACCTCGATGGCCCGCCTGCTGGGCGCGGTCGATATGACCGCCGTCGGGCAGCGCCTGCTGGCAATCGTGGCGGCCCGGCTGGGCTAGAGGCTAGCGCCGCACCGGTCGTTTCTGCAATTTGCGCTGCAGTGTGCGGCGGTGCATACCCAGGGCGCGGGCGGTAGCCGACACGTTGCCCTCGTTTTCCTGCAGCACCCGCTGGATATGCTCCCACTCGAGACGGTCTATGGAGATTGGCTCGCTCGGAATCGGAGTACCGGCCGGGTCGGTGCCGCCGGCAAAGGCCGTCAGCACTTCCTCTATCGTGGCGGGCTTGCACAGGTAGTTGGTGGCGCCGGCACGGGTGGCCTCCACCGCGGTCACGATGCTGGAGTAGCCGGTCAGCACCACCAGGGAGGCCTGCGGCGCGGCTGCCAGCAAGCGCGGCAGGATCACCAGGCCGGACATGCCGGGCATGTTCAGGTCCAGCAGGATGTGGCTGGGTTCGAATTCGGCGCAGGCGGCGAGGGCCTCTTCCGCGCTGCCGCAGCGGCGGGTGACAAAACCGCGCCGCTCAAAGCCCCGGGCCATGACGCTGGTGAAGGCCGGGTCATCATCCACCAGCAGGATTTTTCCGGCGACCGTGCTCATGTCAGGGACTCTCGCGCCAGGGGCAGGTGCAGTCGGGCCTCCGCGCCCCCGCCCTTTGCATTGATCAGCTCGATCCTGCCGCCGTAACGCTGCACGGTGGCCTGGCTCAGCAGCAGGCCGATGCCGAGGCCGTTGCGACTGGCGCGAATGATCGGCTTGCCCATGTCCCCGAGCAGCTCGGCGGCAATACCGGGCCCCCAGTCCCGGATGATGATGCGCATCTCGAGCGGGTCCCACTCGTAGCGCACTTCCACCCGCTCGGAGCCGGTGTCCGCGGCGTTATTGAGCAGGTTTTCGATCGCCTGGCTCAGGGTGGAGTCGTAGGCGAGCGTGGGGCCGGGGCCGGACGGGTCGGCGACAATGTCACAGACCACACCGGGGCGGCGCACTGCCCAGCGCTCCACGGTCTGCTGCACGAATGTCCCGAGCGGGCTGTCCCTGGTCTGCTCCACCGAGGTCACCTCCGCAGTGCGGCTGAGGGCATTCAGGGTGGATTTGCACTGGGCCAGCTGCCGTTGCAGCAATTGACAATCTTCCCGCGCCTGGCTGCCCAGGGTTTCGTCCTGCAGCATTTCGTCGACCAGTACCGTCATGGTGGCCAGCGGCGTGCCCAGTTCATGGGCCGTGCCCGCGGCCAGGCTGGCCACGGCCATAATCTGGTCATTGCGCAGCCGGTCCTCGCGCCGGGCGACGGCCCGCGCCTCCTGTTCGCGCAGCATGGAGGCCATGCGCACCACGAAATAGGTGATCAGGCCGGCGCTGAAGAGGAAGTTGAACCACATGCCGAGGATGTGCACGTTGGCGCCATCACCGTGGCCCATCTGCGCGTGGGGGGTGAACAGCGGGAAGGGCTGGTAGTAGTACAGGAGGGCGCTGTACGCCAGCAGGGAGGTCCCGGCCACCAGCCAGGTGTGGCGCCAGGGCAGTACTGCCGCGGCAATGACCAGGGGCACGATGTAGTAGGACACGAAGGGGTTGTTGGCGCCCCCGCTGAAGTACATCAGTGCGGTCCAGCCCACGACATCGATCAGCAGCTGGGTAAAAAATTCGCCGTCGGTAACGGGCCAGCTCCGGGTGCAGCGCCAGAGACTGGCCGCCGTTACCGCAGCCATGAGCGCGAGGCTGACCGTCACCCCCCACAGGCTCGCGGTAGTGCGACTGACCAGCAGGACATAGGCCAGCACCCCGGTCTGGCCCAACAGCGCGATGCTCCGGATCAGCAGCAGGCTGCGCAGGTTGTCCAGGGAGGGATTGTAGCCGGCCGGCTGGTAATGGGATTGCCTCTTCACCCGCGCATTATACGGGCACTTTCGCGTTGCAGGCAGTGACAGTATGACGCAGCAGGCGCGGCCTGCGCAGGACACTGCGCAGCGGCGCGAAAGGGCGTATAATCCGCGCTTTTTTCCCCGGGTGGATCCATGCCAGACCTTGCCAGACAGATCGCCTCGCGTCGCACCTTCGCCATTATTTCGCACCCCGACGCGGGCAAGACCACCATCACCGAAAAGTTGCTGCTGCTGGGTAATGCCATCCAGGTGGCGGGCAGCGTGAAGGGCAAGAAGGGTCCGCACGCCACGTCCGACTGGATGAGCATGGAGCAGGAGCGGGGTATCTCGGTGACCTCCTCGGTCATGCAGTTTCCCTACCACGAACGCACGGTAAACCTGCTGGACACCCCCGGGCACGAGGACTTTTCCGAGGACACCTACCGTACCCTGACAGCAGTGGACTCGGCCCTGATGGTGATCGACGGGGCCAAGGGGGTGGAGGACCGCACCATCAAGCTGATGAATGTGTGCCGCCTGCGGGACACCCCCATCTTCAGTTTTGTGAACAAAATGGACCGGGATATCCGCGACCCCATCGAGCTGCTGGATGAGATCGAGGAGGTGCTGGCTATCCGCGGCGCGCCCATCAACTGGCCGGTGGGGATGGGCAGGGAATTCAAGGGCGTCTACAACCTGTACACCGATGTCTTCCACCAGTACACCCCGGGCAAGGGGTCGTCGCTGCCGGATGACCGGCGCATCGAGGGTTTGGACAGCGACGCCGCCCGCGCCCTGCTCGGGGATGAGTACGAGGCGTTCCTGGAGGAGATCGAGCTGGTGCGCGGTGCCAGCCACGAATTCGACCAGGCGGACTTCCTTGCGGGCAAGCTGAGCCCGGTCTTTTTCGGCACCGCACTGGGCAATTTCGGTGTGCGTGAAATGCTGGATGATTTTGTCCGCTGGGCGCCACCGCCCCAGCCCCGTGACGCCACCAGCCGCACCGTGGATGCGAGCGAGACCGCATTCAGCGGCTTCGTCTTCAAGATCCAGGCGAACATGGACCCACGACACCGGGACCGCATCGCCTTTATGCGGGTCTGTTCGGGGCGTTACAGCAAGGGCATGAAAATGCGTCACGTGCGCCTGGGCAAGGATGTGAAAATCGCCGACGCGGTGACGTTCAAGGCCGGCGAGCGGGAGCTGGTGGAGGAGGCGGTGTCCGGCGATATCATCGGCCTCCACAATCACGGCACCATCCAGATCGGCGACACCTTCACCGAGGGCGAGCACCTGCAGTTTACCGGGATTCCGCATTTTGCCCCGGAACTGTTCCGCCGCATCCGCCTCACCGACCCGATGAAGTCCAAGCAGTTGCAGAAGGGCCTGCAGCAGTTGTCGGAGGAGGGCTCCACCCAGGTGTTCGCCCCGATCAACAGCAGTGACCTGGTGGTCGGTGCGGTGGGACAGCTGCAGTTCGATGTGGTGGCTTACCGCCTCAAGGACGAGTACAAGGTCGAGGCGCGCTATGAGCCGGTGAATGTCTACACCGCCCGCTGGGTTCACAGTGACGATCCCCGCAAGCTGGAGGAGTTCCGGCGCAAGGCGGCGGAGCACCTGTCCATGGATGGCGGCGGCCATCTCACCTACCTGGCCCCTACCCGGGTCAACCTGGCCCTGATGGAGGAGCGCTGGCCGGACATTGAGTTCCGGGCTACGCGGGAGCATTGATCGGGCTTACTGTTTCGGTGCCTGGTTTGGGCTGCTTCGGCGGCGGGCTGTTGGTGGCAAGGGCGGTGTGAACGGCCGCAAGCTTTCCAGCATTTTCGGGCTGCTGCGCAACTCAACGATTTTTCGCTGCGCGAAAAATTCGGATTCGAACAGTGCTCGCAGAAAGCCCCCGAAAATGCTGGAAAGCTTAAGCTGCGGCCTGACTGTTCACCGGATCCTGGGCAGCGCCAGCCCTCACATCGAGCAGCGTATCAGGAGCACTGTCCGCATATCTTCTCGGTGGTAGGCCTGCGTCGGGGCATGCTGCTGAAAAAATCAGGCCGCGTTTAGCGGAATCGACAACCCCGGGGCTTTCTGCGAGCACTGTTCGAGTCCCGATTTTTTGCGTAGCAAAAAATGGTCGAGTTGCGCAGCAGCCCGAAAATGCTGGAAAGCTTGCGGCCGTTCACACCGCCCTTGCCACCAACAGCCCGCCGCCGA
>JAZBNW010000133.1:0-7172 GCA_036350855.1 Halieaceae bacterium
CGACTACAAAACCGCCAACCCGAGTTGAGCCCATGCCGTGGCTGTAGTCGCGCCGGCAACACCCCGGCCCTCTCGATCCTGTGCGACGCGCCCTGACACGAGGGGCCGGGACACGCCGGACAGCGCCAGGGTAAACCCTCGGGACGACTACTCCACCGTGACAGATTTCGCCAGGTTACGCGGTTTGTCGACGTCCGTACCTCTCTGCAGCGCCACGTGGTAGGACAACAGCTGCAGGGCCACCGTGTACACAATCGGCTTGATAACCTCCGGGCAGTGCGGCATGGGCAGCACATGCACCCGCGCCTCGCTCTCGAAACCCGCCTGGCGGTCGGCAAATACGTACAATTCGCCGCCGCGGGAGCGCACCTCTTCCAGGTTGGATTTCAGTTTTTCCAGCAGATCATCACTGGGGGCGACCGCCACCACCGGCATATCGTTGTCCACCAGCGCCAGCGGGCCGTGCTTCAGTTCGCCCGCTGGATAGGCCTCCGCGTGGATGTACGAGATCTCCTTCAACTTGAGGGCGCCCTCCATGGCAATGGGGTACTGGATACCCCGGCCGAGAAACAGGGCGTGGTGCTTGGGAATAAAGGCTTCTGACAGGCGCTCGATAGCGCTGTCCAGTTCCAGGGTCTGCTGGACGTAATCCGGCAGTCCCTGCAGTGCGAGGATGATTTCCTGTTGCTTCTTTTCGCTCATCGTGCCGCGCCGGCCCAGGGCGACCGTGAGCAACAGCAGCCCCACCAGTTGGGTGGTAAACGCCTTGGTCGAGGCCACCCCGATCTCCATGCCCGCCTGGGTCAGGAAGACGAGGTCGCTGTCGCGGACCAGGGAACTGTTGTCGACGTTGGCAATTACCAGGCTGGCGATAAACTCGTCGGCCCCGGCATTGCGCAGCGCCGCCAGGGTGTCGGCGGTCTCCCCGGACTGGGAAATTGTCAGTAGCAGGGTATCCGGCCGGGTGACCCGCTTGCGGTAGCGAAACTCCGAAGCGACCTCCACCTGGCAGGGGATACCCGCCAGCTCCTCCAGCCAGTAGCGGGCCACCATCCCCGCGTGAAAGCTGGTGCCGCAGGCGACGATCTGCACCGCCTTTACCCGGTCGAATATGGCCGCGGCGCCCTCCCCGAAGCAATCATCCGGGCCGGGCAGCGCCGCCACCTGGGCAAATGTGGCCGCCAGCGCCCGCGGCTGCTCGTGAATCTCCTTCAGCATGTAGTGATCGAAACCACCCAGGTCGGCGACTTCCACCGCCGCGGAAATAAGCGTCTTCGCACGCTCCACCTCGGCGCCCGACTCATCAAAAATTCGCAGTGACGAGGGCGTGATCTGCACCACGTCTCCCTCCTCGAGGAAGATGAAACGGTCGGTCACCTGGCGCAGTGCGAGCTGGTCCGAGGCGAGGAAGTTTTCCCCGATACCGACTCCGATAACGAGCGGGCTGCCCTTGCGCGCGGCCACGACCTGGTCCGGGTGCTCGTTGTCCACGACCGCCACGGCATAGGCGCCCTCCAGCAGGCCCACCGTATCCTGCATGGCCTCCAGCAGGGTTTTGCCCTGCTGCAGGGCGCGGTGGAGCAGGTGCACCACCACCTCGGTATCGGTGGCAGAGGCGAACTCGTAGCCCTGTCCCCGCAGTTCCTCCCGCAGTACCGCGTGATTTTCAATGATGCCGTTGTGGACCAGGGCCAGTCGCTGGCCCGAGATGTGGGGGTGGGCATTGACCCCGGATGGTTCGCCGTGGGTGGCCCAACGGGTATGGGCGATACCGGTGCACCCCAGCACGGGACGCATTTTCTGGGCTTTCTCCAGCTCGCAGACTTTGCCCTGCTGCTTGTGCAGTTGCAGGTTGTGCTCGTTGTCCACCAGCGCCATTCCGGCGGAATCGTAGCCGCGGTATTCCAGTCGGCGCAGCCCCTCCAGCAATATCTCGGATACCTCCCGCCGCGCGGCGGCTGCCACAATGCCACACATACTCAGTCCTCGTTCTGTCGCTTGCCAGGCCGTTGCCAGCCTTCGATATTTCGCTGGCGGGAACGGCTCACCGCGAGCTCATCCCTGCCCACCGCCCTGGTTATCGTGGAGCCCGCCGCAACGAAACCCTGCTCGGCAATCTGGATCGGGGCGACCAGGGTACTGTTGGAGCCGATAAAGACCCCGGCGCCGATTTCCGTCCTGTGCTTGTTGACCCCGTCGTAGTTGCAGGTAATCGTGCCCGCCCCGATATTGACGTGGTCGCCCATGACGCAATCACCGATATAACTCAGGTGATTGACCTTGCTGCCCACACCGATATCGGCTTTCTTGGTTTCCACGAAATTGCCCACCCGGGCCTCTTCCGCCAGGGTCGTGCCAGGGCGCAGCCTGGCAAAGGGTCCGACGTTACAGCGCTCGCCGATGGTTGCCTCCTGCAGGTGGCTCATGGCATGGATAGTTGAGCCCGCCGCCACCGTCACATCCCGCAGCACACAGTTGGGCCCGATTTCCACTCCGTCACCCAGGCTCACCTCACCCTCGATCACCACGTTGACGTCTATGCTGACATCCTGGCCGCAGCGCAGCGTGCCGCGTATATCCAGCCGGTTGGCGTCGGCCACCGCCACGCCGGAGCGCATCAGCTGCTCCGCCTGGCGGCGCTGGAACTCACGTTCCAGCTGGTTCAGCTGCACCCGGTCATTTACCCCCAGCACTTCGAGTTCCGACGCCGCCTGGCAGGAAGCGACGGTTCTGCCCTCCGCCACGGCCATGCTGAGAATATCCGGCAGGTAGTACTCGCCCTGTTTGTTGTTGTTTCCCACCCGCGGCAGGTATTGCATGAGGTCCCGCGCGGGCGCCGCCAGCAGGCCGGTATTGATTTCACTGATCCGGAGCTGGTCAGCGTTCGCATCCTTGTGTTCCACCACCCCCACCAGCGCCCCGGCCGAATCCCGCAGGATCCTGCCGTAGCCGGCGGGGTCGCTTACCTGTGCCGTCAGCAGAGCGGGGCCCGTGGCAGCGGCGGCGACCAGGCCGGCAAGCGTCTCGCTGGCAATCAGTGGCACATCGCCGTAGAGCACCAGCACCGTGCTGTCGGGGGACAGGGCCGGCAGGGCCTGTAACACGCCGTGACCGGTGCCCAACTGCTCCTGCTGCACGACCCAATTGACGGCAAACCCGGCCAGGCGGTCCCGGACCTGCTCGGCCCCGTGACCGATGACCACATGGACGGCGATCGGCTGCAGCGACAACGCTTTGTTTATCACGTGCTCCAGCAGCGGCCGTCCCGCCAGCGGGTGCAGTACTTTCGGCAGGCTGGATTTCATCCTCGTACCCTGCCCGGCGGCAAGGATGATCACTTCTAGCGACATAATCTGGTAACCGGGTTATTGCAATATTCAGGGTCTGCGGATGATCTGCTGCGCAACCCGACTGACCTGAGACTGACATGATAGACAGCGGCGGGGCTTATAGTACGTTAAATATGAATATTTTTGCCCAAATTGTGAACCCCGCGACATTGCTGCGGCGACCGCCACCGGCATGAATCCATCAGGGCAAAAAAAACCCCGGCAGGGCCGGGGTTTTCATGGAGGCGGAGCGGCCGGCCGGCTTCTCAGCCGCGACCCGCGCGATTGCGCATCTTGCGCAGCGTCGCCAGCTGCGCGGCAGCTTCGGCCAGCTGGGCCGAGGCGCGACCGTAGTCGAAGTCCCCGGTCTGGTTGGCCAGGGCGTGCTCGGCCTCCTTGCGGGCCTCCTCGGCGGCAGCCTCGTCGACATCTGTCGCGCGGATAGCGGTGTCGGCCAGGATGGATACCACCCCTGGCTGCACTTCCAGGAAACCCCCGGACACGTAATAGACCTGCTCCTCGCCGTTCTGGGCGACGATACGGACAGGCCCGGGCTTGAGCGAGGTGAGCAGCGGCGCGTGACCATAGGTCACACCCAACTCACCCAGGTCACCGGTTGCCACCAGCATTTCAATCAGTCCCGAGAACATTGCCTCCTCGGCGCTGACGATATCGCAGTGTATTGTCATGGACATTGAATCGGCCTCTCTAAAGCCCGTTACTTCAGCTTTTTGGCTTTCTCGACAGCTTCTTCGATGCTGCCGACCATGTAGAACGCCTGCTCCGGCAGGTGGTCGTACTCGCCCGCCAGAATCCCGTTAAAACCCGCGATGGTGTCCTTGAGCGACACGTACTTGCCGGGAGATCCGGTAAATACTTCCGCCACGTGGAAAGGCTGTGACAGGAAACGCTCGATCTTGCGCGCGCGGTTAACGGTCTGCTTGTCTTCCTCGGACAGTTCGTCCATACCCAGGATCGCGATGATATCCTTCAGCTCCTTGTAGCGCTGCAGCACCGACTGTACGCCCCGGGCGGTCGCATAGTGCTCGGTACCGATAATCAGCGGGTCGAGCTGGCGCGAAGTCGAGTCCAGCGGATCCACCGCGGGGTAGATACCCTTGGCGGCGATGTCGCGGCTCAGTACCACGGTCGAGTCGAGGTGGGCAAAGGTGGTTGCAGGCGACGGGTCGGTCAGGTCATCCGCGGGAACGTATACCGCCTGGATGGAGGTGATCGATCCCACCTTGGTGGAGGTGATCCGCTCCTGCAGTACGCCCATTTCTTCCGCCAGGGTAGGCTGGTAGCCCACCGCGGAGGGCATACGACCCAGCAGTGCCGATACCTCGGTGCCCGCCAGGGTGTAGCGGTAGATGTTATCGATGAACAGCAGTACGTCACGGCCCTCATCACGGAATTTTTCCGCCATGGTCAGACCGGTCAGCGCCACACGCAGACGGTTGCCCGGGGGCTCATTCATCTGGCCGTAAACCATCGCTACCTTGGAGTTGCTGAAGTTCTTGACGTCGACGACCTTGGACTCCTGCATTTCAAAGTAGAAGTCGTTACCCTCGCGAGTACGCTCTCCCACACCGGCGAACACCGACAGGCCCGAGTGCTCGGTCGCGATGTTGTTGATCAGTTCCATCATGTTTACGGTCTTGCCCACACCGGCGCCGCCGAACAGGCCGACTTTACCGCCCTTGGCGAAGGGGCATACCAGGTCGATAACCTTGATACCGGTTTCCAGCAGCTCCTCAGAGGCCGCCAGCTCTTCATAGGTCGGGGCCTTGCGGTGAATAGAGGCACGCTCTTTCTCGCCGATGGGACCACACTCGTCGATGGGGTTGCCCAGCACGTCCATGATGCGGCCGAGGGTCTCGATGCCTACAGGCACGGAGATGGGGTCGCCGGTGTTTTCCACCGCCAGCCCACGGCTCACGCCCTCGGAAGACCCCATGGCAATTGTACGCACCACACCATCACCCAACTGCTGCTGGACTTCCAGGGTCAGGTCCTTTTCGGTGACTTTCAGTGCATCGTATACCTTCGGCACGACATCGCGTGGAAACTCCACGTCGATAACCGCGCCGATAATTTGTACGATTCGTCCGCTGCTCATGTTCGGATCCTCTAGATCAAAGTTCAATTCTGTTTTGCCCCGGCGCCCGTGTAGACGGTTGTCGCGACATAATTTTTCCGCTGCGCCTGCTAAAGTTCTCCGGCCTCAGCCGATTGCCGCGGCACCGCTGACGATTTCCGACAGCTCCTGGGTAATCGCCGCCTGGCGCGCCTTGTTGTAAATCAGTTGCAGGTCATCGATGATTTCACCGGCATTTTCGGTCGCGTTCTTCATGGCCAGCATACGGGCGGCCTGTTCACATGCGCCGTTTTCCACCACCGCCTGGTACACCTGGGACTCGATATACCGGGTGAGCAGTTTTTCCAGCAGCTCTTTAGCGTCGGGCTCATAGATATAGTCCCAGTGGTGCTTCATCTCTGAACTGTCCTGGGCCTGCAGGGGCAATACCTGCTCCAGCGTCGGGCTCTGGGTCATGGTGTTGATGAACTCGTTACTCACCAGGAAGAGGCGGTCGATGCGCCCGTCAGCATAGGCATCCAGCATCGTCTTGACGCCGCCAATCAGGTCGGCCAGCACCGGCTCTTCACCCAGGTCTCGCACAGCCGCGGTGACATTGCCGCCATAGCTGTTGAAAAACGCCGCAGCCTTGGCGCCGATCAGTGACAGTTCGATCTCTATGCCCTGATCGGCCCACTCCTTCATCGAGCGCACAGTGTGCTTGAACAGGTTGATGTTAAGGCCACCGCACAGACCACGGTCAGTCGAGACGACGATGTAGCCGACACGCCTGACTTCGCGTTCCTCCATGTACATGTGCCTGTACTCGGGGGCTGCATTGGCGATGTGGCCAACCACCGCGCGGATACGACGGGCGTAGGGCTTACCAACAGCCATGCGCTCCTGGGCACGGCGCATCTTGCTCGCCGCGACCATCTCCATCGCGCTGGTGATCTTCTGCGTGCTGCGTATGCTCGAGATCTTGGTGCGAATTTCCTTTCCGACTGCCATCTGCTGGTCCTCGGTCTTACCAGGTCTGGGTCTTTTTGAATGTCTCGATCGCCGACTTGAAGGTGGCTTCGATCTCGTCGTTGTAATCCCCGCTCTGTACGATACCGCCCATCAGGTCGCCATGCTCTGCGTGCATGTAAGACAGCAGCGCGTCTTCGAAATCGCCGATCTTGTTCACCTCGATGTCGTTCAGATGGCCTTCGTTAGCGGCGTATAGCATCACGCCCATCTCTGCGATGCTCTTGGGCGAGTACTGCTTCTGCTTCATCAGCTCGGTTACCCGCTCGCCGTGATCCAGCTGCGCCTTGGTGGCGTCGTCCAGGTCGGACGCAAACTGCGAGAAGGCCGCCAGTTCACGGTACTGCGCCAGTGCGGTACGGATACCACCGGACAGCTTTTTCATGATCTTGGTCTGGGCGGCTCCACCAACACGCGATACCGAGATACCCGCGTTCATCGCCGGGCGCACACCCGCATTGAACATGTCCGCTTCCAGGAAGATCTGGCCGTCGGTGATCGAGATCACGTTGGTGGGAACGAACGCGGATACGTCACCCGCCTGGGTTTCAATAACCGGCAGGGCCGTCAGTGAACCGGTGCGGCCCTTGACCTCTCCCTTGGTGAAATTTTCCACGTAGGCGGCGTTAACCCGTGCCGCGCGCTCCAGCAGGCGCGAGTGCAGATAGAACACGTCACCGGGATAGGCCTCGCGTCCCGGAGGACGCCGCAGCAGCAGGGAGATCTGCCGGTAGGCC
>JAZBNW010000134.1:0-2813 GCA_036350855.1 Halieaceae bacterium
CCTGTCGGCGCTGTACAAGGAAGCGCTCGAAATCCATGGGGAAGTTGGCAATTTCGCCTCGTTCCTGAGGTGCTTCTGTCTGTACTTCCTCGACCCGGCATTCGATCATGTGCGGCTGGCTAAAGAAGCAGCGCTGACCCGTACCAGGCTGGAGAACGCAAATGCAGCCTGAGGTGCCAATTGCGCCCGTGGCAATCAAATAACATCACCATGCCGGCGATCGTTGGTAGCGTTGGTGTCTATGGCTCAGGAACAGAATGCCATCACCCTGCACGTCAGCGAAAAGGACCAGTATGGCCTGCTCGTGCCGAACGTGCACCTTGACGACCACGCCGACGACATCACCATGCGCGATCACGCCTTCGGGCGCAGAGAGGCAGTGTACAATGCGGTGGGCGCTGCAGAAACCTTCCACACCATGGCCTGCAGATCAGGCCACTTTGCGGATACCCAGAGAGTTATTCACGGCCGTCTCGAAGTTCATATACGCACCAAACGACACGGCATCGGCGAACGGCAATATCTGCGTCGCCCAGAACCCGCCCACGCCATTAGTGCGGTCGATCCAGTAGAACAGATTGGCAAGCCCCGCCCATCCGATCGATCCTGCCGGCCGCCCAGTTGGCGCGACCTCGTCATTGATCATAAAGGTGTAGGACCAGGACTTCTTAAGGCCTGGGAAGAACTCCGCGTCGTTCGACAGCGACGGCACCACGCCGGGTAGCATCACTACCTTCTGGTGCGGTTGCAATCCGTTGCTGACGGCCTGCTTCACCGTTTCCGGCTTGAGGACCCGGCCATTGGGGCCATTGCCGTCGTTCAGCCACATACGGATGAATTTCATGTACTCGCCGACCGAGGCATAAAGCCCGTGGCCAGCCATGTCGAAGTCCGGATTGTCCGGCAGGACGAAGTCCGGCAGGGGGGTCAGTGAGCCGTCGTCCCCACGCGCATGGATCACTGCGGTGCGTGCCTTCATGTCATCGCTGCGGGTGAATGCGATATCAGTCATGCCGAGTGGAGCAAATACCCGCTCCATCAGCACCTGACCGAGCCGCTTTCCACGGATCGATTCGACCACGCGACCAGCCCAGTCGATGTTACTGCCATACTCCCACTTGTCGCCGGGGTCGAACAGCAGGGGCGTCATCATGGCGGGCTTGTTGGCGGCCACGATCAATGGCTGACCATGCTCCTCGGTCAGGCGATTGTAGTTCTGATTGAAGAAATTGTAGCCGAAACCCGCCGTGTGCAGCATGAGCATGCGCGTGGTGATATCCCGCTTTGGCGCACGCAGCTTCGGCTTGCCGGATTCATCAAAGCCTTCGAGCACCTGAATCTCGCCAATGTCCGGCACATAAGTCTTTGCGGGCGCGTCGAGATCGAGCAGCCCTTCCTCCACGCACTGCATGACAGCGGTGCCGGCAATAGCCTTAGTTGTGGAGAATATGGCGAACACTGTGTCCAGCGTCATGGGTTGGCCCGACGCAAGCGAGCGCACGCCAGCGCAGCCCTCGTAGATATCGCCGTTGCTATCAGTAACCATCGCTACGACACCTGGCACCTGGTCCTTCTCGGCACCCGAGGTTACTGTCGCCAGGATTGCGTCCAGCTCAGTTTTAAGGTTCGCCATGTTATCCTCCCGCTTAATACGGCGAGGATTGCACGTCTGCGGCACTCTTTGAAATGTTCTTTTGTTGGAGTGCAGTGAAACAGGCATTACGCGCGCTGGTGGCGTGACCGGCCAACGGGATAAGGTCATGTGCACTGGCCATCGGGTGTTCGAGGCTGATCCACATCAGTGCGGGGTCGGAGTGAAGCTGCTCTCTTGCAGCCATAAATCAAGGTACCCCAAAGAGTTCCCTGCAAGCGACCTTGAGGAAGGCCGCCAGGTTACCCCTCCTTGGCGGTCTTCACCTTTTTCACTTATGCGCATCCCAAACATCGTATCCACAGCCGGACCGCAGAGTGCCGATACGCCTCTCAGGTAGGGGCGTGATACGCAGGCTGCTTGTTCCCGAGGACTGCGTCCCTCGAACGCCTGGCTTGTGTACCCAGTGGTGTTCCAACTGGCGGCCATTCTCAGGAAAACAACACGGAAAGGAACAATGAAAATGTTACCGTCCATATTCTATGCGGCAATCGCCCTGTCATTGACGGGCACTTTTTCGATACCTTTGTTCGCTCTGCCGCTTTCAACACCCAACGGGCCCATGCTGTCATCTGATACTGGGAACGTTGAGGAACGAGTTGATAATCGCAAAGAACACAAGCGGTCCCAGCAATCTCAAAATACCGACTTTCGGTATGACCACGACAGCGCCTATTTCAACGATCATCGAGGTTACCGGCAAAAGCGCAGTGGGTACCGGCAGTACAACGGCTGGTGGTTCCCGCCCGCAGCCTTCTTTAAAGGCGCTGCCATCGATAAGTCGCTCCACACTGTAAATTTCGGCGATGACCACTACGAGTGGTGCGCTAAGCGTTATACTTCGTACCGGGATTCCGACAATACATTCCAACCTCGCAGCGGTGGTTCGCGCCGGTTATGTGTTTCACCTTACAGCTAAGCCTGCAGGGATCGTCGGTCAGAAGGTCTGCTTTTCCCGAAAATGGACTCTGTCGGCGTTCAGCGAAGCCGGCAATTTTGTGCCATTAGCCGCCGGTTCGGTCATCGCAACTCCAGGGTCGGCTATGCGGACTTTGTTGCAGTTCAGCGCAGCGGCGCGAATGACCGCTATCCGCTTCGCCGTTGCAAAACGCCGGGTTTCAAGATGCAGCGAAACCCGACCCAGAAGTTCGATACGCGTCGC
>JAZBNW010000135.1:0-33925 GCA_036350855.1 Halieaceae bacterium
AAGTTCGAGAGCTTTGGCGTGGATGCGCTCCACTTCATCGCGTGACTTAACGCCAATTGCTGTCATCGTGCCATTGCCCACCGTTGCGGGCTTTCCATCGAAGGGCGTCATGATGCACAGCATGACAGCATCCGTGTTTTCACCCCAAGCATAGCCTCGCTCGCCGAAGTCCATTTGGCGTGTCAGGCCGATTTCGCCGAGCAGGGCGTCGTAGAAAGCCGCAGCTCGCGGCAGATCGTTGGTGCCAAGTACTACATAGCCAATCATAAGCGTTCTCCACTGTGGTTTTCCGCAGCATAGCGGATGTTAGCCCGTGGTCGAAAGCAATTCCTTGTAGTCCAAACCCGTTGTGTTTTTTTGAGGTGAAAGGGGCAGTCTGCGCGAGACAGGAATACCCCGCTCCTGGCCGGCATCAAATGAGTCTTCTGCGCCGCCAACTGCCGATCAGCAGGTCGGCTCGTATCCATCGCTGGCATAGCTTGTCTTATCCCGCATAATGTGCTCTTTCGATCCAGGCGGGCCAGACCACCGTGACAACACTTATAGAGCGCATTCGCCATTCAGTCATCGGCAGCAGAACGCTTATCTCCACGCCTTTCGGGGAGAAGCCGCTGATCTACGCGGATTATACGGCCTCCGGTCGCAGCCTGGGTTTTATCGAGGATATTATCCGGGATCGGGTGCTTCCCTTTTACGCCAACACCCATACTGAGACGTCCTTTACAGGCGCGCAGACCACCGCACTGCGGGAGCAGGCTCGATCGATTATTCGTCGAGCGGTGAACGGGAGCAGTGAAGACCGGGTGATTTTTTGCGGCGCAGGCGCTACTGCCGCGATCAATAAACTGATCGACATCATGAACTTGCGGCTGCCGGACGACCTGTCAAGACGCTACGACCTGGCGGCCGTTATCCCGCCACAGGATCGGCCCGTAGTATTTATCGGACCCTATGAGCACCACTCCAACGAACTGCCCTGGCGCGAGAGTATCGCCGAACTGGTCGTGATTCCCTTGAACGGCGAGGGACAGATCGATGCCCGGGCACTCGAGGCCCAATTACTCGCCCACGCGGGTCGCGCCATGAAAATTGGCAGCTTCTCGGCGGCATCCAATGTCACCGGTGTGAAAAGTGATGTGGCGGGCATCAGCGCCCTGCTGAAAAAACACGGCGCGCTGGCGTTCTGGGACTATGCGGCGGCGGCGCCCTATGTGGGCATCGACATGAATGCGGAAACGCCGCTGGACGCGGTATTCATCTCGCCGCACAAATTCATCGGCGGCCCCGGCACGCCGGGTGTGCTCGTCGCGAAACAATCCATCCTGCAGAACCGGGTGCCCGCAGTGGTCGGTGGTGGCACCGTAAAATATGTCACACCCGTCGATCATCGCTACATCGAGGACCACGAGCGCCGGGAGGAGGGTGGCACACCGGGCATCGTCGAGTCGATTCGCGCCGGACTGGTCTTCAGGCTGCAGCAGGAAGTGGGCATCCGGGAGATCGGCCGTCTGGAAGGCGAGTTTGTCGAGCGCGCACTGGCCAGGTTCAGCGCCTGTCCGGGTCTCACCATACTGGGAGAGCGCAATGCGCCGCGCCTGTCCATCGTATCGCTGCGTTTTCGCCACGGTCAGCGCGACCTGCACTACGGCTTCGTGGTGGCGCTGCTCAACGATCTGTTCGGAATCCAGATGCGCGGGGGCTGCTCCTGCGCCGGCCCCTACGGTCACAACCTGCTGGGTATGGATATGGCCTACAGCAAGGCCATCGAAACGGAGTTGGACAAGGGCAACATGCTGTTTCGGCCGGGTTGGGTGCGCCTGAATTTCAACTACTTCATCGACGAGGATGAATTCGAGTACCTGGTTCGAGCGGTGGAACTCGTCGCCACCCACGGCTGGCGTCTGTTGCCTTACTACCACGCCGACACCGCCGCCGGCGTATGGCGCTACCAGGGTCTGCACCGGGATTTACCGGTGAGCCTGGAAACGCTGGATTTCTCTGCCGACATACCCGTGGCGCCCGGGCGAGTCGACCAGGCACCAGACCTTGCCGGGCTGTGTTCCACCGCCGAGCGTGAACTGCTGCGAGAAAACCGTCCGGGCCCCCGGGCCATCGTGACGCTCAGTGAACAGGCGGAGTGCTTGCGCTGGTTTGTCCTGCCCCAGGAGGCCAGCGCAGAGTTGGATGCCGCCACTCAAGGGGTCAGAGTCCTTGATCCTCAGTGTTGATTCAAGGAGTCTGACCCCTTGAACGCGATCCTGAATAGCACCGTGTAGAGCAGCGGCACGACCACGAGAGTAAGGATTGTCGCGAAGGCCAGACCGAACATGATGGTGACCGCCATGCTCTTGAAGAATGGGTCCAACAACAGCGGCGCCACGCCCAGGATAGTGGTCAGGGCACCGAGGAACACCGGCCTGGCGCGGCTCACGGCGGCGTCGACCACGGCGGTAAAGTGTTCCTTGCCGGCGCGAATCTCGACGTCCGCCTGGTCTACCAGCACGATGGAATTCTTCACCAGCATTCCGATCAGGCTGAGGAAACCGAGAATAGCCATGAACTCGAACGGAACCCGGAACAACAGCAGCCCGACAGTGACACCGATGACTGCAAGTGGCGCGGTGAGCCAGATCACCAGCGGCTGGCGGAAGGCGTTGAACATCACCACGACGGCCAGCACCATGGCGGCAAAGCCGTAGGGCGCTGACAGCGCCAGACCCTCGTTCGCCTCCAGGGAGGCTTTGTATTCACCCTCCCACTCAAGCGCGTAGCCCGAGGGCAGTTCGATGGCCTCGATCTGCGGCCGCAGGCGGGACAACAGCGGTGCCGAGAGTTCGCCCGGCAGCGGGTCGGCCTGGGCCTTCAGGGTCGGGAAGCGGCTGACCCGGCGGATAATCGCGTCGACCCACTCAATCTCCACGCCGGTGACCAGCTGACCCACCGGCAGGTAGCGCCGCGCGGTTGGGCTGTAGACCAGGACGTTGTCGAGCTGCTCTGCCGCGTCGCGCTCATCGAGAGGAGCGCGGGAAATAATCGGGATCAGGTCGTCTCCCTCACGGTACACGCCCACCTGCATGCCACTAAAGGCGCGTTCCAGGGCCTCGCTTATCCGGGTGATGTCGACACCGGCGCGCTGCGCCGCCACCTGATCAACCACCGGGCGCAGCACCGGCACCTTGCGACGCCAGTCATCCTGGATCGCCACTGCGCCAGGGTCACGGGCCATCAGCGCCTTGGCCTGCTCGGTCAATTGGCGCAACACTGCCGGATCCGGTCCGCGAAAGGCGGCTTCGATCTTCTTGCCACCGCCGCGGCCGAGCATGAACTTCCACACTTTGATATCGGCCGCAGGGTGCAGCAAAGACAACTCGTCCTGCAACTCCGATACCAGCGCGGCGATCCCTTGTGGGTCGTCCACGTCGACCAACAGTTGTCCATAGCTTGTGTTTGGGTCTTCCGGGCTGTAAGTGAGCATGAAACGCAGCCCGCCGCTACCGATAAAGGTGGTCACATGCTTCACACCCGGCTTGGCGCTTACGTATTCTTCCACTGCCCCCATTTCGGCGGCCGTGACCTCGATGGCTGTCCCCTGCGGCAGGTAGACGTCGACGACGAATTGCGGCCTGGCCGATTCCGGCATGAACCCCGGGGGCACGAAACCGAAGCCGACGATGGCGCCGGCCAGCAGTAGCAGGCAAATCGCGCCGGTCACCGCACGGTAGCGTAGAACGGTTCGCAACAGGCTCCGGTAGTGACGCAGGAGGGGATGCTCTGCGCCGTCCGCCGCGGCCTGCCCGGCCTTGAGAAAACTGACACAGAACAGCGGCGTAAGGGTCACCGCGAACAGCCAGCTCAGCAGCATCGAGTAAAGGATCACCCAGAACAAGGAACCGGCATACTCCCCCATGTCGGTCGGAGACAGGCCGATGGCGCTGAAGGCAAGGATGCCCACTACCGTCCCGCCCAGCAGCGGCCATCTGGTCGCCTCGACCACCTCGACCGCGGCCTGAGCCGCGTCATCGCCTCTCTGAAGCCGCACCAGTATCCCATCGGTCACCACGATTGCGTTGTCAACCAGCATGCCCAGGGCGATGATCAGCGCACCCAGCGAGATGCGCTGCATCGCGATATCCCCCAGGAACATCGCCACCAGCGTACCGGCCACCGTCAACAACAGCACGAAGCCAACAATCAGGCCGCTGCGCAATCCCATGAAAACTACCAGCACCAGCACCACGATAATCACCGCTGCCACCAGGTTGATGACAAAACCATCGACCGCGGCCCGCACCGAATCGGACTGGTAAGAGATGACGTTCAGTTCCATACCAACCGGACGCAGCGATTCGAGTTCCGCCAGCCGCATCCGCACGGCATCGCCAATTGTGACCACGTTGCCGCCCGCGACCTGCGACACACCCAGGCCGATGGCCGGTCTGCCGTCGTAGCGCACCAGAGACTGCGGTGGCTCGACGATGTCGCGCTTGATGGTGGCAACGTCTTTCAGGAAGATCACCTGCTCGCCGCCACGCGACCCCAGGACGATATTACCGATTGCCGCCACCGAATCGACCTGTCCGGTGGGGCTGAGCTGGATGCGCTGGGGACCGACCAACAGGTCGCCGGCCGCCGAGATCATGTTTTGCTGCTGCAGTGCCTGGTAGATCTGGTCGAGCGAGACATCCATCTGCGCTGCCCTGGCTGCCGCGATCTCGACAAAGATCGCTTCCTGCGGGGCACCCTGGGTTGTCACGCGAGCGACCCCGGGCACCAGCACCAGTTCGCGCTGCAATGCTTTGACGTAATTGTGAACCTGTTCGAGGCTGTACCCGTCGCCCGTGACCGCGAAGAACAGTGCGTAGACGTCACCGAAATCATCGTTGACCACAGAGGGGCCGGCGCCCGGCGGCAATCGTCGCTGGACGTCGGCAACCTTGCGCCGAAGCTTGTCCCACACCTGTTCGAGATCGTCCCTGCTGCGCGCGAAGCGCATGTCGATCTCGACCTTGACCAGGGAGCTGCCCGCGCGCGATACCGAGGTCACCTCCTTCAGCTCCTGCAATTGCTGGACCGCACCTTCGATGACGTCCGTCACCTCCTCGGCCACCTGTATCGCAAGTGCCCCGGGATATTCCGTCACGATTACCGCTTGCCGGATTACAAACTCCGGATCCTCATAGCGGCCCAACCCCTCGTAGCTGAGGTAACCGCCGAACAGCAGCAACACGCAGGCCACCCAGGCTATGGTGCGCTTTCGCAGGGTATATTCGGCGAGATTCACTGTCGGCGGCCTTGCAGTCAGAGCGGGTGGACCAGCATGCCTTCGCGCAGATGGTCGACGCCGGCGGTGACGATCCGATCACCGGTCTGCAGACCATTCAACACCAGGACATCGCTGCCTTGAACTTCGCCCACCTCGACCGACCGCCGGCTCACGCGCGAGCTGTCCGGATCGACGACCCATACCGTCGGGGCGCCATCGGGACTGGCACTCACCGCCTCGAGCGGGATCAGCAGGGCAATCGCCCCCCCATCCGCGCTCGCGCCCTCCGGCAAGACATCCACGGACATCCCCGGCAGCACAGTCATGTCCTGCGGCTGCACCAGGTCGAGCACGACCTCATAGGTCTGGGTCTGCGGATCGGCCTCGGCTGACAGCGCCTTGACCGTCACTGGCAGACGGCGCTCAATCGCTCCGTCGAAGACGGCATAGGCGGCAAGTCGCCTGGGCTCGCTGCGTACCACCCGTTCGGGGACATGGATGACGATCTCCAGAGCATCTACATTCTGCAGGCTGACCACCGGTTCATTGGCCTTTACACTCTGGAAATTCTCGACATACCTGCGCGTTACCACACCATTGAACGGCGCAATCAGCTGCGTATCCTCCAGGTCCTTGCGGGCTGCCCCGTAGCTGGAGCGCGCCATTTCCATGGCGGTACGCTTCTGGTCGACTTCGGCCCGCGCGACCGCCTGCGTCTGTTCCCAGATCCGGCTGACCCGTTCGTACTCAGTGCGCGCATTCTCGAATTCGGCGCGAGCCGCTGCCACGCGCAGCTCGAAACCAGTCGGGTCAAGACGGGCAATGGTCTGGCCAGCTGCAAGCACCTTACCCTCACCTACCGGTAATTCGATAATCTTTCCAGGCACGTTGAAAGCCAGTTCAGCACGCTGCACGGCCCTCACCCGTCCGGGGAAGCGCAGTCCGGACAAGACATCGGAGGTGGCCACCGCCGCAATCTCTGCCGGCCGCGACACTTCAGCCGGGGGTGGTGGCGCCGCCTCCTGGCAGCCCACAGACATCAGCAGTCCAGCCAGCAACCCGATCCTCATGGTAAAGCGTAGATCACCGTAACGATGGAGCATGTGTTTTCTCTCGATCCGATTGTCGTGATGGAACCATATGCGAGATATGTACATGCGCTTTCCAGATATGACACAGAAAATTCAGTGCAGTAACAAACTTATCCACGCGCGTTGCACGGCGAAGTGTAGGCCGGGCACTAACGGACAACCCCTTCCCTCGGTCGACATTCCTGGCGAACGAAACGACCGGTACGCGTTGGATGATTGTCGAAATAGTATTCACGAACACAGGTCTTCCTGTCTACCCGCGTCACGAATCGTCCGCGGCAAAGTAAAGTAATGAGGGAAGCAATGAAGGCAATCAAGGGGTCAGTTCAACAATCAAGGGGTCAGAGTCCTTGAACGTTGAACGACCAAGGGTGACAGGATCAAGGACTCTGACCCCTTGAACTGACCCTTGAATGTTGATCTTGGGAGATGGCCCGCCCGGCAGAATTCGAATCTGCGACCTCTGCCTCCGGAGGGCAGCGCTCTATCCAGCTGAGCTACGGGCGGTTCAAGCCTTCCACCGCACTTGTCAGCCGGTGGACAGGGAGCGGAATAATACCCGTGTTGCCCTATTGAGTCCACGCCTGCATGGCTGATCTGTGGCAAACTGGCGCCCGTTTACAGGCGGGGTCAGGGAGCGTGGCGGTACATGGAGGGACTGGAAAGCTGGCAGTTCATCGCCATCGGTCTGCTTTTTGTCTGGGGCGGTTTTGTCCGGTCCAGCCTTGGGTTCGGCGGGGCCGTGCTGACCCTGCCGTTCCTGTTGATGGTCTACAACGCCCCCCTGGTATTCCTGCCCATTATCGCCATTCACCTGCTGTTTTTTTCCTTCATCACTGTGCTGCAGTCGCACCTCAAGTCCCGGCGCTCCGGGCCCGGGGAGAGCGGGGGTACGGTTAACTGGCGTTTCCTGCGCTATGCCCTGCTGCTGATGATTGTACCGAAGCTGATCGGCGTTGCCGGGGTCATCACCCTGCCGGCCAATATCGTCAGCAGCTTCATTTTTATCGTCGTGTCGGTTTACGCGGTGAGTTATATCCTCGACCGGCCTTTCAAGAGCAACAACAAGTGGCTGGATGCCCTGTTCATGGTCCTGGGCGGTTACGTCAGTGGCACTTCCCTGGTCGCGGCGCCGCTGGTGGTGCCGGTGGCCGCCAGCCGGGTCAGGCATTTTCAGTTGCGCGACACCCTGTTTGTGCTGTGGTTCGTGCTGGTGGCGGTAAAACTGGCCGCTTTCATGTTGTCGGGCATCGACCTGCAGTGGCGCCAGCAGCTGTGGCTGCTGCCCTGCGCGACTGTCGGTCACCTGCTGGGCCTGCGCTTCCACGCCTACACGCTCAAGGCCGATACCAGGATCTTTTTCAGGGTGCTGGGATGGGGGCTGTTGAGCGTGAGCCTGGTGGGACTGGCGCGGTTGCTGTAGGCCGCCCCTCAGGGAGGCGGGAAAGACGCGAAAATGCTGTCAGCTACCGCATTGTACTTGTCCTGGTCATTTTCCAGCTTGCCCTTGAGCTTGGACTGGATCAGTCCGCGCCACACCGACTTCTTCAGTTTCGGGTCGATCATGTCGACGATGAACGTGCCCTCGGTGTAGTTCTGCACTGATACCTCGGTCTGGGTGCAGCCCCAGCAATTGTACATACTGTAGCGGTTGTACCCGCCGTAGCGGCCGTAGCCGACGTTCATGCCCATGGCCGGCGTCTCGTAGGTGCGCACATCGGTTTTGGCGTTGGTGATCAGGGTCCAGCTGACCAGCAGGTCCGCCTGGTCGGCGTCTTTCTCGTCCAGCAGCTCATAACCCTTGGCGCGCAGCGCGTGCTCCAGGGCCAGGTCGATACGATCGCGCTCCATATCGCTCAGGGGAATGGGGTTGTTGCCGGAGATCAGGCCCGAGTCATCGTAGAAGGCAATCTTGCGTACCTGGCTGAAATTGTAGTCGGACTTGTAATCCACCTCCGGCTTGGGCGGGCCGCTGGCGCAGGCCGCCAGCAGGACAGCGCCGGCAAGGACGAAAATTGAACGTTGCAAGGTGATCATCAGGTGGGTCATGAAACTCTCCGCGTTGGCATCGCTGGCGGCGGCAGTACTGTGGCCAACGGCCAGTATTTGCGCTCTTCCAGTTTGCTGGTGATACAAACTGGCTCCATTGTAGCCCCATCTGTTCCCGGTCCGCCAACCGAATCAATTGCCGCGCGGTTCTGCCTCTGACTGTGGCGTACCCGCTTGTCCCGGGTTGGTGCCACAGGGTCGCTGGAGATCCTGCAGCAGCGTCACATGCCGCCGGGGAGCGTCCGCCCACCGGGCCAGCCCGGCGTCGCGCTGGTCGCGCCACTGGCGGTAGGGCGGCGGCAGTGCTGTCCCCAGCATCTGCTCCAGCGCGCGGACGGGCGGCATCAGTTCCTGCAGGCGCCGGTTCAGTGCGGCTGCCCGGGGCTGGATGCCCGCGATGAAGTACTTGCGGATCACGTTGGGCAGGATATCGGCCGCAGCGGGGCGAATACCGGGTGAGCACAGGGGACCGCGCTCCAGGCGCGCTTCCACAGTGTGGTTCGCGGCAGTCAGTGCGCCATCCTGCACCGCCAGCGCCTGCAGCAGTGCCCCTCCGTCGCCGGTGGCCACCTCCCCCAGCAGAATCTCGAACGCCCGGTTGTCTGCGGTGAAGTCTCCCGCCAGCCAGCGCCGGGCGTGGCCGTTGATGGCCTCCAGGCTGGCGATCACGGCACTGCCGGTATTGGCCGGGTAGTCGGCGGCTGCGACCGGCGATTTTTTCCAGAACTCGCGGTACTCAGCGCCGCCCAGGGTGGCGTTGTAGATCGACGCGGGGAGCTGGCGGCGCTTCAGGGTCCAGGCTCGCTGTAGCGTATCGGCCAGCGCGTTGTCGCCGCGTTCGCGCTGGTAGTCGATACAGGCGGGGGCCAGCTGCAGGTATTCCAGTTCCAGCAGCAGCCGCTGGGAGTCCCTTGCCAGTCTGCCCAGGCTGCTGTTGCGCTTGCCGATGGTGATTTGCACGGCGCAACCGCTGAGGGCGAGAAAATCCAGCGCGTCCAGGTTGCCGGGCTGGATCGCCAGGTGCAGCTCCCTGGGCGCCGGGAGTGCCGTCGCGACCGGGGTTTCCGGCTGGCCCGGCGCTGTCGCGAGGGTGCGCGCGAGCCTGCCCAGGTACTGGTCATAGGCCGCGTCCGGCCCGCGCACGCCGCAGGCGGCCATGACCAGGGCGAGCAGCGCCAGGGCAAGTACCCCTGTGCGGGTCGGGGAGCGCAGGTAGTGGCCGTGCTGCGCGCGGTCGCAGTTATTCAATGGCATTGTCCCTTTATATCCCAACTGGCCCGGCGGTGGTCCGTCAAAGTAGTCCGTGCCGGGCGATCATTTCATGACATGGGTCCATGCACCGGGACGCCAATATTGTTTACACTCGTCCACGCACCCTCACTGGAGTTGATACGATGCACACACGACTTGTGGTTTGCCTGCTTGCCCTGTGGGCCGGTAGTGCAACGGCCGGGGAATTGACCGCGAACGACATTATCCGCAAGGCCATGGATCACTGGCGCGGGCTCACCTCGTACTCGGAAATGACCATGACGATCCACCGCCCCGACTGGGAACGCGCCATGACGATGCGAGCCTGGACCGAAGGTGACAAGCACACCCTGGTGCGGGTGATAGAGCCGAAAAAGGACGCGGGCAACGGCACCCTGTCGGTGGACGGCAATATGTGGACATACACCCCGAAAATCAACCGTGTGATCAAGATCCCGTCCTCGATGATGAGCCAGAGCTGGATGGGGAGCGATTTCTCCAACAAGGATGTCAGCAAGGATACCAACATCATCGACCAGTACGACCACAGCCTGCTGGAGCAGTACGAGCAGGACGGCCACACCGTGTACGTCATACAGTCCATCCCGCACGAGGAGGCGGCAGTGGTCTGGGGTAAGGAAATCCTCTGGGTGCGCGACGACTGGGTGCTGCTGGAGCAGCAGTTCTGGGACCAGGACGACGCCCTGGTCAAGACGCTGAAAGCGCTGGAAATCGCGGAGATGGGCGGTCGCAACGTGGCCGCCGTCATGCGCATGAGCAACCAGGGCAAGCCGGATGAATGGACGGAACTGCACACCCTGGCGGTGGAGTTCGACCTGGAGTTACCCGCCAACCAGTTCACCCTGTCGAACCTGAGAAACCCGCGGGAGTGAACGTCACCTGGGTACTGGCCTGGCGCAACCTGTGGCGCCACCGCCGCCGCACCTGGCTCACGGTCGCCGCCATGGTGTTTTCCAACGTGCTGCTGATCTTCCTGGTCACGCTGCAGCTGGGGTCCTACCAGATGATGATCGACGGAAGCCTGGCGAGTTTCACCGGACATATCCAGATCCAGCACCGGGGTTACCTCGAGCAACAGCATATGTACCAGGACGTACCCGCGGTCGCCGAGCTGGCCCGGCAGCTGCGGCAGATGCCGGGTATAGAAGCCGCGTCCGCCCGGGCCGAGGCCTTCGCCCTCGCCTCCAGTGCGGAGCGCTCCTTCGGCATCCTGCTGACGGGCGTGCAGCCCGATTCGGAGCCGGGGGTGTCGACATTCCCGGGCAAGCTGCGCGAAGGGCGCTACCTGGGCAGCGGCGACGAGCAGGCTATCGTGATCGGCAGCGTGCTGGCCCGTAACCTGAAAGTGACGGTGGGTGAAGAGCTGACGTTCCTGGGCAGTGGCCGCGACGGCTCCTTTGCCGCCGGGGTGGCCACCGTCGTGGGTATCATCGACACCGGCCTGGAGGAGGTCGACCGCAGCATGGCGCAGATACCGCTGGGCTGGTTCCAGCGGGTTTTCGCCATGGGCGACGCGGGCCACGCGGTGGTGGTGCGGGTGGCCGCACTGGAACAGGTGCAGACCACGGCTGACGAGCTGCGCTCGCTGCCCGCCCTGGGGGGCGAACTGGTGGTGCTCGACTGGGAGACCCTGGTGCCCGGGTTGCGCCAGGCCATCCAGTCCGACATGACCAGCGCCTGGTTTACCTACAGCGTGCTGGTGGTGCTGGTGGCTTTCGGCGTGCTCAATACCCAGCTGATGTCAGTGCTGGAGCGCACCCGGGAATTTGGCGTGATGCTGGCCCTGGGCATGAGCCCGGGGCGACTGGCCCGGCTGGTGGGCATCGAGACCCTGCTGCTGGCGGCGCTGGGGCTGGGACTGGGGCTGCTCGGCGGGAGCCTGCTCACCTGGTACCTGAGTGTGGCGGGATTCATCTACCCGGGTGTGGAGGAGATGATGGAGCGCTTCATGCTGGGTGGGCGCATCTACCCCGAGGTGAGCCCTTTATCCATGCTGATCGGGCCGCTGGCGGTTTTTGTCGGGGCGATGCTGGCCGCCCTGTACCCGGCCTTGCGCCTGTTCCGGCTGCGCCCCGTGGCCGCCATGCAGGCGAGCTGATGTCCCTGCCACTGACCGCCCTGTCCACCCTCGCCTGGCGCAATCTCTGGCGCAACCACCGGCGCACCCTGATCATGCTGGCCGCTATTGCGATCGGGGTGTGGGCCATGATCTTCATGGCGGCGCTGATGCGCGGCATGACCGAGCAGATGGTGCGCAATGGCCTGCAGACCCTGCCCGGGGAGGTACAACTGCACCAGCGGGATTATCGCCGGGACCCCAGCGTGGTGAATTCGATGGCCCCGCCCTCGGGTCAACTGCTCGCGGTGCTGCAATCCGCGCCCGTGGCCGCCTGGGCGGGGCGGGTGCGGGTGCCGGCGGTTATCAGCAGTGAGCGGGGCAGCCGCAGTGTCACCCTGCTGGGCGTTGATCCGGCGGCCGAACAGGCTCTCGGATCACTGCCCGGAGACCTGCTGGAGGGGCGCGGCCTGGAGGGGGACGAGGATCGCGGCCTGGTGATCGGCGCCAGCCTTGCCCGGCGCCTGGAAACGGGCCTGGGCAAGCGGGTCGTCGTCATGTCGCAGGACCCGGACAACAACGTGGTCGAACGGGGCGCCCGGGTCGTCGGAATCTACCGCGGCCGGCTGCAGGGGAACGAGGACCGGTTTGTCTACGCCGGTCGCGCGGCGGTACAGGAATTGCTGGGCATCGGGGAGCGGATATCGGAAATCGCCGTTACCGCCGATGACTACCGCCGGGTCGGTGACTGGTACCCGGCAGTTGCCGCCGCCGCGGGCAGCGATCTTGAGGCCCTGAGGTGGACCGAGCTCGATCCTTTCCTGGGCAGCATGCTGGCAGTGCAGGACGGCTTTACCCTGGTATTCATGGTGGTGGTGTTTCTCGCCCTGTCCTTCGGCCTGGTGAATACCCTGGTGATGGCGGTCTTCGAGCGGGTGCGGGAGATAGGCCTGATGCAGGCCCTGGGCATGCGCCCCGGCCTGATCCTGGGCCAGATCATGCTGGAGAGCCTGTTCCTGCTGTGCCTGGGCCTGCTGCTGGGCAACCTGCTGGCGGTGCTCACCATAGCGCCGCTGGCCGGGGGTATCGACATTTCCAGTGTCGCCCAGGGGATGGAAATCATGGGCATGAGCGCTACCCTGTACCCCGCGCTGCATATCCAGGACATGCTGATGTCCACCGCCGTGGTGATCACCCTGGGTCTGCTCGCCAGCCTCGCACCGGCGTGGCGGGCTTCCCGGCTCGATCCGGTGACGGCGCTGACCCGGGATTGAGAGACGACTTTTTATGAGCGATATAGCCTGCCGAGCGCTGTGCAAGACATTTCACCAGGGTGACGAAACCATCACCGCGCTGGATCACGTCAGCCTGGATATCGAGGAGGGGTCGTTCGTCTGCCTGTTCGGTCCTTCCGGTTCCGGCAAGACCACGCTGCTCAATGCCCTGGGCGGGCTCGATACCCCGGACAGCGGCGAAATCACCGTCGGCGGCCGCCGCCTGGACGGCCTCTCCCGCGGCGAGCTGGCGGATATGCGCCTGCACAATATGGGCTTCGTTTTCCAGGCCTACAACCTGATCAGCGTGCTGACCGCCCGGGAAAATGTCGAGTTCATCATGCAGGTGCAGGGCGTGCCGGCGGCGCAGCGACGCACGGTGGCGACCGAGGTCCTGGCGGAGGTGGGGTTGGCGGGCCTCGAGGGACGGCGCCCGGCTGAGCTGTCCGGGGGCCAGCAGCAGCGGGTAGCGGTGGCCCGGGCCATTGCCAACAAGCCGGCGCTGGTGCTGGCGGATGAGCCCACGGCCAACCTGGACAGCCACAGCGCGGCGCAGCTGATGGATCTCTTCGTCACGCTCAACGCACAGCGGGGCGTGACCTTTGTCATCTCCACCCACGATGCCCGCGTGATGGCCTATGCCCGGCGCCTGATCGGCATGCGCGACGGCCTGATCGTCAGCGATGAACAACACCAACCCCACCCCATGGACGCGTGAGTGAGCCGGCGGCTGCGCTGGCCGGCGCTGCTGGCCCTGCTGCCCGTGACGGCTGCCGGCGCGGTTCCCGGTTTCGACGGCGGCCATATAAAACTGCGCTGGCAGGGCAGCACCTATCCCGATGAAAGCGCCTGGCGCGAGGTGCTCGGTGAGCAGGCCAGCGATGAATACGCGGACCTGCGCCTGAAATTCACCGGTTCCCGCGAACGCTTTGGCTTCCAGGCGGATTACCAGTTGATCGGTCAGTGGGGCGACAGCCTCGACCTGCCGGTAGATGCAAACGGCCTGCTACTGCTGCCACCCTCCCTGCCCAACGACGACCAGCGCTGGTGGGACCTCACCGACACCATCAGTGATAACTCGTCACAGGGCCTGGTGCAGCGTCTGGACCGGCTCAACATCAGCTATAGCGGCGAGTCGACCGTGCTGCGCTTCGGCCGCCAGGCGGTGAGCTGGGGCAACGGGCTGATATTCAACCCGGTGGATTTTTTCAACCCCTTCAATCCCGCCGCGGTGGACACGGAGTACAAGCCGGGCGAGGACATGTTCTATGGCCAGTACCTGCTGGGCAGCGGCAGCGACTGGCAGGGGGTGTTCGTGCAACGCCGGGACGAGGAGGGCCGTGCCAACAGTGAGCAGCGCACCACCGCGCTGAAGTTTCACGGCTTCGGCCTGGAGGCGGAGTACGACCTGCTGCTGGCGGAAAATTTCAATCAATTCATCGTCGGTGTGGGCGGCGTCACCAACCTCGGGGAGGCGGTGCTGCGCGGCGACATCACCCTGACCGACGCCCGCGACGGCTGGGTCACCAGCGCGGTAGCCAACTGGTCCTGGTCCTGGGTGCCGGCGGGTTACAACGCCACCGTTGCCCTGGAGTACTACTACAACGGCTTCGGCCTGGCCCAGGACAACTACACCCCGGAAAACATCCTGGCGGACAGGGACCTGGCCGAGCGCCTGCAGCGGGGCGAGCTTTACACTATCGGCCGCCACCACATGGCGGGCTCGCTGCTGGTCGAGCTGGCGCCGCTGGTCAATGTCACCACCAACCTGTTCGCCAATCTGGAGGACGGTTCCGCCCGGGCCCAGCTGGTAGCGCAGTGGGACCTGGCCCAGGACTGGCAACTGCTGGCCGCCGCGACCGCGCCCCTGGGCTCACAGGGCACGGAGTACGGGGGTATCGACACGGGTATCGACGACCTCACCCTGGGGGTGGGGCCGTCGCTGCTGCTGCAGCTGGCCTGGTATTTCTAGACTGTAGGGTCGACCCTACTCTCCCAACTCCGCTTTGGCCCGCGCGTACCACGCCTTCAGGTGGGTACAGTCTTCCGGTACCGACTGTTTGACCCAGGCCATGAACTCCACGCAAACCAGCAGGTCGATGTCGGCGAAGCTGAAGTGCTCGCCAGCCACCCAGGGGGTGGACGCGAGGTGGGCATCCATCTGTGGCAGGGCATATTCCAGTTGCAGCCTGCCGCGCTCGACCAGCTCGGGTATCTGGGCCACATTCAGCGGGCCCGGCAGGGCGCGGTCGCGGAAGCCGTCACCGCGGTTGCGCAGCATGCTGGCGACAGCCATCATCATGGTCAGGAACACGTTGTGATCCCAGCTGATGACCTGGGCTTTCTCCAGCGGCGTGGTACCCAGCAGCGGTTTGTCCGGGTAGAGCCCCTCCAGGTACATGCAGATGCCGATCACCTCTGACAGCACGGTGCCGTCATCCAGTTGCAGGGCGGGTACGGTGCACTGGGGGTTGACCTTGCGGTACTCTTCGGTCAGTTGTTCCGCCTTCATCACGTCGACCTGCACGGTGTCGATCTGGATGCCCTTGTACTGCATGAACAGTGCCAGGCGACGTGGGTTGGGCGCGGGGTCGAAGGTGTACAATTTCATGCGAATAGCTCCTGTCGGGTGTCTGATAGGCCTTGCATGTTAGGCACAATCTGCCGCCAGCGCCACACAGGGAGCGGATTCCGGCCGCTATTTGCCCAGGTAGTCGCCGCGCTCGAGTTCCCGCCGCCGGGATAACTGGCTATAATGCGCGCCTGTTCAAGAGAGGACCGTACCGTGATGACCCGTATAGCATTCAGTTTCCTGGCCCTGGGCCTGGCCTTCAGCGCCTGGGCCGTGGACCTCACCGAGGCCCAGCGCGCCGAGATCGAGCAGCGCATCAAGCCCGTCGGTAAGAGCTGCCTGGTGGGCGACAGCAGTTGCGCCGGCGCGGCAACCGTCGCCAGCAGCGCGCCCCGCTCCGGCGAGGAAGTGTATAACGCCGCCTGCATGGCCTGTCACAGCACTGGCGCGGCCGGTGCGCCCATATTGGGCGATGCCGCCGCCTGGGCCGAGCGTATCGCCAAGGGCACCGACGTGCTCCACGAGAGCGGTGTGAAGGGCCTCGCGGGCACCGGCATGATCGCCAAGGGCGGTTGCATGAACTGTTCCGACGAGGAAGTCATGGCAGCGGTCGACTACATGATCGACGGCAGCCAGTAAATCGTCTCTCACCGGGCGCCATGGCGCCCGGTTACCCCCCACATTCCCGCTTCCTTCTGTCATTGTCCCGCGCGGACGTATCGCGCATAGCGCGTGTATCCATGCCTGCGGCCTTTACCCCCCGGGCCGTATCGAATCTAATACACTCCCTACACCCCCGGGCAGGTGGCCCACAGGCCGCCTGACAATACCGCCGGGGTCAGCTTGCGAGGACAGCAGCGTGGCGCTTGACAAAACCTACCCCGACATTCGCGAGGCCGTCGCGAGGCTGTGCGCGGATTTCCCCGGTGACTACTGGCGCAGACTCGATCGGGACAGCGGCTATCCCACCGAGTTCGTTCGGGCACTGACCGATGCGGGCTACCTGTCGGTGCTCATCCCCGAGGAGTATGGTGGCAGCGGGCTGCCCCTGGGAGCCGCCTGCGCGGTGCTGGAGGAAATCCAGCGCAGCGGCGGCAACGGGGGCGCCTGCCACGCCCAGATGTACACCATGGGCACCCTGCTGCGCCACGGCAGCCCGGAGCAGAAGCGGCAATACCTGCCGGCCATTGCCGACGGCTCCCTGCGCCTGCAGGCCTTCGGCGTGACTGAACCCGGCAGCGGCACGGACACCTCCCGCATCCGTACCAGTGCGGTGCGCGACGGTGACGATTACGTGGTCAACGGCCAGAAGGTCTATATCTCCCGCACCGAGCACTCCGACCTGATGGTGCTGCTGGTGCGGACCACGCCCAGGGAACAATGCGCAAAGCATACGGACGGTATGTCGGTGTTGCTGGTCGATATGCGTGAGGCGGTGGGCAGGGGGCTGACCATCAATCCCCTGAAAACAATGATGAACCACGCGAGCACCGAGTTGTTCTTCGACGAGCTGCGGGTGCCCGCAAAAAACCTGATCGGCGTCGAGGGCCAGGGCTTCCGCTGCATTCTCGATGGCATGAACGCGGAGCGCATCCTGATTGCCGCGGAGTGCATCGGCGATGCGCGCTGGTTTACCGCGAAGTCCGCCGCCTACGCGCGGGAGCGGGTGGTCTTCGACCGCCCCATCGGGCAGAACCAGGGGGTGCAGTTTCCCATCGCCCGGGCCCATATCCAGACCGAGGCCGCAGCGCTGATGGTGCAGCAGGCGGCGGACCTGTACGACGCGGGCAAGCCCGCAGGGGCCGAGGCCAATATGGCAAAACTGCTGGCGTCCGAGGCCGCCTGGGCCGCGGCGGATACCTGCATCCAGACCCATGGGGGCTACGGTTTTTCGGTGGAGTACGATGTCGAGCGCAAGTTTCGGGAGACCCGGCTGTACCAGGTCGCCCCTATCTCCACCAATCTCATTCTGTCATTCATAGCCACCCGGGAACTCGATCTGCCGAGGTCGTTCTGATGCAGCCGCTGGATGACCTGCTGGTGATCGCGCTGGAGCAGGCGGTGGCGGCGCCCTACTGCAGCTCCCGGCTCGCCGATGCGGGAGCCCGGGTGATCAAGATCGAGCGGGCCGAGGGCGACTTCGCCCGGGAATACGACCACGTGGCGGGGGGTGAAAGCGCGTATTTCACCTGGCTCAATCGCGGCAAGGAATCCATCTGCCTGGATATCAAGAGCCCCGGGGACGCCGCCCTGTTGCAGCGTATGCTGGGGGACGCGGACGTGTTCATCCAGAACCTCGCCCCCGGCGCGGCCGCCCGGGCCGGATTCGATTCGGCGGCTCTGCGCGAACGCCACCCGCGCCTGATTACCGTGGACATTACCGGCTACGGCGACACCGGCCCCTACCGCGAGATGAAGGCCTACGACCTGCTGGTGCAGTGCGAAACCGGCCTGGCGTCCATCACCGGTGCGCCCGAACAGCCGGGCAGGGTGGGGGTGTCGGTCTGTGATATCGCCTGCGGCATGTACGCCCATGCCGGGGTGCTGGAGGCCCTCCTCGAGCGCCAGCGGACGGGGCGGGGCAAAGGCCTGGCCGTCTCGCTGTTCGACGCCATGGCCGACTGGATGACGGTGCCGCTGCTGCACCAGGTTTACACCGGTCATGCGCCGCAGCGGGTCGGTCTGAATCACCCCTCCATCGCACCGTATGGCGCCTACGCCTGTGAGGGCGGCGAGCAGGTGGTGATTTCGATCCAGAACAACCGCGAGTGGCAGAATTTCTGCGAACAGGTGCTGGGGCGGCCGGAGCTGGTGGACCACCCGGACTACCGCAACAATGTGGACCGCTGCGCCAACCGGCCGGCCCTGAACCGCCAGATCGATGCGGTCTTTTCCCGGCTGTCCCGGGCCGCGCTGACCGAGCGCCTGTTCGACGCGCGCATCGCCTTCGGCTCGGTCAACTCGGTGGCGGACCTGGCCCGGCACCAGCAGTTGCGCCGCAGCGAGGTCGCCACGCCCTCCGGCCCGGTTGCGCTGGTAGCGCCGCCGGTGATCACCTCCAGTGGCGAATCGTCCCTGCGGGGCGTCCCCGCCCTGGACGAACAGGGCGATGCCATCCGCCGGGAGTTCGGTAGCCGTGGCTGATACGGTGGGCAGTGGCCCCGCCGCAATCGACCTGGCCGGGTTGCGCGGGTGGATCGGCCGGCAGGAGACCCGCAGCGACGTGATCTCCCCGGCGCCACTGCGCGCGCTGGCCGCCACCCTGGATTGCCCGGCCCCCGGGGCGGGTCCGGGAGAGTGCCTGCCGGAGCCCTGGCACTGGCTGTTTTTCCTGCCCGCGCCGGCGACCTCCACCCTGGATACGGACGGGCATGCCAGGCGCGGCGACTTCCTGCCGCCGGTGCCCTTGCCCCGCCGGATGTGGGCGGGCAGCGATATACGCTTCCTGGCTGGAGTGCAGGTCGGGGACGAGGTGCAGCGGATTTCGACCATCGCCGATGTCAGCCTGAAACAGGGCAGCAGCGGTGCGCTGGTGTTTTTCAGCGTGCACCACGCGATATCTCGCGGCGGCGAGCTGGTGCTGGAGGAAGACCAGCAGCTGGTGTACCGGGAGCCCGGCGGCAGTGGCGCTGCGCCCGCACAGCCGGCGCCGGCGCTGGCCCAGTGGTCGCGGGAGGTCCTGCCGGACCCGGTGCTGCTGTTTCGCTACTCGGCGCTGACCTTCAACAGCCACCGCATCCACTACGATCGCGACTACGCGGTGCGGCAGGAGGGCTACCCCGGACTGGTGGTACAGGGCCCCCTGACGGCCACTCTTTTACTGGACCTGCTGCGCCGGGAACTGCCCGGTGCGCGGCTGGCCGCGTTCAGGTTCCGGGGCATCAGGCCCCTGCTGGAGGGGGCGCCACTGCGCTTGCAGGGTCGCCGGGACGGCAACTCGGTCCGCTTGTGGGCGCTGGATGCGAACGGCGCGCTGGCCATGGATGCGCAGGCGGAACTGGCGACTGCCGACGCTTGAAGCCGGCCGCGGCCGGCAATGAAGGGAGAGTGACATGATGGATCAAGACCTGCCCCTGTGGCGCTCGATGCTGTTTGTGCCGGCCAATGTGCCGCGGTTTCTGGAAAAGGCCCACCAGCGGGGGGCCGACGCGATCATCCTGGACCTCGAGGACAGCGTTCCGCTGGCGGAAAAGGCAGCGGCGCGCCGGCAACTGGCCAGTGCGGCCGGCCAGGTGTCCGCCGGCGGCGCCGACGTGGTGGTGCGGATCAATGGGTCCCTGCGCCTGGCCGCGGCCGACCTGGAGGCGGCCATCGGTGCCGGCGTGTGCGCCATCTGCGTTCCCAAGGTCAGCGGTGCGTCCCAGTTGCAGTGGATCAGCGACTGCATCGCCGGGCTCGAGCTGGAGCGCGGCCTGCCCACCGGCCATACCCGGCTGATAGCGCTGATTGAATCCACCGGCGCGCTGGCCCGGGTCGGGGAGATAGCCGCGAGCACACCGAGACTGGTGGCCATCACCCTGGGGCCGGAGGATTTTTCCGCCTCCGCGGGCATGGTGCCGGATGCCGACGGCCTGCTGTTTCCCAACCAGCAGATCGTCTTTGCCGCCCGCTGCGCCGGCCTCCTGCCCCTGGGCTTTGTCGGCTCCATCGGCCAGTACGGCGACCTGGAGGCGTTCCGCGAAACGATCCGCCGCTCCCGCCGGCTGGGCCTGCGGGGCGGTTTCTGCATCCACCCGGATCAGGTGCAGGTGATGAACGAGGAGTTTGCGCCCTCCCGGGAGGAGGTCGCCGGGGCCCGGGGTTTGGTGGAGGCTTATGAGCAGGCCCTGCAGGCAAATCGCGGCTCGGCGGAATACGAGGGCAGGATGATCGATGCGCCGGTGGTGGCGCGGGCCCGGGAGATTCTGGCCAGTGACGACAAAATCCGCGCAGGCAAGGGCTGACATAAACCCGGCGCAGGCTGTTGTCGGGCCTCCCTCACCAGGGCAGCTGGTCGATATCGACATTGCCGCCGCTGAACACGATGGCCACCCGTTTGCCGGCAAAGCGCTGGGGGTGAGCGAGTACCACGGCCAGCCCCACTGCCGCGGAGGGCTCGACGACCAGTTTCATGCGGGTCCAGACCAGGCGAGTGGCGCGGATGATGGTGGCGTCGTCCGCGCTGAGTATGTCGTCCACGTTTTCCCGGATCAGCTGGAAGTTGAGCTGGCCCAGGGCGGTGCGCAGGCCATCGGCCACGGTGTCGGGGGCCGGCTGCGGCTGCCACTGACCGCTGTGGAAACTGCGCAGCGCATCGTCCGCCCCGGCCGGTTCAGCCCCGATGACCGCGGTAGCCGGCCACAGTGCCTTGCTGGCCACGGCGCAGCCGGCGAGCAGTCCGCCGCCGCCCACGGGGGTGAGCAGGAAGTCCGGTGGCGGCGCCAGTTGCTCCGCCAGCTCGAGGGCGGTTGTGCCCTGGCCCGCAATCACGTCGGGGTGATCATAGGGGGGGATGAAACTGGCGCCGGTGCGCTCGCACAACGCCTGCAGGGTGCTCTCGCGGGCCGCCTGGGTGGATTCGCAGAAGGTGATACGGCCACCGTAGGCCCGCACCGCCGCCACCTTGGAGGCGGGGGCGTTCTCGGGCATCACGATATACGCCGGCACATTGAAGTGGCTGGCCGCCAGGGCGAGGGCGGCGGCGTGGTTTCCCGAGGAGTGGGTGGCGACCCCCCTGGCGAGCTCTTCCGGGGTCAGGCACAGCACTGCGTTGTGGGCGCCCCGGGCCTTGAAAGCGCCGACTTTCTGCAGGTTCTCGCATTTGAAAAATAACGCGCAGCCGGCTTCTGCGTCTATCAGCCGGCTGGACATGACCGGGGTGCGATGCACGTAGGCCTCTATCCGTATGGCTGCTGCCCTGATGTCATCGATGGTGACGGAATTCACTGCTGTCTTGCTCCCGGAGAGTTGTTCAGGCTTGATGGAACGGTGTCAGGTATGGCGGATCACGCGGCGGGCGGGGCTCCAATTAAACGCCGGAGGCCGGCGCTCTTCAATCAGAAATGGCAGATATTGTCCGCCGCTGCACGCTTTCGCGTTCCTGCTCGCCCGCCTGTCAGCAGCGGGTCCAGGCTTCACAGCGCTGCGGCTTTGCGAAAATAGTGATTGAGCTTGCAACAACTCCAATTACACTAGGCGTCTGTCTCGCCCCGCCCCGCCCCGGCCCGCCCCGGGCACCCCGCGGCGCTGCCCGGCCGGCTGATAATATGGAGCTCCCCATGTCTGCAGTGATTTACCCCACTACCAACCTGATGGCCACTGAACAACTGCTCATTGACCGGGGGGAGGGCGTCTACATCTACGACAAGGACGGGAAACAGTATCTGGAAGGCATGGCCGGCCTCTGGTGTACTGGCCTGGGCTACGGCAACCGGGAGCTGATCGATGCCATCAGCGAACAGCTGGCAAAGTTGTCGTTTACCCATATGTTCGGCGGCAAGACCCACCAGCCCGGCATGGACCTGGCGGACAAGCTGGCCGGCATGGTGCCGGTGAAGGATGCAAAGGTGTTTTTCGGCAACTCCGGTTCCGACGCGAACGACACCCATATCAAGTTGCTGCGCTATTACTTCGACGTCATCGGCAAGCCGGAAAAGCACAAGATCATCACCCGCGAGCGCGCCTACCACGGGGTGACGGTGGCGGCGGGGGCACTCACCAGCCTGCCCGCCAACCTGGCCCATTTCGACGCGCCGCTCGATGCCCTGGGTATCCTGCGCACCGACCACCCGCACTATTACAGGGGGGCCCAGGGGGACGAAACCGAGGCTGCGTTCGTGGAGCGGATTACCGGCAACCTGGAGCAGTTGATCCTGCGCGAGGGGCCCGGGACCATCGCCGCATTCATAGCCGAACCCATTACCGGGGCCAGCGGTGTCATCGTGCCGCCCGCCGGTTATTACGAGAAGGTGCAGGCAATCCTGGACAAATACGACATCCTGTTCTGGGCCGACGAGGTGATCACCGGTTTTGGCCGCACCGGCAAGCTGTTCGGGTGCGAGACGGTGAATATCCGCCAGCCCGACCAGATGACCTTTGCCAAGCAGTTGTCATCCGCCTACTACCCGATCAGCGCAGCGGTGATTCGCGGCGATATCTATGAGGCCATGCGGCAACCCAGCGCCGACGTGGGGGTGTTCGGTCACGGTTACACCTACTCGGGCCACCCGGTGGCCTGCGCGGCCGCATTGAAAACCCTGGAGATCTACGAGCGAGACGGCTTGTATGCCCACGCGGCCGAGATGGGCCAGTACCTGCAGGAGCGGCTGGCGCCCCTGCGGGAGCACGAACGGGTGGGAGAGGTGCGCGGTGCTGGCCTGATTGCGGCGCTGGAACTGGTGGAGGACAAGGCCGGCAAGGCGCCCGCCACGGAGCTGGCGAAAAGGGTCACCCAGCGCTGCCAGGACAACGGCCTGATCGTGCGCAACGTGGCGGGTTGCGCGGTGGCGCTGTGTCCGCCGCTGGTGATTACCCGCGCCCAGGTGGACGAGATTCTCGACAAGCTCACGCGGTCGCTGGACCAGTCGATGTGAGGTAGCCGGATACATCAATCCGCACAGGGGCAATCCCGGCGAGGCCTTGTGCTTGTGCCTGTGCCTGTGCCTTTGCCCGTGATGGACCGTCAGCCGAACAGGTTTTTCAGCCCCGCCAGGGTCTCCTGGCCACGTGCCTCATTGGCCTGCGCCGTGTCGGCGTCGCCGCCCTGCCACTGCAGGTCGTCCTGGGGCAGCTCCGCGATGAAGCGGCTGGCCTCGCAGTTGATGGTCTCGCCGAACTGGCGCCGCTTCATGGCCAGGGTCATGGCCAGGGTCTGCTGGGCGCGGGTGATGCCGACGTAGGCCAGGCGACGCTCCTCGGCAATATTGTCCTCGTCGATGCTGACCCGGTGGGGCAACAGCTTCTCCTCCATGCCGATGATAAAGACATGGGGGAACTCCAGGCCCTTGGCGGCGTGCAGGGTCATCAGTTGCACACTGTCCGGGCCCGTTTCTTCTTCATCCTGCTGTTCGAGCAGGTCCCGCAGCACCATGCGGGAGATAGCCTCGTCGAGCGCCACCTTGTCGTCAGCCATGATCCGCTGCAGACCGTCGATCAGGAAGTGGACGTTGCTCATGCGCCGTTGGGCGACGTCCTCGCTGGAACTGAGCTGGTTCAGCCAGTCCTCGTACTCCATGTCACGGATCATCTGGCGGACGCCGGAGACACCTGAATCGCCGGTACACTGGCGACGCACGCCGTCCATCCACTGCCGGAATTCCCTCAGTCGCTTCAGGCCCGCCTCCGGAATGTGCTCCGACCCTATCTGCGTGCAGGCCTGGCTCAGGCTGCAGTGCCGGGCATTGGCAAAATGTCCCAGGGCCTCGAGCGTGGCGGCACCCAGCTTGCGCCTGGGGACGTTGGCGATACGCAGGAAGGCGTTGTCATCGTTTTCATTCAGCACCAGCCGCAGGTAGGCCATGATGTCTTTCACCTCGTTGCGGGCGAAGAAGGACGTACCGCCGCTCAGATGGTAGGGTACCTGCTGCTGTTGCAGGGCCAGTTCGATAAGCCGCGACTGGTGGTTGCCCCGGTAGAGGATGGCGTAGTCGCCGAAGCGCGTGCGCTTGCGCAGTTTGTGGTCGAGTATTTCCGCCACTACCTGGTCGGCCTCGCACTGCTCATCGGCGCAGCGTATCACCCGCAGGGGCTCGCCGTAGCCCAGTTCGCTCCACAGCTGCTTCTCGAACACGTGCTGGTTGTTGGCGATCAGTGTGTTTGCGGCCTTGAGGATACGGGCGGTGGAGCGGTAGTTCTGCTCCAGCATGACGATTTTCAGGCGAGGGTAGTCCTGCTGCAGCTGGGCGAGGTTTTCCGGCCTGGCGCCGCGCCAGGCATAGATGGACTGGTCGTCGTCTCCCACCACCGTCAGCTGGCCGCGCATACCCACCAGCTGTTTTACCAGCAGGTACTGGCTGGTATTGGTGTCCTGGTATTCATCCACCAGCAGGTAGTGCACCTGGTTCTGCCACTTCTCCAGGATGTCCGGGTGGTGCTCGAACAGGATCGTCGGCAGCAGGATGAGGTCGTCGAAGTCCAGCGCGTTGTAGGCTTTCAGTGCGCGCTTGTAACGCAGGTAGGCCTGGGCACAGAGCATATCCGCCGGGCTGGTGGCGGCGGCGACCGCCTGCTCCGGCAATACCCGGTCGTTTTTCCAGTTGGAGATCCGCTGGGCGATGGTATTCGCCTGGTCTCCGTCAGAACCGTGCTCCTGGATCAGCAGGTCCCGTATCAGGGTGCGGGTATCTTCCCCGTCAAAGATGGAAAACCCTGACTTCAGTCCGAGTTGCTTGCGCTCGCTGCGGATGATCTTCAGGCCCAGCTGGTGGAAGGTGCTGACCGTCAGTCCCTCGGCGACGCCACCGCCAAGCAGTTTGCCCACCCGCTCCTTCATCTCCCGGGCGGCCTTGTTGGTAAATGTCACCGCCGCGATGCGGCTGGCGCTGATACCGCAGGACTCCACCAGGTAGGCGATCTTGCGGGTGATCACACTGGTTTTGCCGCTGCCGGCGCCGGCCAGCACCAGCAGGGGGCCATCTATGTAACGCACCGCCTCACGCTGGCGGGGATTGAGTTGGGTCACGGGCTTGTTTTTGCCCGGATCAGCTTGGCCACGGTGCTGCTGGTGGCGGTGAGCAGGCCCTGGGCATCGTAGAGCCTGCCCTCCAGGAAGGCCAGCTTGTAGCCGCTCTTGATCACCACACCCTCCGCTCGCAGCCGGCCCGCCCGGGTGGCCTCCAGGTAATTGGTCTTGATCTCCAGCGATGACAGGTTGTGCAGGCCGTCCTCCGCGGCAAACATGGCGTGGGTCATTACCGCGTCCAGCATTGCGGTGACAAAACCGCCCTGGACCACATCCCCCGAATGGCAGAAGTCGTGGCTGACATCGAATTCCATGGTGCAGGTCCTCGCGGCCCGATCGACGGCGACAAAACGCCCGCCGAGCATGGTGAGAAAACCGGGGGCGTGGCGCCTGAAGCGCTCCAGTATCAATGATTCATCCAAGGGTGTGCTCTCCTGTCGATTCGGGAGGTGGATAGCCCGGGCGGGCTCAGCCGTAGGTGCAGAGATACGCGGTCTCGACGGCCACCTTCAGCTGGAAGGTTTGTCCGGGGGCGACCACAAAGTGCTCACCTTCGCCGAAGTCCTGCCAGGCGTCACTGCCCGGCAGGCGCACGGTGAGGGCGCCGCTGACGACGGTCATCGTCTCCCTCTGGCTGGTGCCGAACTCGAATTCGCCCACTGCCATGACTCCGACCGTGGCCGGCAGGCCTGCGCCCTGGAAGGCGATCGAAGCGACCTTGCCATCGAAATACTGATTGATCCTGAACATCTGGACTCCTGTTGGGAGGACTGATCGGGTAACGCCGAGGGAGCGCATTTTCCTATGTTTCGGGCGGGCAGGGCAAAGGAAAAAAACGGGACAAAAAAAAGGCCAACAGCGGAACTGTTGGCCTGTTTGTCTATGCTGCCCGGCAGCGCTGTCAGACAGCGCTGCCGTTCAGATAGCGATCAACGCACGCCGCTGCGAGCCATACCCTTGGGCGTGAAGTACTTGTCATCCGATACCCCGCTGCCGTTCCTGAACTTCCCCGGGATGGGCTTGCCGTTGATGTTGTAGATGTTCTGCAACAGGTCGTAGGCGCCATAGGACGAGACGAAATCGTTGTTGTTGCCGAACTGCACCGCGGGGTAAGTGTACTGCAGGCGCCACAGGTTGCCCCGGCCGTCATACATTTCACCGGACATTGCCACCCAGCTGTCCTCGTCGAGGTAGAAGGTGCGGCGGCTATACAGGTGACGCTGGCCTTCTTTCCGGGTGGAGTCCACTACCCACACCCGGCGCTTTTCCCAGCGGATAGCGTCCGGGTCGAAAAACTTCGGTCCCAGTACCTTCTCCACATTCGTTTCGAACACGAACTTGTTGTTGTTTGCCGGGACAATCATTTCCTTCTTGCCCACCAGCTTCCAGTTGAAGCGCTCGGGCGAGCCATTGTAAATGAAGGAGTCATCGTAAGTGGTGGTGCCCGCTACGCCCGGGTTGGGTGTGTCGAAGGATACCGCTGGCGCCAGCCGAACCCTGCGCTGGCCGACCAGGTACTGCCAGGCCTGGCGGCCCTTGCCGGCGGTGTAATCCGCGCCGGGCTCGTGTACCAGCAGGATTTCACCTGCGCGACGGGCTGGCGCATTGTAGTCGATACGCAGCATGGTCCAGACCTTGTCGCCCACCGGCTCATCGGGTTCCTTGAACATGGGGTACACGGACACCGAGTGCGCGCTGGTGGCCAGAACGGCCTTGCCGCTGGAATCCACGTAGTAGGTGTCGTAGTCCTGGTTCGAGTCCGTGCCGTAGCGAATCATGTGGTTCCAGATGGCTTCCAGGCCGGACTGGGGCATGGGGAAGGGCAGGCCGGGGTAATTGCCCTCGATTTTCTGCCCGTCCTCGATCAGGGTGGCGCCGGTCGCATTCTTGGCGGTATTGGCGTAGTACCAGTCCGGACGCGTACTGGTTCTGTGGGTGGGATAGACGTGCAGCTTCCAGCCGTCAGCGCCGTACTTCTCGAACATGCCCTTGGTGCCTTCGGTGAGCTGGTCGGCGTACTGCTGCCAGTTGCTCCCGTCGATGGTGTACAGCGGTTTTTCATCGGGATAGGCGTCGGGGTAGTGGCCCGAACCCGGCACGAAGCCCGCGGGAACGGGGCCGCCGGTAGGATCCCAGGCCGGGATGCTGCCATCGGCGTTGCCGGCCATTTCGGCGCCCATGGGTGTCAGGCTTTTGCCCAGCTCGGCGGCTTTATCCGGAGAGACAGCGGCAAACGCGCTCCCCGCTGCTAATGAGCCCACGAGAAGGGCGGCTTTAATACGGTTCTGCATGGTGATGGGTACTCCTTGGCTGATTATTTTAGTCACCTGCGTATAGGGTAGTGCAACAGGATTCGGAAAGCCATATCTAAGCCATATCTAATAGTGGACCTTTGCACTGGCCGGCGTGGGCTCAGCGCACGCCGCTGCGGGCGATGCCCTTGGGTGTAAAGTACTTGTCGTCCTGGTCCACGCCGCTCGAGTACCGGCCCGGAATGAGTTTGCCGTTGAGGTTGTAGATATTCTGCAGCAGGTCGTAGGCCCCGTAAGCGGAGCCGTAACCCGACTTGCGGTCATACAGGTTTACCCCGTACAGGTACTGCAGGCGCCACAGTTGGCCCCGGCCGTCGTACATCTCCCCTGCCGCTGCCACCCAGGTGTCTTCATCGATGTAGAAGGTGCGGCGGCTGTAGAGGTGGCGCTGGCCCTCCTTGAGGGTGGAGTCCACCACCCAGACGCGGTGTTTCTCCCAGCGAATGTATTCCGGCTTGAGGAATTTGGGGCCCAGCGCATCCTCGAGCCTTGTCTCGAACACGAATTTGTAGCTGGAAGCGGGAATGATGATTTCCTGCTTGCCGACCAGGCGCCAGTCGAAGCGCTCCGGCGAGCCGTTATAGATGAAGGAGTCGTCGTAGGTCGAGGTTCCCGCCACACCCGGGTTGGGCGTGTCGAAGGAGACGGCCGGCGCCAGGCGAACCCGGCGCTGGCCGGTCAGGTACTGCCAGGCGGAGCGGCCCTTGCCGGCGGTATAATCGGCTCCCGGCTCGTGTACCAGCAGGATCTCTCCCGCCCGGCGCGCTGGCGCCTCGTAGTTGATGCGCAGCTTGGTCCAGGCCTTGTCTCCCACCGGCTCTTCGGGTGTCCTGAACATGGGGAAGATAGAGGTCGAATAGGCGGTCGTGGCGAGCACCGGATTGCCGCTGGAGTCCACGTAGTAGGTGTCGTAGGTCTGGGAGGCCGGCTCACCGTAACGGACCATGTGGTTCCACATCACCTCCAGTCCGGACTGGGGTATGGGGAAGGGCACTCCGGGGTAGTTGCCCTCTATCTTTTGCCCGTCCGCCACCAGTGATGCCCCGGTGGCGTTCTTCAGGGTGTTGGCATAGAACCAGTCAGGCCGGATGGCGCCCCGGTGGCTGGGGTAGACGTGCATTTCCCAGCCGTCGGCGCCGTACTTTTCAAACATTGCCCGGGTGCCGACGGTCAACTTGTCGGCGTGCTGCTGCCAGTTGTCCGCAGTGATGGTGTAGAGGGGTTTTTCATCCGGGTAGGGGTCGACGTAGTTGTCCGACCCGGGCACGAAATTGGCGGGTACCGGGGTGCCTTTGGGGTCCCAGGCGGGGATGCTGCCATCGGCGTTTCCCGCCATTTCGGCACCCGTAGGCGTCAAGGTTTTGCCCAGTTGGGCCGCCTGCTCCGGGGAGACGGCTGCAACAGCCCCGGCGCTGGCGAGCGCCATGGCGATAAGTGTGCTTGTGACGGGTTTGTGCATGGTGTTTGCCGTTCCCTTTCAGGTTTATTGTGTTGAACAGGAGGCAGACTAAAACATCGCCTGAATTAACGCTACTGTCTGTGTTGAAGACACAGCTTATCCCGGCAGCGGGTTGCATTGGCCGAGGGGCGGCCCCTGTTCAGGGCAGTTCTGCGCTGCGGTAGGCCAGCGCCTCGCTGATGTGTTCGACGCCGACTTGCGGGCTTTGTGCCAGGTCAGCGACCGTGCGCGCGACACGCAGTGTCCGGTGTAGCGCCCTGCCGGACAGGCTCATCCGCAGGGCGGCGGCCTCGAGATAGCCCTTTTCCCCATCCCCCAGCTGGCACAGCTGGATCAGCCTGTCGGGTGGAATCTGCGCGTTGTGACAGCACTGGCGCTGTAGCTGCGAAGCGCGACTGCGACAGACCCGGTCGCGAACCTCACGGGAGCCCTCGCTCCCGGCCTGTGGCCTGAGCAGTTCACCGGGCGGCAGCCGCTGTACCGGCACATGCAGGTCGATTCGGTCCAGTAGCGGCCCGGAGATGCGGGCCCTGTAGCGTTGTATTTGTTCCGGTGTACACCGACAGGGCCGGTCCGGGTCACCCAGGAAGCCGCAGGGGCAGGGGTTCATCGCCGCGACCAGCTGAAAACGGGCGGGGTAGCGGGTGCGATGAAGAGCGCGGGAGAGTGTGATCTCACCGGATTCCAGGGGCTCCCGCAGTACCTCGAGGCTCTGGCGGCTGAACTCCGCCAGCTCGTCCAGGAACAGGACGCCGCCATGGGCCAGTGAGATTTCCCCCGGGCGCGGCTTGCTGCCACCGCCCGCAAGTGCCGCGGCACTGGCCGTATGGTGCGGGGCGCGGAAGGGGCGACGGAAGTGTCCGCCGCTGCCCCCTGGCTCAAAAAAGCTGCGCAGTGCCAGCAAGGTGAGTACTTCTTCCGGGTCGGGAGGTGGCAGGATTCCGGGCAGGCGGCTGGCGAGCAGGGTTTTGCCGGTGCCCGGCGGCCCGAACAGCAGCAGGTTGTGGTTGCCGCTGGCGGCGATTTCCAGCGCGCGACGGGCGCCGTGTTGCCCCACGATATCCCCCAGGTCCGGATAGGTCTCCTCCCGGTCGATGCGTTGCGCCTTGCAGTGATCGATGCGGCAGCTGCCGTTAAGGTGGGCGCAGAGCGTCAGCAGGTCGCCGGCCGGGACAACCCGGCTGTTGGGAGCCAGCGCGGCCAGCGGGGCGCTGTCGGCGGGCACGACCAGCTGGCGAGCGCAGCCGCTGGCGGCGCCGGCCGCCTGGATGGCGCCGGGCACTGCCCGCAGGCTGCCGTCCAGGGCGAGTTCACCGAGGAACTCGTGGTGTGCGAGCGCGTTTCCCGGCAGCTGGCCGGATGCGGCCAGTATTCCCAGGGCTATGGGCAGGTCAAAACGACCGCCTTCCTTGGGCAGGTCGGCCGGGGCCAGGTTGACGGTAATGCGCCGGTCAGGGAAGGTGAAGTGTGAATTGAGAATCGCGCTGCGCACGCGGTCCTTGCTCTCGCGCACGGCAGTTTCCGGCAGGCCCACGATATGAAAGGCGGGAAGCCCGTTGGAGAGGTGGGTTTCCACCCGCACCAGTGGCGCATCCATGCCGGCCACCGCTCTGCTGTAAACCACAGACAGTTCCATCGCTCATCCTTGAGCTGTGTCACTCATTATCGCCGGGCGCGGGCAGCCCGACGCGCGGACCCCGGTTATGCCCGGCTTTCGCCCGCGGCCAGCACCTCCAGCTCCCGGGTCATTTCCTCCAGCTCCGCCTCGAGGGCGACCACCCGGTCCCGCGTGCGCCTGAGGATTTCCGCCTGGGCGTCAAACTCCTCGCGGCTGACCATGTCCAGCCTGGACAAGGCGGTCTGCGCCAGGGCGCGCACGCTTTTGTCGACCTCGCCCTTGATGCCGCTGGCGTTCACCATGTCGCTTACCTGCTGGATCAGTTGCCAGGGGGGAGGGGGTTTCAGGGCCATTTTTACCGCCAGTTTGCCGTCGAATCGAATGGGGTGAGTTTAGAGGAAATCAGGGTCGGGGCACAGCTCGTGCGAGTGCACTATTGTGGTGCGACGACCAAATTTGGTGCGGACCTCCTGTGCCATTGCGCACCCCGGGACGTGTTCTTGCCCACCGCTTTATTCAATAACCCTATGTTTTAAATAAATTTATTCTTGGTTGGCACACGCTGTGCTTTATCAGCGTACCAGAATGAGTATCGCGCAGAATGTGCCCGTAACAGTTTGTAGCCATGCGTATTCTGAAATTGAGAGACCAACCATGGAGATAGGAAACATGTTGAACAAGAAACTACTGACCGCCGCAGTGACCACTGCCCTTCTCAGCGGGGCGGGCCTGTCCCAGGCCCAGGAAAGAGACGATCTGGACCCTTCATCCAGCGGTTTTGAGATCAGCGGCAACGTCGCCCTCACCAGTGATTACCGCTTCCGGGGTATTTCCCAGTCCGATGAATCTGCCGCCATCCAGGGTGGTTTCGACGTGGAGTTCTCTCCCGGTTTCTATCTGGGCGTCTGGGGATCCTCGGTCGACTTCGACAGCAACGAGGACTATGACGGCAGCCTCGAGCTGGACTACTACGGCGGTTGGTCCAGTGCCATCGGCGATACCGACTTTGGTATCGACGTGTGCTATATCTACTACGACTACCCCGGGGATAACGGTGCCGAGGGCGACTACCAGGAATTCTATGTCTCCGGCTCCTGGAAAGACATTGCCCTGAGCGTCAACTACTCGGACGACTACTACGCCGAAACGGGTGACTACTGGCGTTATGCGCTCGATTACAGCCTCTCCCTGATGGATAACCTGAGCCTGGGCCTGCTGGCAGCCTACAACGAAGTCGATGAAGGCGGTGGTTTTTTCTCATCTGACGAGGATTCCTACGTCGACTACTCGGTCACGCTCACCTATTCGGTGGCCGGCGTTGACCTCTCCATAGCCTATGTGGGCACGGACCTGGACGACGACGATGTCTTCGGTACCGACTGGGCTGACGACACGGCGGTTTTCACCATCAGCAAGAGCATGTAATCGCAGTCCAGCGTAGCGAGCCGGCCGGGGGACCGGTCGGCTCCACTTCAGGAGAACAGAAAGTATGAAACTCATCACGGCTATTGTTAAGCCATTCAAACTGGACGACGTGCGCGAAGCGCTGTCGGAAATCGGGGTGCAGGGTATCACGGTCACCGAGGTCAAGGGTTTCGGTCGCCAGAAAGGCCACACCGAGTTGTATCGTGGCGCGGAATACGTTGTCGACTTCCTGCCCAAGGTGAAGATCGAAGTGGCGGTTGCCGACGGAGTGGTCGAGCAGACCATCGAAGCGATCACCAAAGCGGCCAATACCGGCAAGATCGGCGACGGCAAGGTTTTTGTAACCGCGCTGGAGCAGGTGATCCGCATTCGCACCGGCGAGACCGGCGAAGACGCCATCTAACCCCACGACACTGTTATTAGAGAGTATTCCCATGGAAAACAGCATCTTTGAATTACAGTACGCCCTGGACACGTTCTATTTCCTGGTCTGTGGCGCGCTGGTCATGTGGATGGCGGCAGGTTTCGCAATGCTCGAAGCCGGCCTCGTTCGCTCGAAAAACACCACGGAGATCCTGCTCAAGAACATCTCCCTCTATGCCGTTGCCTGTACCATGTACATGGTCTGCGGTTACATGATCATGTACGGCGGCGACTTCCTGTTGTCCAGCATCACCGGCGACGGTGTGGCGGGTGCAGAAGAGCCCGCAACCTATGCGCCTTCAGCCGACTTCTTCTTTCAGGTGGTATTCGTCGCCACGGCAATGTCCATCGTGTCCGGTGCTGTTGCCGAGCGCATGAAACTGTGGGCATTCCTGCTGTTCGCCGTCGTCATGACCGGCTTCATCTACCCGATGGAAGGCTCCTGGACATGGGGTGGCAACCCGGTATTCGGCATGTACACGCTGGGTGACCTGGGCTTCTCCGACTTCGCGGGCTCCGGCATCGTACACATGGCCGGCGCTGCCGCCGCCCTCGCTGGCGTGCTGTTGCTCGGCGCACGTAAAGGCAAGTACGGTCCCAGCGGCCAGATCAATGCCATTCCCGGCGCCAACCTGCCACTGGCAACCCTCGGCACCTTTATCCTGTGGCTGGGCTGGTTCGGTTTCAACGGTGGTTCCGTACTGGCTACCGCCAGCGTGGAAAACGCCAACGCCGTGGCGATCGTGTTCATGAATACCAACGCTGCAGCGGCCGGCGGCCTGATCGCGGCGCTGATCGTGGCGCGCATCATGTTCGGCAAGGCCGACCTGACCATGGCACTCAACGGCGCACTGGCAGGCCTGGTGGCAATCACCGCCGAGCCTTCCACCCCGACCGCCCTGCAGGCAACCCTGTTCGGTGCAATCGGCGGCGTGCTGGTGGTGTTCTCTATCATCACCCTGGACAAAATGAAGATCGACGATCCCGTCGGCGCCATCTCGGTGCACGGTGTGGTCGGTTTCCTTGGCCTGATGCTGGTGCCGATCACCAACCCCCTCACAGAGGACGGCGGTTCATCTTTCAGCGGCCAGCTGATCGGCGCTGCGACCATCTTCATCTGGGTATTCGTCGCCAGCCTCGTGGTCTGGGGCATCCTCAAGGCGGTCATCGGTATCCGTGTCAGTGAGGAAGACGAGTACGAGGGCGTGGATCTGTCCGAGTGCGGCATGGAAGCCTACCCGGAGTTCACCAAGGGTTCTTAACACTTCATGGTTTGCGGGCGCATTTAACGATGCGTACTTTTGGGGGCCTTCGGGCCCCCTTTTTTGGCTAGATTCGGGTGCGTTGTGGTTAGCGGGTGGCTGTACGTTCCATTGTCGGCCGGGGTCCGGGTTTGTCCTGGCTCCATGGCCGCGCCCCTCCGGGGTGCCCTCAGTCGGTCGGGAGCCTTACA
>JAZBNW010000136.1:0-4721 GCA_036350855.1 Halieaceae bacterium
CGTGGTGGTGAAAGATTCCGTGGTGCAAAAGGTCTTTCCAGGTAAGCCGATTCGTTTCCCGGTGATGGAACAGGGCCGGCTGGACCAGATTTCCATCGAGCCAAGGGAATTTGTGCCCAACCAGAGCCCTTGATATTCGGCCAGATACTGATCACCGCTATCCGGGCTATAAGCCTTGTCAGTTAGCGAAGAGGCCCTGGCAGGGGAGGCCTGCCAGTGCGCCGTTTCAATCCGCAGTTAAGGAGACACCCATGAGAAACATCCTGAGAACCGCGGCGCTCGGTGCGCTGGCACTGGTGCCAGGCTGGGCGCAGTCGGCGGATCAGCCAGTGTTGGAGGTTGAACTGAGCAATGCAGAGATTGCCAAGGAGCTGGCCAATCCCAATACCACATTGGGATCCCTGAATTTTCCCATAGACTATGTGAGCTACAAGGGAGATGCGCCGGGCGCCAGCAGTCAGGAGTCATGGAGGGTAGGCTTTCAGCCAATTCTGCCTTACCAGCTGAATGAGACGACCAACCTGTATGTGCGACCGAATATTCCGGTGTTATTCGACCAGCCGACTCCGATAGTGTTCGGGGCGGATGTCAGTCCTTCCGCAGGTGGTCAGTTCACGACCCAGGACAGTAACTTTAACAATTCCGACATGGAGCTCGGCGACATCACCTTTGATATCGCCATTGGCAAATCCTTTCCCAGCATGACCGTTCTGGCGGCTGGGGTCGTCGGCACGCTGGATACGGCAACCGACGACGCCGTCGGCCTTGGGCAGACTCTGTTTGGTCCCGAAATCGCCGCGGCGCAGATCTTTGACTGGGGCGTCCTCGGCGTGCTTGTTACCCACCAGTGGGACGTGGCCGGGGATAACGATTTCGACACCAGCATTACGGCGGGGCAGTATTTCTACACAGTTAACCTGGAGGATGGCTGGCAGATAAAGGGCTCGCCCGCCTACAGCTACAACCACGAAGCCAGCAACGGCGAGGAAAAATGGACGCTTCCGTTGGGAGGCGGTTTTGCCAAGACCCTGCGCATTGGCAAGACTCCCTGGCAGTTCAGTCTGGAGTATTGGCACTTCGTCAAACAGGCAGATAGCATTGGTCCTGATTTCCAGATCCGCTTCCAGCTTGGGCCTGTGGTACCGCTGCCCTGGTAGTTCTGTTCCACTCAGCAGCGAAGCGATGCACTGCCGGTGGCGTCATGCTATTGGCCGCCACGACGGCTGTTCCCGGACTTCACGCTCAGGAAGCGGCCAGCGACCTCATCGGCCCTGACGCTGTGACCTCTCAGTTGGCTACAGATGAAAAAGACAAGCCCGACCTTCTTGGGATCGACGCCCAGGCCGGCTTTGATGAATGGAAGGCGGGCGTCAAGGAGCGCACTGGACTCGACTTCGGGATCGACTACAACTCGCTGGGCTTCGTCGCGATCGACAGCCCCGGTAAGAGCTCCGCGGCAAGTGGAGTGTTCCGCGTATTCGGCACCTGGGAATTGTACAACCGCGGCGAGGTAAACAACGGCAGCATCGTCTTCAAGGTCGAGAACCGCCATGCCTATACTGACGTGGCCCCGAGCGCTTTCGGCGGTGAGGTCGGCTACGTGGGCCTTACGAACACGGTATTCAGTGATCAGGGATGGCGAACTACCCACCTGTTCTGGCAGCAGCGCTTTGCGGACGGGCGCGGGATCTCCTACCTGGGCTTCCTCGACACCACCGACTACGTGGACGTTTACCCACTCGCCAGCCCGTGGTCCGGGTTCGGCAATATAGCCTTTGAGAATGGTTCCGGTGCGATCGGCGGTATCCCGGATGGCGCGCTCGGGGCGATGGTCGGTGGCTTCCTGACTGACCAACTCTACCTGGTGGGTGGAATCGCGGATGCCAATAGCGACCCCACCGACCTCGCCGAGGGCTTCGACACCCTGTTCAACGATTTCGAGACCTTCAAATCGCTGGAGTTCGGCTGGGCCAGCAAGCGCGAGGAGGTATTCCTTAACAACGTCCATGTGACCTTTTGGCAAATCGACGAGAAGAGCGAGCTGGGTACTCCCGACGGTTGGGGGGTCAGCTTCTCGCTGGTCTCAAGTAACGACGATGGCTGGATGCCCTTCCTGCGCGGCGGATGGGCGGATGATGGAGGTAGCCTTTACGAGGCCTCGGTCAGCACCGGTTTTGGTTATACTCCCCGGCCTGGACAGGCGTTGCTTGGGGTCGGCTTGAACTGGAACCGACCGAACGAGTCGACCTATGATGCCAGTCTCAGCGATCAATACTCTCTCGAGCTTTTCCAGCAGCTGCAGCTGACCGAGGGCGTCGAGATCACGCCGAACGTTCAGGTGATCAGGAGTCCTGCCCTCGAGCCATCTGACGACTGGGGCGTTTTCCTCGGTCTCCGCTTGCGAGTCGCCTTGTGATTTGCCGGGGACAGACGAGTTAACGGGGCGCTTTCCCGGATTGTTTCAACAACCCGGAAGCGGCTGGAGTTGCTGTGTGCGGGGCCCGATTGGCAGCCCGCAAATATCGGCGCCAGCCTCAGGCAGATCCTTTTGGAACAGGCGCTTGAAGGGAGTCGTGACGGGACTGATGACGAATTTCACCGCAGTGCTGCCCAGGGTGAGAGCCCCGCCCTTCATGCTGACGCGAAAGTCGTCGAATTCACCTTTGATTTTCAGGGGAGTCGCCAGACCGAAGAATTCGGCCCTTTTCGCCTTGGGTACCGCCACCAGTTTGAAGTCCCGATCGGCGAAGCTGACCTGACCCTCGCCGCAAATACGAATTCTGGAGGTGTCCACCGCAAGCTGCTGTGCAGTCATGACCCCGTTCTCCAGCTTAAAGCGACTGACCACGCAGTTCACTGTCGAGGCGTCCTGATCCTTGATGGCTGAGGTGACAACTGATGAAAGCAGATTGACAGCCCACAGATCGACAATGCCAGAGTTCAGGCCGGTTGGTTGTGCGGATATATCAAAGTAGCCATTGGCGCCCCCCATGATGTTGGTATTACTGGCGTACGAACTTACGTCGAGGTCCACGTTCAGCGTACCGCCCACTTTGCTTGCGGGGTCTGATAAGCGGCTCAGGACACCGAAATCGAAGTTTTTGATCTGCACCCGCAAGGACGCCTCGGAAGCCTCCATGCCAGGTTTCAGCGAGGCTTTGACCAACAGTGAAGCCTGGGGCAGCTGAAGATGCAATGGCGCCAGTTCAATACGACCGTCTCTCAGGGTAGCGGCCAGATCGGCGCTGCCCAGATAGTCTTCTCCTGAGCGCACCTCTCCAACCTTTGCCGAGAGTTCGATATCGGCACGCCGCAGCGCCTCTCCACTCAAAAGTTTTTCGCGCTTCACCGCCTCATCCCGCGGCGGAGCGCTGACGGAGGCCTCGGCAGTGCTGTCAGTCGGATCCGGATCCGGGGCGCCACCTTCGGCCGTCCAGTCTCCGGTATCGAAATCCTGCAACTGAATGTGATGGGCTGTCAGATTGATGCGTGCCACGGGATGAGCACTGCTGCGGTCAACCACCGCGCTACCGACCAGCTTGCTGTCTTTGACGATAAGCTCCAGCGTGGATAATTCGAGTTTGCGGGGCGTCGCGTGTAAATCGGCTGTGATCTGGTAGTCCTTGATCGGTGGTAAATCCAGGTGCAGCAGATCATCGAGGCTGCTGAGGTCGGCTCCTTTTGCCGCCAGTTTCACGCGCGTGCTGCGATTACCTCGCAGCGCTTCACTATGGCCTGTAAACTCCAGCGTGGTTCCGGCAATTTCGACACCAACCCCCAGTTTGGCGTGGGTCATGGCCAGGAACCCGGCCAGGGAGCTTGCCCTTAGATTGAGGGTGAAGGCTTCATCCAGCAGCTCGCCGCGCATATCAAGTTGCATGGGGTCTCCCAGCGGCGCGCCGCCTTCAGCCCGCTCCAGCTTAAACTCCAATGGCTTTGCTGCAGCGTCTATGAAACGTACGTGAATGTTCTCCAGCAGGAGTTTATCCACTGACAGGCTGTCCGGGTTTATCGCCTCTTCTGCCTCCACAGGGGCGTCTGTCACCTGTGCTTTCGGGGCCTTGGATTCATGCTCGCCCATCACCCAGTTCGTTTCGCCATCGGCGGTTCTGACCAGATTGAGGTTGATGCCTGTAACCCTGAACTCCCTGATGTTGATTGTGCGCTTCAGCAGTGGCAACATTTCCACAGTCACGCGTGCGATTTCCATGCTGGCCATGTCCATGGGGCCTGAATCGCCTGCGGGAAAGCCGGGCGGGTTGCCGATACGCAGGTTCTGAATTTCGAAATAGGGCCACAGTGACGTGGTCACAGTAATGTCGCCATCCACCCTGACTGCGCGCCCCAGTGTCTTACTCGCGGCGGATTCGATCATTGGCCTGTAGGGGGAAAGATCTATCGGTATGCGCAGCAGCGATACAAGCAGCACCGCGGTCACCGTCAGGCCCAGGACCATGGTGAGCAGGATGAGTAGTGTTCTTAGCATTTAGATTGCCTTTCTGGACCGGCGCTCAGTCGCATTTAGAGACTTTATGCCAGTATACTATGACGTTTCAGCCCCTTGTAGAAGTCCTTGCTGTTGTGCGGAGCAGACGCTGCTATCCGTGGGTGCAGTCAGGCCTGTTGGGAGGAATCGCGAATACCAATAGCAACGACGTCCGCTGGATGCCCTTCCTGCGGGGCGAGCGGCCTTGTGATGCCAGGTAAAGGGGGACAGACCA
>JAZBNW010000137.1:0-3336 GCA_036350855.1 Halieaceae bacterium
CTGGCTTCCTGGTAGGACAGTGATACCCCCCTGAAACCGGGCGAGGATACAGACTTCTGGATCCTCGCCGCCATCGAGGTATCTTCCAGCAAGACCTGTTTCAGGCTTTCGCCAGCGTTATCGGTCCACATATCGGGTTTGGGCTTATCGCCCCAGTCGGGCGCGAGCGTCCAGGTCTCCAGCCGGCACCTGCCCGGTCCGTTCGGCCAGAACAGCAGCGGCGCGAGGCTGCGGTGATTCAGGGGAGAAACCCAGTTGGGAAAGACATTGTAGGACTGGGTGCAGGTTCGGGCTATTTCACCCACGCTGTCGATCGTGTTTCCGCGCCTGGGCAATTCCACAGCCGCCCTGACCGCGCTGCCCTCGCGGCCCGGCGCGACCATCCGGCCGTGGCCATTCGGGTAGAGTGTATTCACGTTGCGCCGGTCATCCAGCATCGGCGCCACGGTTTTCGGATGTACCGTGCGCACGTGGTACACCTCGGTATTGGTCTCCATGGCAATCTTCCAGTTACAGTCCAGGTCGAACACATGCCGCGCCGCCAGACGGCACCAGTCGAACCGGAACTCCTGCCACTCCAGCGCGACCGGCCCGAGCCAGTCGGCGAGCGCCATGGCATCGAGGTCAAAATTGACAAAGATCAGCCGACCGAATCGCTCGCACCGAAGCGGGGCAAGGCCGTGTGCGCGATAATCGAAATCCCGGAAATCCTCCGGATTGCGAATGGCCAGCAGTGTCCCGTCCAGATTATAGCTCCAGCCGTGGTAGGGACAGGTCAACCTGGTTTTCCTCCCGCTTTCCTGCGTAACGACAGGCGCGCCACGGTGGCGGCAGATATTGTGGAACGCCCGTATGGTGCCGTCCTCCCCGTGGCTGATGAGCACGGGCGGACCGGCGAGATCCCACACCCGGTAGCAGCCGGGCTCGGGGACCTCGTCGAGGTGAGCCGCCAGCAGCCAGGTCCTCTGCCAGATGTGCTCCTGCTCCAGCTGATAAAATTGCGCACTGGAATACCTGCCGCCGGGGACAGGTGGAAGGTGGGGAAAGGCCGCTGGTGGTTCGGTGCGGCCCGCTTCATATGCCATCAGTGCGCGCAGCCGCACGGTATCCTGTTCGTTCATTGCATTCCCCCAGACATCCCGAAAGTTCTCCGCCATCAAAATCGGAACGTCAACGATATCATAAGGCAAATCCGCAGCCTGGCGCTTCACAGGAGTGGCCTGGCCGGGGGCAATGCGGCAGAATGACTTGTGAGTGCCACCAACCCCCCGCCCGAACCGGAGCGTATCCATGCCTGACATTTCCTTTGACCGATTCTACCGGCACGACGAACTGTCCGGGCTGCTGCACGCCTATGTGCGGGAATATCCGGACCTCGTTGCTCTGGAGAGTATCGGCAAGTCGTACGAGGGGCGGGATATATGGGTCGTCACGCTGACCAATACAAAAACGGGTCCGGCACAGGACAAACCTGCCCTGTGGCTGGACGGCAACATCCACTCCGTGGAGGTCACGGCATCTGCCGCCTGCCTGTACCATATCGAAACTATGGTCCGGGGCTTTGGCAAGGACAGCACTATCAGCCACTGCCTTGATACGCGCACGTTCTACATCTGCCCGCGGGTAAATCCTGACGGGGCGGAACTCGCACTGGGCGAGATGAATCGCAACCTGAGATCGTCGGTACGACCTTATCCTCACGCCGATGAACAGGTGGACGGCATCCGGATTATGGATGTGGACGGTGACGGTCGTGTTCTGTTCATGCGCCAGGCCGACAAGAGCGGGCCGTGGAAACCGCACCCCGAAGAGCCCCGTCTGCTGGTGCGCCGGGAACCGGACGATTTCGAGGGTGACTTCTATCGCCTTTTCCGTGAAGGCGAAGTGGTCGGCTATGACGGCGCCACCGTCACCCACAGAAAACCCCCCGAGGGCCTGGACCTGAACCGCAACTTTCCCGCCTACTGGGCGCCGGAGGGGAGGCAAATGGGGGCGGGGCCAGCCCCGCTTTCCGAACCGGAAACCCGGGCGCTGGTCGACTTTATCACCACCCACGAGAATATTGTCACTGCCGTTGCCGGACATACCTTTTCCGGCATACTGCTGCGCTCCTGCTCCAATAAACCCGACGAGGACATCCCGGCCAATGACCTGCGCGCCTACGTCAAAATGGGCAACAGGGGATCCCGGCTGAGTGGCTATCCCGCCGTCAGCATCTATCACGACTTCCGCTACCATCCCAGGCAGAACATCGCCGGCGGCTTTGACTGGGTATATGAGCACCTGGGGATTTACTTCTGGACCATCGAGTACTGGGCACCGCACAAGACCGCAGGGGTCGACATGACCGGTCATAAATACTCGGACTGGTTGTTCGACCACGAGGCGGAAGATGACCTGGTCGTCTTTCGCTTCTTTGAACGCGAGAGTCCGGGCAAAGCCTATGTCGACTGGTACGAATTCAACCACCCGCAGCTCGGCCCGGTGGAAATCGGCGGCTGGGACATCCTGAACTCCTTCCACAACCCGCCACTGCATTTGCTGGAACAGGAGATTGCCCCGTTTCCCCAGTGGTTTGTCTACCAGGCGCTCATGTCCGCCAAACTGGAACTGCTGGAGGCCAGTGCCACCGCGCTCGGTGACGGAACCTGGATGATCCGACTGGTGGTGGAGAACGGCGGCTACCTGCCGACGGCAGGCAGCGAGATGGCAAGGGAGAACGGTGTCTCACGGGAAGTGGTGGCGGAGATTCACCTGCCCGAAAACGCAAAACTGCTGCGCGGCAAGCGGTGGCAGGAGATCGGGCACCTTCCCGGCAGGGTCGGCATGACGGCGACGCCGGTCTTTATGGGCACCGGCTTCGACGCCATGGACGGCAAAAGCAGTCGCGCCAGCATGGAATGGCTGGTAGAAGCTGAACCCGGCGCCACGGTTAAGGTGGTTGCCCGACAGGCGCGTTCCGGCAGGCTCGAGCAGAGCATTACCTGCAGCTGAAATGCCAGCGTGCCGGCGTCGGCCTGGCAGGCGCGACCCGGAACGCATTGTCACATCGCCTGCCGCAAGATCATCCCCGGGGATTCATTACACGCACTGCAGGCGGTACACGAAGTCGCGAGCACCATAAAGACGCAGGGTCGCCCGTACTTCCCCCGTCTGTGATCAACTCTGGTGCGCCGCTTGCCCGCCAGCTGCCTCATGTCATCGCATAAACCTGGTTTTACCTGATTGGCCCGGATCTTGCTCCGGGAATTGAAGGCACTTTTCCTGCCCGCCAGGCGAGCGCCCGGCCAACCCACCCGCAGCCCCGATGCTGAACAATCAAGGATTCCTCAATGA
>JAZBNW010000138.1:0-2243 GCA_036350855.1 Halieaceae bacterium
TGATTTGCGGAAAGTTGATCGGAATAAACCTTTCAATGACAGGGGCTTACGGAGCGAATTCCCTAAAATTCAGAACAGGGAAATTTTTCGAGGTAACAGGGAATTGCCCCAGCGTATCAGGGAACTTCCTCCTCTGATCTGGGAAAGGCGCTTTGAGGCGCTCCCTTGGACATCCTTGAAGCAAGTCGGCAGTGAGTGTCGTTGCTGGAACTGCTTCTGGCGGTTCATTCTTTGGCCTCGCCGTAATGTCCGGATGACTCTCGAAAGCAGACTGTCTTCACGCCGGCGCGAACAGTCCGGAATGTGCCAATTCCAGACGGGTCAGCCTTTGCAGGCCCAAGGTCGTCTGAGCGGACATTGCGGCCTTCAGCGCTTTTCCTCGAAAGCCTTCAACAGCTTTTCAGCCGGGTTGTCTATGCAATAGTCCATGATCTCATTGGTCGCGGCGCGGAATTTGGGGCCGTTGAAGACCATCTCTGCGTCCTTTCCGCTCTTGAAGCCATGGAAATAGATCAGGGTGAACTCCTGCTCTTCATTGTCCATCTTCAGCATGGTGCGGCAGTCGATGGTCTGAATGTCCAGCACTACGCCTTCGTCGTCCTGAGCGGCTGCGCCAAATGCCGAAAGCGAAACTGCCATCGTCCCGATCAGTGCTATTGCCGGTAAAGATTTCATGGCTACTCCTCCGTATCTGATTGGTTGAATTCAGTAGCGAATGATCCCGCGCATGCAGTCGCGATACAGGACATCGTAGTTGACGCCGCGCTGGACACCTCTGGAAACCGCGCCAGTCGTAGCGCCAATCGCAGCACCTCGTCGAGCACCTCTTCGCCCGCCCACGATGCCACCAATGATCGCGCCTCCAGCTCCCCCTCGGACGGCGCCTCCAACGGCGCCCCCTCGGGAGTAGCGCATGGAGACATCGCGAGCATAGGCCCGGCAATAGGCATCCCGGCTCTGAGCGTAGGACTCTGCAGTCGACATCACGATCGTAGCGAGCCCGCAGATGACTGCAAGCACCAGTGCCGGACAGGTTACATTCGTCATCGTTCGCTTCATCACGTCATCTCCTGCGACTTCCTGAGGTGTTATGGTGCCTATGTCTTTCTGCTCCAAGGGTTAGAGCCACCTTTCCTCATAATCCAAGCGCTGCCGCCGTTTCGTCACCGACGACGCCATCTGCTTGCAGGCCGTTGTCAGCCTGGAACTGACGCAACGCTGCATCAGTCCCTGGTCCAAAGATGGCATCGATCCCGCCAACGTCGTAACCGGTTTCTACCAGCGCCTCCTGTACCTCGCGCACCGCTTCACCGCGCATTCTGGGCGAGGTGAGTTGGAGCAGGCCGGAGATACCACCGCCAGTGCCGGCGTCCTCTTGCGAGGAAACGACCTCGTAGACGCGTTCGTCGCGATACACCGTCGGGCGATAGAGAATGCCATCACAAACATACAGTGTCTCGCCGTCGACAATGGCCTGGTCACAGGGGTCGGTGTCAGGCAGATTGAGGACGTAGGCCAGCGTTCCACCGGCAACAGCCGCTGTGAAATACCAGCCCCAACGCGGATACCAGTAGTACCCACCCCAGATGGGATGTGGCGGCCTGATATAGGGCGGTCGGAAGTACGGTGGACGCCAGCTGGGCGGCCGCCAGTGCGGCGGGCGGTAATGCGGCGGGCGCCAGCCCGGCGGGCGGTTGATCGGCGGGCGAACATGTGGCGGGCGACCGGGACGGTGACCGGCACCAGGGCGGTTCGGTCTACCGGGACGCACACCTGCAACAGGCCGGGTCGGGCGGCCAGTTACCGGGCGTTCGGGGCGGGTTGGCTTGGTGCCAGGTCTTTGCGGACGGCCGGTCTCAGGTCTCGTCGGGCGACCCGCCACGGGACGTTCCGGCCGGCTTGGCTTGGCGCCTGGTGGCCGTGGCCGAGCGACCTCCGGCCGGGTAGCAGGTCTGGCAGGACGCGTCGCTGGCTTGGTTGGTCGAGTTGAAGGCCGTGCTGCAGGGCGGGTCGCCGGCCTGCTCGGTCGTGCTGCAGGGCGGGTCGCCGGCCTGCTCGGTCGTGCTGCGGGGCGCGCACTGCGGTTGGGTCTCGGTCGTGCTGCGGGGCGCGCACTGCGGTTGGGCCTCGGTCGTGCTGCGGGGCGCGCACTGCGGTTGGGTCTCGGTCTTGCCCTGGCGCCGCTCATGCGACCACCCCCACGACCTTTCATGCCACCGCCCATGGGACTGCGAGCCTGTGCA
>JAZBNW010000139.1:0-53709 GCA_036350855.1 Halieaceae bacterium
TCCCGCCGGCAGGAAGAGTCCCAGTTCGGTATTGAACAGATCGGATGCCTCCTGGGTCAGTGCCAGCCCCAGTTGCATCGTGGTCACTTTTCCAACGGAGTTGAGGGAAGCAGTGGAGTTGTCGAAGATCGCAATATCAAACAGTGGCACGACGCCGGAGAGACGGGCATTTATCTGCACCAGGGCGGTAACCCGGGGCTTACCCTCGTAGCTTTCCAGGCTGAGGTTGTGCAACTTGACCTTGGTGCCGTCAAGCGCGGCAAACCGCAGGCCACCGGCGTGATTGACTTCGCCGATGAATCCGTTCAGGTCGAATGCACCGCCACTGACCGGTAGCCGGACATTCCGCGTTTTCGATTGTTTTTTAGCCGGCCCAACCGGCGCAGTGGTGATGCCGGCCGAATCCAGCGCCTGCAAAAAACTGCTTTTCAGCTCGAGCAAGCTCTCGCTGGCCTGGCTTTTCACCTGCAGAACCGGCGCCGCAATCGAGTGGCCGCTGCTGACGCTGAGCAGCACAACGGAACTTGCCACTATTTTCTTCATATCGAATCTCCCGATCAATCTACTGTAAACTGTGGCAGGCAAAGACCTGCGCAGCCTGTGTGTATTAGCGCCCTTTTATGAACGAAGACTGGTATGAAATCAAGCGATTTTGCGAGCAATGTCCCGATAGCTATCAGCTATCGCCCAAAACGGGATGACTACCTGCCGGTTGTAGTGGCGGCGATCCGGCGCCATCTGGGCGATTGGCCTGTCGTTTTACTCTGCGAGGCGGGCCACCTGCCACCGAACAAGTGGTTGCAGCGACATGCAATACAGGCCATTACCGACTGGGAGCACTCCCCGGGCGCCAATAAAGTGCTGCGCCTGTGGGAGCACCAGGAGGTCTACTCCCGCCATTTCGAGCGCTGGATCTGGTGGCACGATGACATGCTGTTGTTGCGTCCCCTGCGGGAACCGCTCGCCGAGTTCCGGCGCCCCCTGGTTCGCCAGGCCCCTCGCACCCGCCCCAACCGCAAGCTGAGCAACTGGCACGGCTGGCTGTGGGATACGCTGGGATTTTTCGCCTGCCAGGGCATACCCGCCCCCAACCCGGTCCTGCATATTCCCCGGCTCATAGACCGTACCGTGCTTCAGTCGATCCCGCAGGAATGGGATCGCAGCCGACTGTTGTTCGAGCCCACCTATCTACTGTGGCACTGGCACCAGGCGGGGCTTGCGTTCCAGATGGGCGAGGACTACCGCATCGCCGTGTTCGACGGGCTGTTGCCCCCACTGGCCGAACTGGAACAATCCGGCCATACCTTTCTGACCTGGGGGCGGAGCATCGATCAGGACTCGGCGCGAGCCGAGTTGGCCCGCTGTTATCCGGTCGATTTCCTCGTCCAGTGAGTCATGGCGTGGGCACAGACCGGGTATTGTCTGTTTCCTCGAGTGGACCGCAAAGGGTAAAGTTCCGGCGATGCCCGCAATTTACAGGGTCAGCTTGCGGTTGCTCGCCTCTACAAACGCCACTTTCAGCTCCTCCAGGTTGGCGACCGACTTGAACTGGGGAAATTCGTCGATGACGTTTTGGGGCGCGTGGATCAGGAAGCCGACGTCGGCCTCGCCCAGCATGCTGGTGTCGTTGTAGGAGTCGCCGGCGGCCAGCACGCGGTAATTGAGGCTGTGCAATGCCTTGACCGATGCGCGCTTGGGGTCGACCTGGCGCAGCTTATAGTCCACTACCCTGCCGCTGTCGTCGGTCACCAGGCGATGGCAGAACAGGGTTGGCCATTTCAACTGGCGCATCAATGGTTCGGAGAACTCATAAAAGGTATCCGACAGGATAATCACCTGGAATCGCTCGCGCAGCCAGTCGACGAAGTCGATTGCGCCGGGCAGCGGCTGCAGCGTCGCTATCACCTCCTGGATGTCACCTATCCTGAGATTGTGCTGGTCCAGCAGGCCCAGGCGCTGCTTCATCAGCACATCATAATCAGGGATGTCGCGCGTGGTCGCACGCAGTTCCGCGATGCCGGTGCGCTCGGCAAAGGCGATCCATATTTCAGGGACGAGAACCCCCTCCAGGTCCAGGCAGGCCAGTTCCATTGCGACGTCTCCTCGGGTTGGTCAGGCAGGTAAAGCGCAACAATCTAGCGACTTGCCGCCGGGGGTACAAGCCCCCGCGGGAAAAATCAGTAGACCGGCAGCTCGAGGTGGGAAAAAAGCTCTTCCAGCTCCGCCTTGCTGTGTTGCTGGAATGCGTCCTGCACCACTTCCCGGGTCAGGTGAGGGGCAAAGTTTTCGATGAATTCATACATATAGCCGCGCAGGAACGTGCCCCGGCGGCAGCCGATGCGGGTTACGCTGCTGGCGAACAGGTGGCTGGCATCCAGCGCGACCAGGTCGCTGTCCTTGGTCTTGTCGTAAGCCATGGCCGCCACGATGCCGATACCCAGGCCGAGGCGCACATAGGTCTTGATCACGTCCGCGTCCGCCGCGGTGAAGACCACCCGGGGCTCCAGCCCCCTCGCGACAAAGGCCTCGTCCAGCTTGGAACGGCCGGTGAAACCGAATACGTAGGTGACTATCGGGTGCGCCGCGACGTCTTCCAGGGTCAGTTCCGACACCTGCGTAAGGGGGTGATCCCCAGGCACCAGGATGCAGCGGTTCCAGCGGTAGCAGGGCATCATGATGAGGTCGGAGAACAGTTCCAGCGCCTCCGTGGCGATGGCGAAGTCCACGGTTCCGTCGGCGGCCATCTCGGAGATCTGCATGGGAGTGCCCTGGTGCATGTGCAGGGAGACGTCGGGATAGCGCTGCATGAACGCCTTGATGGTGGCCGGCAGGGCATAGCGGGCCTGGGTATGGGTCGTCGCGATGGACAGCGCGCCCTTCTTCTCGTTGGAGTATTCCTGGGCGACCTGCTTGATGCTCTCGACCTTGCGCAGTATCTCGCCGGCGCTCTGGAGAATCACCTCGCCCGCGGGGGTCACGTGGGTCAGGTGCTTGCCGCTGCGGGCGAATATTTCCACCCCCAGTTCATCTTCGAGTAGACGGATCTGCTTGCTGATACCGGGCTGTGAGGTGTAAAGACTCTGGGCGGTCGCCGAGACGTTGAGCTCGTGGTGCGCCACTTCCCAGATGTAGCGCAACTGCTGAAGTTTCATGCCATCCTCCGGATCAGCCCCAGCTGGAGCATCTAAGACTTATGAAGAATAGCCATTAAACCGGGCAATGGCCAAATATATACGTAATAACAATCCGCCCGGGAACGCTCAGGCGTTGGCGATGCCGTGGGGTACATGACCGGTGGCGATATGGGGGCTGGCAGCGGCGCAATGGCCCGGCTGGTCATCGAAAAAAACGTCGGCCTGGTAAGCCCGCAGGAACTCGGTTTTATCGAGTCCGCCGAGGAAGATGGACTCGTCGATACGGATGTTCCAGGCCCGCAGGGTGCGGATAACACGCTCGTGGGCCGGTGCCGAGCGGGCGGTCACCAGCGCCGTGCGGATGGGCGCCTCGCTGGCGGGGAACGCCTGTTGCAGTCGCTGCAGGGCGGCCAGGAAGGGCTTGAATGGGCCGCCGGCCAGGGGCTCCCGGGCGGAGGCTTTCTCGCTGGCGGTAAACGCCGCCAGTCCCTCGCTCTTGTAGACGCGCTCGGCCTCATCGGAAAAGATGACCGCGTCTCCGTCGAAGGCGAAGCGCAGCTGGTCGCTGTCGGAGCCGCCGCCCTTGCTCGAGACCAGGGTTGCAGCCGCCACCCCGCAGTCCAGGGCGTAGCGCACGTCCTCCGCCTCGTTTGACAGAAAGAGCTGGCAGCCGAAAGCGTTGATGTAACGCCAGGGACTTTCCCCGCCGCAGAAGGCGGCCCGGTTGATAGCCAGGTCGTAGTGCTGGATGGAGTTGAACACCCGCAGCCCGGTGTCGGCGCTGTTGCGCGACAGCAGCACCACTTCCACCCGGGACTCCTCCCCCAGGCGGTCGTTGAGCCGCAACAGCTTGTGCACCAGTGGAAACGCCTCCCCGGGCTCCAGCGGTTCCTCCTCCCGGGCGACCTGGTAGGCGGAGTAGGCCTCCAGCCCCTCGCTTTCGTAGACACGGTGACTTTCGTCCAGGTTGAACAGGGCCCTGGATGAAATAGCGATGACCAGCCGGTCGGTAAGCGTTTGTCCCATCGGGCAAGAATAACCAGTTGTGCGGGCCGGCACCAGAGCCGGCTTTCCGGCCGGCTAGCTGACCTTCAACAGTCCCCGCTCCTCCAGCTCCATCATCAGCAGTTGCTGGATCAGGAAATCCCTGGTGGTCTCCGGGTGCTCCAGGTGAATCCGCTCGAGGAACGGCCTGGCCGCCGCCTCGTCGCCGCGGTGCATCAATGCCTTGAATGACGCGCTGATGAAATGGCCGGGCTCTTCGCTCAGGGCCTTGATCTTGCGCAGGCTGGCTGCCAGGGCCAGCTCCTGCTGAGTGAGGTCGGAGCCGAAGGGGTAGGCCGGCAACAGGCCTTTCTTTGCCAGCGGCGCCAGCGCCTGTTGCAGGCGCTCCGGTGTGTTGTTGCGGGCCTGGGCCGGGATGCGGTAGTCGTGTTCGAGCTTGCCGTGGGTCCTGGCAAATTCCAGCAACTCCAGCTGGAAGCGGGAATCGGTAATATTGATGAGTCGCTTGATGATCTCGGAGTCACTCTGGCCGCGCAGGTCCGCCACCCCGTATTCCGTGACGATGACATCCCGCAGGTGCTTGGGGATGGTGATGTGGCCGTAGAACGGCACCACGTTGGATTTGAGCTGTTTGCCGCTGCCGCGGGTGCTGCGGATACACAGCACCGAGCGCGCCCCCGGCAGGTCGTGGGCCATGGCGACAAAATTGTACTGTCCCCCTACCCCGCTGATTACCGTGCCATCCTCCAGGGCATCGGAGGCCACCGCGCCGGTCAATGTCACCATCATGCCGGTATTGATAAAACGCGCCTGCTGGCGCTGGGCGCAGTACAGGGGGTAGTCCAGCAACAACTGGTTGGTGCGCCGTACACCCGTCATACAGATCCGCTCCTGGCCTGCCGCATCCAGTTCGCGCAGCTTGCGATAGAAGTCGGCAGGCCCGAGGAAAAAGCCGCCGTGCAGGATTCTGCCATGGCGCAGCTCGCGTCCCTCGACATCCGCCAGCAGCGCTGCCCGCGTTTCCGGGGCATCGAGATCGTTGGGCAGCTGCCGGCCGGCGACAGCCAGTGTGTCCGGTGACACCAGGGTGGCCTTATCGATGATGCCCCAGTAGCGCAGTTCCGCCAGGTGCCGCTCCTCCAGGTGTCGGGGAATGAGGCCCTGGGCGCGACAGTAGCTGAACAGTCTTGCGTCGATGATATCGCCAATGTCGCCGCTGTTAACGCCCAGTTGCAGCGCCAGGTTGTCGTAGACCTTGCGCTTCACCACGCCCTGCTCCACCAGGTGCATCATGCCGTTGACGAACATTTCGGTAGAGACGTAAAGCCCCCTGTCGAAAGGTTCGGCGTGGTCCGCGCCCGCTACCTGCTGGTGGGTGATGGCGCCCAGGGCCTCCCGGTAATCGGCATTGTGCTGCTGCCTGAGAATGCAGGAGTAGGCCACCGCGTCCCCCAGCGCCCCGATGCCGATCTGCAGGGTGCCGCCGTCGGCTACCAGTGAGCTGGCGTGCAGGGCCGTGGCGTAATCCTGCAGGGGTATCGCGGTATTGGGTACGGCGAACAGGGTTTTGTCATACTCACGGTTGTCGACCAGCAGGTCGAAGCCATCCACCCCGATTTCCGCATCATTTTCCATGTAGGGCAGGTCCGCGTGTACCTGGCCGATCGCTATGCAGGGCTTGCCGCTGCCGCGATACATTTCCATCAACTCGGTACCGGTGTCGGGGTTGCAGGACAGGCTCACCGAGAGTCCCGCAGGGGTTTCCCGGGCGGCCACGAGCTGCACCAGCACATTGGCGCCGGCGTCGAACATGTCGCGGGCAATGTGGGTGTAATTGCTGGAGATATAATTGCGCTGGGCCGAGGCCACGGTCTTCATGGACCCGGCCTTGAAGTACAGTTCGCTGACCTGGATATTGGCCGGAAGCGTGTTGCTGCGCACCGGCTCGATGAAAGCGAGCTCCTCGTAGTCGCCGAACAGGCGCTCCATGATCGGGCCGGCCAGGCTCGCCTCGACGCCGGTACCGATGGGCGGTTTCTCCAGGCACAGTGCGGTGTAGATGTGCAGGGAAATGTCCGGGTTGGCCTCCGCCCGCCGGTAGAAGGCGTTGACCAGTTGCACCGGCTTGCCCAGCCCGAGGGGCGCCATCAGCACCAGGTCTTTGCCTACCCGGGCGATTGCCCTGTCAACACACTCTTCGACACTGCTTACTATATCTGTCATTTTCTCCTCCACCCTGCCGGGTACTGTCTCGGCGGCTGCCTCGTGCGCCGACCGGGCAATAGTATGTTCCCGGGACGATATTCGCCTTGATTTGGCGCAAACTCAGCGCCGCTCGAAGTACTCCCTGGAGATTTTGAAGACCAGCGGGCTCAGGAGAATCAGCGCGATCAGGTTCGGAATAGCCATGAAGGCATTCAGTGTGTCGGCGATGAGCCATATCAGGTCCAGTTCTACCAGGGTGCCCAGCGGGATCGCAATCACCCAGGCAACCCTGAAGGGGGTGATAACCCTCGTGCCCAGCAGGAACACCGCGCAGCGCTCGCCGTAAAAAGACCAGCCGATCATCGTGGTAAACGCGAACAGGCACAGGCCCAGGGTCACCACGTACTCGCCACCGGGGAAAGCGTTGGCGAATGCCATGGAGGTCAGGCTCGCGCCACTGACGCCGCTGGGCCACACATCCATGATCACGATCACCAGGCCTGTCATGGTGCAGATGACAAGCGTGTCAATGAACGTGCCCAGCATGGCGATCATGCCTTGCTGGACCGGCTGGTCGGTGCGGGCGGCAGCGTGGGCGATAGGCGCGCTGCCAAGCCCGGCTTCATTGGAAAATACCCCACGGGCCACCCCGAACCGGATGGCGGCCCAGACCGAGGCACCGGCGAAGCCGCCGGTTGCCGCCGTTCCCGTCATTGCGCTATCGACGATGGTAAACAGTGCGTGGGGTATCAGCGCATAGTGGGTGAGAATGACCACCAGGCTCATGAGAAAATAGCTGAAGGCCATGAACGGCACGAGCCAGCTGGCAACACTGGCTATGCGCTTCAGGCCACCGAGAACCACCGCGCCCACCAGCAACATCAGTACCAGGCCGGTGGCCAGCGGCGGCACGGAAAACGAGTCGTTGAGTACCTGGGCAACAGAGTTCGACTGCACCGTGTTGGCCAGCCCGAATCCCGCCAGGCTGCCGAACAGGGCAAACAGGAAACCCAGCCAGTGCCAGCGCCGGTGCAGGCCATTGCGGATGTAGTACATGGGACCACCGCTGTAGTTGCCCAGGGCGTCCTGCTCGCGGAAACGCACGGCGCAGACAGCCTCGGCATACTTGGTGGCCATTCCCAGCAGGGCTGTCATCCACATCCAGAACAGGGCGCCCGGCCCGCCCAGCGCCACGGCGGTCGCCACACCGGCGATATTGCCCGTACCGATAGTGGCTGACAGGGAGGTCATCAGCGCGCTGAACGGCGATATATCGCCCTCGCCCCTGCCCTCGCGCCCCTGCAGCAGCAGACGCAGGGCGACCGGGATCTTGCGCAGTGTCATGAAGCGCAGGCCCACGCTCAGGTAGAGGCCGGTGCCCAGCAGCAGCACCAGCATCGGCGGGCCCCAGGCCAACCCATTTATTGCAATAATCAGCTCTGCCACGGTGTTCCCCTGTGTATTTTATTGTTGTCGAATAGTGCGCCTGTGCCGCCCGTCGGGCAGCCGCAAACGAGGCGGCCCGGCCATATTACCAGCTGAACCCGTCGCGCTGGGGAAACAGGCCAAAAATTCCGCCGGTGTGCACGAAGACAATGTCGCGGCCGCCCTCGAAGCGCCCTTGCGCCAGTTCCGCCAGCATTCCGGCGAAGGCCTTGCCGGTGTAGACAGGGTCGAGAACCAGCCCCTCCAGTGCCGCCAGTTCGGCAATCAGGCGGAAGACCGGCTCCTCGGCGATGCCGTAGCCCCGCCCCACATGACCGTCGATAACCCTGGGATGCACCTCCACCTCGGGCACCCCGGGGTAGCGCCGGCGCCAGTCCGCCGCGTCGGCGGCGACCTTGTCGAGAAAATACTGTTCGTCGTCGCAGACATTGATGCCCCAGACAGTTGCGGGCAGTTGGTACAGGGCGGCGCCCAGGGTGAGCCCGGCCTGGGTGCCCCCGGAACCCGAGGCGGTGACGATATGGGCGCGCTCGATCCCGTGGGCGGCGAAATCTGCTCCCAGTTCCCGGCAGGCGGCGATATAACCCCAGGCCCCGATACCGTCGCTGCCGCCGGTGGGGACAAGCAGCGCCTTGCGGCCCAGCCCTTCGTAGTGCCGCTGCCAGTGTGAGAACAGCTGGTCTATCTCCGCGACATACTGTTGTTTTGGATAGCAGTTGATCGTCGCACCGGCCAGCCGGTCGAGCAGCAGGTTGCCCTCGGATGCCGCCGGCGCCTCGCCGCGCAACAGCAGGTGTACCGACAGTCCCAGCTGGGCGCCGGCAAACGCCGTTGCCCGGCAGTGATTGCTCTGCAGCCCGCCGCAGGTAATGAGGGTGTCATACCCATGATCAATGGCGTGAGCGGCGATGAACTCCAGCTTGCGCACCTTGTTGCCGCTGAGGGTACAGCCGGTCAGGTCGTCACGTTTTACCCACAGGCGATGGCCGCCACCCCACCTGGCGGTGGCGCGTTCGAGGTACTGCAGCGGGGTTGGCGTGCGGGCCAGGTCGATCCTGCGTGGGTAGTGGAGTTCCATCCCGGCCCGGAGGTGGCGCTAGCCGATGGACTTGAGCGTGCCCTTGGGCAGAATCGCGTGGACATGGACACGCTGGAACTTCATATCCACGTTGTTGGCGACATTGAGCACCATGTAATTATCATCCAGCGAGGTGACCTTGCCGAGGATACCCGAGGAGGTGACAACCTCATCGCCCTTGGCCAGGGCAGACACCATCTGCTGGTGTTCCTTCTGGCGCTTGCGCTGGGGCCTGATGGCAATAAAGTAGAAAAGGACGAACAGGCCGACAAGGAAAAGGATCTGGAACATCTCTCCGCCCGCTGGCGGCGCTGCTCCCGCCTCCTGGGCGTGGGCGCTGGCAATAAGAAAACTCATCTGACACTTCCTGTAAGTGGGTAAGCTCCCGAATGGAGCGAAGAAAACGCGGCTAATGTACCCGGTTTCACCATTTGCCGCAATTCGAGCCGGGACCTGTAAGCTGTGCTAGGCACCCAGCTCGAGATCATATTCCATGATCTGGGGCGCGTGGTCGGAGAACCGCTCCTCCCTGTAGATATCAGCCTTGCGGACGGTAGGCGCCAGGGCCGGGGAAATGACCTGGTAGTCGAGGCGCCACCCCACATTCTTCGCCCATGCCTGTCCGCGGTTGGACCACCAGGTGTACTGCTCGGGCTCCTGATTGACCAGCCGGAAGGAGTCGACGTACCCCACCTCCTCGTACAGCACGTCGAGCCAGGCCCTTTCTTCCGGCAGGAATCCCGAGTTCTTCTGGTTGGCCCGCCAGTTCTTCAGGTCGATTTCCCGGTGGCAGATATTCCAGTCCGCGCAGATGATGAACTCCCGTCGCTTGCGACGCAGGGCCCGCAGGTGCTCGAGAAAGCTGTCCATGAAGCGGTACTTCTTCTGCTGCGCCTCGTCACTGCTGGACCCGGAGGGGACATACAGGGAGATCACACTGAGGCCATTGTAGTCAGCCTGCAGGTAGCGCCCCTCGGAATCCACCGGGTCCCAGCCCAGGCTGCTGGTGACCCGCTGCGGCTTGACCCGGGAGTACAGGGCGGTCCCGCTGTAGCCGGGCTTGACCGCGTCGCTGTAGTAGCAGTGGTAACCCTCGGGGGTGAACAGCGGGTCCGCCAGCTGGTGGCGCTGGGCCTTGGTCTCCTGGATGCACACGACGTCGGCCTGCTGTGCCTGCAGCCAGTCGAAAAATCCCTTGCGGGCCGCGGCGCGAATACCGTTGGTGTTACAGGTGATGATCTTGGCCATGGGCTGGTGTCACGTAGAAAAACAGCGGCGCAGTGTAACGGAATGCGCCGGAGCGGTCCAAACGAGAGGGGCGATATGGATTTTTCTGCGCCTTCTACCAATACTGGTAAGGCGTGGCCCGGCTGCTATTATGTCAGCCGGAATTGATACGATTCACCGGAGTCATTTTGTGAATACACAGGGCGATGACGAGCCGTCACAGGGCGCCACCCGGCGTCTGTCCACCAACCTGGCTCGGCTTCTGCGGGAATTCTCCCGGGACCTGGACCGCCGGGTTACCCACAAACTGCGGGAACGGGGCCATACCGATTTCAGCCTGTCCCACCAGGTCGTGTTTGCCAACATGGGCCTGGGCCGCACCCGCGTGACGGAACTCGCCGAGCGCGCGCGGATCACCCAACAGGCCATGGGCAAAACCCTGCGGGAGCTGGAGAGCCTCGGATATGTCGAGCGATCGGTCGACCCCCGCGACCGGCGCGCCAGGGCCATACGCCTTACCCCCCGGGGTATCCAGCTGGTCGAGGACGCGGTGGGCTGCTTCGAGGAAGCCAGGCGGGAGTATGCAGCGAAGATCGGCGAGCGGGAGCTGGATGAACTGGAGGAGCGCCTGCGCAGTGCCGCCAGCCGCCTCGAGCTCGATTACCTGCCGACCTCCTGGGCGCAGCCCGGCGCGCACTGAGGCTCGCTGGCCAGGGCTGGTGTACCTCGTCGACGAGGTACACTAGAACTGCATGAAGTCCGGTGTATTGAACACCCAGCTTTTCTGTTCCTCCCGGCGACAGATCCGCCAACCCTGTTCCGTGCGCCGATACTCATCCAGGTACCACAATCCGAGGAAAAAGGTATGGGGCTCGCCCCCCGGCAGCGCCATCTCCATCGGGTTGAAACACATCACCCTCCCCGTCGCCGTGTCTCCGGCAAGGGTCACCTGGACATTGGCGTTGAGATGCTGGGTATTGGGAAAGAGCTCGTTGGTGACGGCCGCCCTGAGGAAAGTGAGGGTTTCCTCGAGATTACCGACACTGCCGCCGAAGGCGCTGTAGTCCACGTGGGCGTCCGCCGTGAACAGGTGTGCGAGTTCATCGAACGCCTTGTTGTCCACCAGCTCGGCGTAGCGGTAGACGAGATCCTGTATCTCAAATCGGTCTGACAGTTCCTGTTGCGACAACATGCCTGCTTCCTCTATTTTTCTGTTGGCGATCTAGTGGTCGAGCTTGAATACGCGGATGGCGTTTTCCCGCAGGAACTTGGGCCACACTTCATCCCGCAGTGGCACGTCCGGCATCTCGCTGAAGATCCTGTCCAGGGACAGGCCCATGGGAAAGTAACCGGCATACATCACCTGGTCAGCGCCGCGCTTGTTGGCGAAGTTGATGATGTCCTTCGGGTAATGTTTTGGTGCGAACGCGCTCGTCATGTAGTGCAGGTTGGGGTATTTCAACATCATTTTCCAGGCGAGTTCGGTCCAGGGCTCGCAACCGTGGCGGGTAACCACCCGCAGTTCCGGGAAAAACCATAACACCTCATCCAGCAGCTCTACCTTTTGCGGGCCGAAGGGTACCCGCGGCCCCGGCACGCCCATGCAGGGACAGAACGGCAGGTCGAGCTCCACCAGCTTGGCGTAAATCGGGTACCACTTCTTGTCGTTCACAGGCACCGGCGGACAGATCATGGCCGGGGACGCTGTCACGGCCTTGATACCAAACTCCTCGTGCATGGCGACAATCGTGCGCACCTCGTCCATGCCCTTGTTGGGGTTGGCCTCGTAGGCGCCGAAAAAACGGTCCGGGTGGCGCCGCAGCGCCTCGGCGTGGACATCACTGAACTTGCCGACGCCGATCATTGCGCGCTCGATGCCGTGTTTGTCCATCTGCTCGAGGGTGTAGGCGATATAGTCTTCCTGCCTGCCGGTGTCCGGAATGTCCTTGAACATGTACTGGGCGGGCATCCTGAACATCTCATGGCTCTCCCGGTCCATGAGCATGGGTTTTATCCATTCGTAAAAGTGACTGGTGTCATCGCCGGGTACGGCGAGCATCAGGTCGATTACACCGATATCCTTGGGCATGGGCATTTTGGCTTCCTCGGGTGCTTTCCCTTATCTAGAAATAGAATTAGATATTTATTTTATCTGATTGTATTTGTTGAATTTATACCTGCAGTATCGGCTGGTCTTCCGGCTCGGCGCGGTGACGGCGCAGGCGTAAATGCAGGGTGTCATCGATGGAGCGGTAGGCGTACTGCCCCTCCGGGTTCAGCTCGCGGGCGAGCTGGCCCCGCTGGTGCAGGTAGTTGAGATGGGCGATGCACTCCCCCAGGGCCAGCCCCAGCTGGTTGTCGTCGAGTTTGCGCTTGAACAACACCGGCAACAGCTCCAGGGCGGTGGGCGCGACGTCGACGCAGGCCTCTTCCAGCGCCAGCAGATGCTCCTCGTGGTGCTCTATCAGGTGACGCAAGCGGGCATGCAGCCCGTGAAAGGGCGCATTGTGGGCAGGCAGTACCAGTGCGTCTGCCGGCAGGACTTCCAGGAAGTGCTCGTGGGACGCCAGCCACTCCTTCAGGGGGTTGGCCTCGGGTTCCCCGCCCATGACGCTCACGTTGGAGGTGATCCTGGGTATGACCTGGTCACCGGAAATAAGTATGTTCAGCGCCTCGCTGTACAGGCAGGCGTGCTCCGGGCAGTGGCCGCGGCCCACCACCACGCGCCAGCGCCGGCCCCCGATGGTCAGGGTCGCGCCGTCCACCAGCCGGCGGTAGGCGGTGGGCATGGGCTTGATATACGCACCGAAGCCACTGAAACGCGTGCGGGCCTGCTCCACCTGTTGCGGCGAGTAGCCCGCATGCTGCAGGTGCAGCGCTGAACTCCAGCTGAAATCCTCCGCCTGCATCCTGCTGAATGCCAGGCCGCTGAGGTATTCCGCCTGGGTCATGTAAAAAGGCGCCTGCCAGCGCTCGCAGAGCCAACCGGCCATGCCGATGTGGTCAGGGTGATAGTGTGTTGCCAGTACGGCCTTGACGGGTTTGCCCGCCAGCGCCGTGGCGAACAGCTGCTCCCAGAGAGCCTGGGTGGGCCCGACGGCAATACCCGTATCGATGATCCACCAGCCGTCGTCGTCCTCCAGCAGGTACAGGTTGATATGGTCCAGCGCCATCGGCAGCGGCATGCGCAGCCACTGTACGCCTCGCGCTATCTCGCGCAGTTCGCCGGGCGCCGGTACGTCGTCGAACAGGTAGCGCGGTGCGGCGGGTTGGGTCGCCGTCACTTACAGGCCCAGTTCCTTCACCAGGGCGATCACGTCGTCGTGATGCGTCTTGGTCTTGACCGTGTCCATGACATGCTTGAGGCGACCGTCCTTACCGATGATGAAGGTCGTGCGCAGCACCCCCATGAACTCCTTGCCCATGAACTTCTTAAGCCCCCAGGCGCCGTATTTCTCGGTGACCGCGTGATCCTCATCGGACAGCAGGGTGAAATTGAGATCCTGTTTCTCGATGAACTTGCCCAGTTTCGCCACCGGGTCGGGGCTCACACCGAGCACCACCGTGTCGAGCTTCTCAAGGGCCTTCTTGCTGTCGCGTATACCGCAGGCCTGCACCGTGCAGCCGGGGGTCATGGCCCTGGGGTAAAAGTACAGGACCACGTTTTGCTTGCCCTTGAACTGCGCCAGGCTCACCTTTTTGCCGTCCTGGTCCAGCAGTGAAAATGCCGGCGCCATGTTGCCTACTTTGGGAAATGCCATGACTCTCTCCTTTTTTGATTAAGCGTTTTGATCAATCAGGTATTGCTTCGCCGGGGCCTGCGCTCCACGGTCGATACCCGGACCGGGAAGTGGGCCTGGCTGGCGTCTATGAAAAACTGCTCCAGGGTTTCGTGGACGACGGGAAAGGCGATCTCGCCCCAGGGAATATCCGCCTGGCCGTAAAGGCCGGTCTCGAGACTTTCCGGGCCGACGCCGAAGACGCCGTCATCCAGGTCACAGCGATAGAACATATAGACCTGGCTGATGGACGGCACATCGAACACACGATACAACTGGAGGTTACTGACCCTCGCGCGCGCTTCCTCCCAGGTCTCCCTGGCGGCTCCCTCCGGTGTGGTCTCCCCGTTTTCCATGAAGCCCGCGGGCAGGGTCCAGTAGTTCCTGCGCGGCTCGATCGCCCGCTTGCACAGCAATACCCTGCCCTCGTAGACCGGGACGCAGCCAACGATGACCCTTGGATTGGTATAGTGTATCTGCTCGCAGGAGGTACAGATAAAGCGTTCGCGGTCATCGCCCGGGGGAATCCGCAGGGTGACGGTGCTGCCGCAACTGGTACAGAATTTCATCGGTTTGCTGTCGTGGTCAAAACGAACTGCGCAGTATAAAGGCTAATGCCGACAGCGGCGAGCACCGCTGTCCCCCTGTGCGCTTACCGGGACAGGCTGTGGTAGTTACCGCAGTAGAACAGCAGCGGCTCACCATCGTCCCGGGTGTGCATGTCGATCACCCTGCCCACGATGATCAGGTGGTCGCCACCGTCGTGAGTGGCGTGCAATTCACATTCGAAGGACACCAGGGCTTCCGGCACAATGGGCGCACCGGACGTGCCCGGAATGAAGTGATCCGGGGCCATGACGTGATCGCCTTTTCTGGCATAGCGACCGGAGTGCTCGTGATGCTCCCGGGCCAGCACGTTGATGGCAAAGTACTTCGGCCGGGAAAACACATCGAAGACCTCCGAATTATTCTGCAGGCTCCACAACACCAGCGGCGGGTCCAGCGAAACCGAGCTGAAGGAGTTGGCTGTCATCCCCAGCGGCTCGCCGCTTTCCGTCGTGGTGCTGATAATACAAACGCCGGTGGCAAAACGCCCCAGGGCGTTCCGCAGTTCCCGGCTGTCGATGCCTGCCTTGTTCTCTTCCATCTGTGCTGCCTTATTGTGCGTGTACGGTTCAGGTTCCGGCGATGTATTTCACCCCAGCCGGGGCGCGGGCACATCCCCCGTTCAGGTTATACCGGCTTGTCGTCGTCCCAGCGTGCGGCCCTGGCGCGGTCCTGCGCTCTCGCCTCGACCCAGTGCGCCCCCCGCGGGCCAAGTTCCTTCTTCCAGAAGGGGGCCTCGTTCTTGAGGAAGTCCATGATGAATTCACAGGCGCTGAACGCCGCCTCCCGGTGGGCGGAGGCCACACCGACCCAGACTATCTGGTCCCCGGCCTGCAGCCGGCCCACCCTGTGCACCACCGAGGCCGCCAGCAATTGCCAGCGCGCTGACGCCTGCTCGAGAATGCCCCGGATACTGCGCTCGGTCATGCCCGGGTAATGTTCCAGCTCCATCACGCTCACCGCTTGACCGGCATTGGCCGCCCGCACATAGCCGGTAAAACACGCCACGGCGCCTTCCGCATGCGCACCGGCGAGCAGCCCGCGTTGCAGCGCCGCCACATCGAAATCGTCGGCCTGCACGCTCACCGCCAGCACTGTCCCCACGCCGGGTTCAGCCACCGGTAACAGGGGGGAAAAAGGCGATTTCATCGCCATCTCGCAGGCCTACGTTGCCGGTCACGACCGCCTGGTTGACTGCGCGAATCACGTTGGAAGCGCCCAGCACCTCCTGCCAACGGGCCCCGCCCCGGGTGTACAGGCGGGCCTGCAGCAGGTCCAGGTCGGCCACCGTTTCCCCCCAGGGCAACTCCAGCCCAGGACAGTCGAGCTCCTCCCTGATGCGAGCAAAAAACAGCACTGTCAGCATCAGGCACCCTGCCCCGTCGCGCGCTGCCAGTCGCCCGACTTGCCGCCGCTTTTGCTGAGCAGGCTGATGCTGCGAACCTCCATCTCCCGGTCCACCGCCTTGCACATGTCGTATATGGTCAGTGCCGCCACCGACACGGCGGTCAGCGCCTCCATCTCCACCCCGGTCTTGCCCGAGACCTTGCAGGTGGCATCGATGTGCACGCAGGATCCGGCCCTGTCGATTCTGAATTCTACCGCCACCGAGGTCAGCATCAACGGGTGGCACAGGGGAATCAGGTCGGCGGTTTTCTTGGCCGCCTGGATGCCCGCCACCCGGGCCACCGCCAGCACGTCACCCTTCTTGTGGCCCCCGCGCTCAAGCAGCGCCAGGGTCGCCGGTTTCATGCAGACCATTGCCGTCGCCACAGCGACCCGGCCGGTAACGGCCTTCTCACCGATATCCACCATGCGGGCGGCGCCGGTGTCGTCGATGTGGGTGAGTCTGCTCATGTATAACTCCGGCAAAGCCTTATTCACTATTCACTCAGGCGCACGAGTCTATCCAATGGATGCTTGGATTGACAATCGTATTGACCGGGAAAGTCAGCGAATATGGCCGCCAGCCCACGTTCTCCCTGGCATCAAGCTGGCGTACAGTACCGCTAACATAAAAGGAGGTGCGACATGGCAAAACTTTCACTGGGACTGCAGCTGGGCTACTGGGGGGCACACCCCCCGTCGAATCATGTGGAACTGGCCCAGGAGGCCGAACGGCTCGGCTTCGATTCGGTGTGGACCGCCGAGTCCTACGGCAATGACTGTTTCACCCCCCTGGCCTGGATCGGCGCCCAGACCTCGAAGATCCGCCTGGGCACCTCGGTCGCCCAGCTGTCGGCCCGGACCCCGGCCGCCTGCGCCATGGCCGCCATGGCCATGGACCACCTGTCGGGTGGGCGGATGATCCTCGGGCTCGGCGTGTCGGGCCCCCAGGTGGTGGAAGGCTGGTATGGCCAGCCCTACACCAAGCCGCTGACCCGTACCCGGGAATATGTGGAGATCGTGCGCAAGGTGCTGGCCCGCGAGGAACCGGTGACCAGTGACGGGGAGTTCTATCCCCTCCCGTATAAAGGCCCCGGTTCCTGGGGCATGGGCAAACCGATCAAGTCCATTACCCACCCCCTGCGGGCCGACCTGCCGATCTTTATCGGCGCGGAAGGGCCCAAAAATGTCGCCCAGACCGCGCAGATTGCGGACGGTTGGCTGCCCCTTTACTACTCGCCCTACCGCCAGGAGGTCTATGCGGACCAGTTGGTGGGCGCAAAGGAGGGCTTCGAAATCGCCGCCCTGGCCCTGGTCAATGTCAATGACGATCTCGCCCAGGCCTTGTACCCGGTCAAGGCGATGCTGGCGTTCTACGTCGGCGGCATGGGCTCCAGCAAGCGCAACTTCCACAAGGAGCTGATGGGACGGATGGGATTCGAGGACGAGGCAGAGGAAATCCAGCGCCTGTTCTTTGAGGGCAAACGGGACGAGGCCATCGCCGTGGTGCCGGACCAGTTCGCCGACGAGATCTCCCTGTCCGGCCCTCCCGATCGCATCCGCGAGCGGATCAGGGACTGGGAAAACTCCCCCGTGACCACCCTGTTGATTCACGGCGATGTCACTTTGTTGAGGGATATGGCAGAGTGGGTGCTCTGATGTCCGGCCCCGACCGGGAGCAGTGAAAAAATAATACGGAAGCATCGCCATGGCACAGGACAGCTCCAGGGGCAGCGCGGACTTCTCCCCAGCCTACAAGCGCTTTGCCCTGGCCATGCTCACCGCGGTTTATGCGCTGAATTTCATCGACCGGCAGATCCTGGTCATCCTGCAGGAGCCCATCAAGGCGGACATGGGCCTGAGCGACGCCCAGCTCGGCCTGCTCAGCGGCTTCGCCTTTGCCGTCATCTACGTGACCGCGGGTATCCCGATCGCCTATTGGGCGGACAGGGGTAACCGGCGCAATATCATATCCCTGGCCGTCGCCGTGTGGAGCGGCATGACAGCGATCTCCGGCCTGGCCCAGAACTATGGCCAGCTGCTGCTGGCCCGGGTGGGCGTGGGCCTGGGTGAGGCCGGCGGCAGCCCCCCGGCGCACTCCATGATCAGCGATTATTATCCTCCCGCGCAGCGGGCGACGGCCCTGTCGATTTATTCCTCGGGTATCTATATGGGCGTCCTGCTGGGCTTCCTGTTCGGCGGCGTGATTGCCGAGGCGTTTGGCTGGCGAACCGCCTTCATGGTGGTCGGCCTGCCGGGGGTGCTGTTTGCGGTCGTTCTGCGCTTCACCCTCCGGGAACCCCCCAGGGGCCGCTGGGAAAACCCCGCTATCGCTCACGCGCCGCAACCGCGGCTCAGGCAGACCATGGCACTGCTGCGGGACAGGCCCTCCTTCTGGTATGTCGCAATGGGCAGCGCGTTCGCCTCCTACGTGGCCTACGGCAACGGCAACTTCCTGCCTTCATTCCTGATTCGCACCCACGGCATGAGCATCGCTGAGGTCGGCACCGTACTGGCCCTGGTTTCAGGGGTGTCCGGCGCCCTGGGCACCTTCCTGGGTGGCTACCTGAGCGACAGGTACGGCACCCGGGACATGCGCTGGTACCTGTGGATACCCATGCTCGGTATTGCGCTGGCCTACTTTCCCTATCTCAATATGCTGCTGACGGACAACATCAGAAGCGGGCTTGCGCTGGTCTTTTTTGCACTGATTCTCAATTCGTTCTACCTGGGCCCCTGCATCGCCCTGTCCCATGCGCTGGTCGAACCGGGGATGCGGGCGATGACCTCGGCCATTCTGCTATTTGTGCTGAACATGATCGGGCTGGGACTGGGGCCGCTCCTGACCGGGATGGTCAGCGATATGCTGGCACCCGCCTACGGTGACCAGGCCTTGCGCTACTCGATGCTTGTGACAACCCAGATGTACCTGCTGGCCCTGCTGATGTTTGCCCTTGCAGCAAAGCATTTGCCCGCCGACCTGGCTAAACGGTGAGCCCCACGACAGTGTCCCCCGTCCGCATTACAAGGATATCCGGCCATGCAGGCGACTAGCGCCCGGCGGCGCATCGTGTACGCATCAGGCGTGGTCAACTTTGCCCTCAAGGAGGCGGCTTTTGGCGCTTTCGTGCTGTTTTATTACAAGCAGGTGCTCGGGCTGAGCGGTACGTTAACCGGTCTGGCGATCGCGCTCTCCGTAGTATGGGACGCCATCTCGGACCCGTTGGTCGGCGCCTGGTCCGACAAGTTGCGCTCCCGCTGGGGACGCCGTCATCCGCTGATGGTCGCCTCGGTGATACCACTGGCGCTCAGTTTCGTCGCCACGTTCTGGCCGCCACAAATGGTCCAGGGCAGCCAGCTGTCGCTGTTTTTCTGGCTGCTGGGAAGCGTGCTGGTGTTGCGCACGGCCCTGACGTTTTTCATGGTGCCCTACCTGGCGCTGGGTGCGGAAATCTCCACCGATTACCACGAGCGGACCCTGCTGGCCAGCGCCCGGACGAACCTGGGCTGGTTTGTCGGTGTACTGGTCCCGGCCGCCTCCCTCGCTTTGATCTTTACCTCCCGTGACGGCGTGGACGGGCGCTTTATCAGCGATCATTACCAGGCCTATGGATTGCTCTGCGCCCTGGGCGTGGTGATTGCGAGCTGGATCTGTATCAAGGGCACAGAGCCTTACATTCCCACCCTGCCCCAGAGCGTCCACACAGGCGGCTCGAGCCTCTGGGGCGATATCGCCGCTACGTTTCGCAGCCGCAACTTCCGGCTGGTAGTCATTCTGGAGACGGTGCTGGGAGGTATGGGAGGTATTGTCGCCACCCTGCTGATGGTGACCTACACCTACTTCTGGCAGCTGGATACAGCGGCGATTTCGCTGCTGTTCGCCGGTCCCCCGCTACTGGCTGTGCTGCTTGTGACCACCAGTTCACGCTTCATCAACCGGCGTCTGGAAAAGCAGCAGTTGCTGCGCTTGAGTTGCGTGCTCGGTGCCATCAACCTGCTGTGGCTCACGCCCCTCCAGCTGTTCGGCTTGCTGCCGGACAACAGCAGCCTCGTATTCGCCCTGATATTCCTCAACTACACCCTCAACACCACGTTCACTATCGTACGTACGATTTCCAATCACGCGCTGCTGGCGGATATCGCCGACGAGCAGGATCTCGCCACCGGCAAGCGGCAGGAGGGTGTGATGTTTGCCGCCGCGTTCTTCGCCGCCAAATTCATCAGCGGCTTCGGCTACCTGGTCGGGGGGCCCTTCCTCGACCTGATCGGGCTGGAGGCGGGCATGCAGCCCGGGGAGGCGCCTGCCAGCGTCATCTGGGGCCTGGGCCTCATCATGGGACCCGGACTGGCGCTGATGCTCGCCATACCCGCCTGGGTGGCGTTCAGAATAGACCTGAGTATGACGGCCCAGCTGGAGATCCAGCAGGTCCTGAGGTCGCGACAGGCACCGCCGGCGGACGGCCCGTGATACTGCAGAGCTGGAACGTGGCGCCGGAGCAGCCCGGCAGTTATCATTGCGCCCGGTGACAATGCCCCGCCAGAGCGCCATGACAAGAGAAACCCGGATGTCAGATAACCAGCCCTTCGTCGTCTCCCGCCCGGATGAGGACGCAGCCCTGCTGCGCGCGCGCTTCCAGGAGCTGGGCTATCTTTTTTTCAAGCGCTACGTGGCCGAAGCCACCTGTGCAGGCTTGCTCGATGAGCTGGTGGCGCAAACCGGCGAGCGGGTCAGTCTCGAACCCGCCAGTGGGCTGCCCGCTTTACAGGGTCGACCCTTCGTGGAGTCAGACCCGGACTGGGACGATGTCTACCCCCGAATCCAGGCGCTGGAGGGTTTCCACAGTTTCTTTCACAGTGAACATATGCTCGACCTGATGCGCCTGGTGTCCGGTTCGGAGGTCTTCGTCTATCCCATGAAAATGGCCCGCATTTCCACCCCTGGCAAGGTGGGCTACGAAACACCTCCCCACCAGGACGCCTACTCCCACCATGCGGGCCCCACCATGGCGGGGATCTGGGTGGCCCTGCACCGCATATCCGCCGAGATGGGGCGGGTGAAGGTGTTGCCGGGCTCCCACAAGGGCGGTGTGCGCAAGGTATTTACCGCTGCTGGTGTCGGTGGCGTACAGTGCGAGATATACCCGGATGAAACCACCTGGCACGTGGCGGACTCAGACCCCGGTGACGTGCTGGTTTTTCATTCCGCCACCGTGCACAAGGCCGAACCCAACCTTACCGCCAGGACCGTGCGCATGAGCGTGGATACCCGTTTCTGCGACCACGGCGCGCCGGTGTTCTTCACCAACCTTGAACCCCACCACGGCTGGCGCATCGAGGGGCTGGACTGGGATCGCGTCTACCGGGACTGGCAACGCCCGGATTACCAGTATTACTGGAAAGACTACCCAAATCTCTTCTAGGAGCCTGACGTAAGAACACCCGGCGCAGCGCCGCTGCATGCCCGTCAGGCTGCCGCGAGACAGTCATAGGCCGTTTTTACCAGCGCTTGCGAGCGCGGATCGCCCTCCGGCTTGAACTGCATGGCATTCATCACGTAAGCGAAACCGATCCCGGCATCGGGATCGGCAAATGCCAGGGCGCCGCCTGCACCCGGATGACCGAAACTGCGAGGCCCCGCCCCGGGTGCCAGGGCCGGCTGCAGGGCGTAGCCCAGGCCGAAACAGGTTTCGTGGAAGATGACCGCGTCGGGGCCCCTGACCTGCTCCTCGCAGGCCCTGGCCAGTTGCGCGGCCCCCAATAGCCGCACACCGTCCACCTCGCCGATCAGCGCCGCGTAAAGGCGCGCCAGTGAGCGGGCGTCACCCACCCCGTTCGAGGACGGCATCTCGGCCTGCAATACCTCCGGCCGATTCCACATCCCGTTGTAGCCGAACAGGCCGTTGGGGCCACTCATCACCCGGGCGGTCAGGCTGTCCGCCCCCAGCAGTTCGGCGATGGCGTTACTGCCACCCTCCGGCGGCACGAGGGTGGCGCAGGCCGAAAGCTGTTGCGGCGGAAGTCCGACCCAGTAACGCAGGCCGAGCGGCTCGCAGATATGCGCCTGTAAATACTGGCCTGCACGCTCCCCGCTTATGCGCCGGATCAGCTCGCCGAGTATCCAGCCGAAAGAGCGGGCGTGGTAGCCGTGCTTGCTGCCGGGTTCCCAGTTGGGAGCCTGGGCCGCTATCGCCGCGACCACCGGGTCCCAGGCCAGCACCTGGTCCAGGCTGAGGGCGCCGTCCACCGCGGCCAGCCCCGCCTGGTGTGACAGCACCAGGCGGGTGGTGATCCGCTCCTTGCCGTTACAGCCAAACTCCGGCCAGTAGTGCGCCACCGGCAGGTCCACATCCAGCCGCCCGGCTTCCACCAGCTGGTGTATGCAGGTCGCGGTGGGCCCCTTGGCGGCCGAGAAGACCAGTGCAATCGTATCCGGCACCCAGGGCGTGCGACTTTCCGCGTCTGCCCAACCACCCCACAGATCCACCACGGCCTGGCCACGGTGGTAAATGGAACAGGCGGCTCCCACTTCCTGATAGTGGATGAAATTGTTGGCAAAGGCATCCGCGACGGCTTCGAAACCCGGCGCGACGTGACCGCTGACACGGGTCTCCCCGGTGTTGATGGTGATCTTATCCAGTGGAACATCCCCCGCCGCTGTTGGTTTGCCCTGGCCGGGGTCGCGACAAGCGGACAGGGCTGCCGGCGCGCGGCCACCGGCGTGACCTTGAACGCCGCCCAGTATATCCTCAGTCGCTCACTTCGCGCAGGGCGGCGGGTACTACCATGACATCACAACAGCAGTTGTTTGCGCGCTACGCGCGCGCCATCGGGCCCGGTTCGCTGGAGTGGATAGGGCTGCGCCCCAGGCACAAGGAAGCGATGGCGGTAGTCGGCGAGGTCCTCGCGCTGGAGGGCCTGGGGCTGGAGGGCGACCATCGCTGCGGCAAGAAACCCGGCTCCGCACGGCAGGTAACCCTGATCTCGCGGGAATTCATCGGCCAGATAGCGCACTTCACCGGCAGGGAGACTATCGACCCGGCCCTGCTGCGCAGAAACCTGGTGATCAGCGGCATCAACCTCTGGGCCCTGCGCTACCAGCGGTTCACGATCGGCCAGGCGGTGTTCGAGGCGACAGCCCTTTGCCATCCCTGCAGCCGCATGGACCAGGCGCTCGGCGATGGCGGCCTGGTGGCGATGCTGGGCCACGGCGGCCTGTGCGCAAAAATTCTCGGAAGCGGGCGTATCGCCATTGGCGATGAGGTCAAAGTGCTCGTTCCGGCCTGAGGAACGCGCTCGCTGGCGCCCAGGGGCGGGGCGATTGCGCTGGATTCTGGCGCTGAGAGTGATTATATTGCCTGCCTTTTCAGCTACCGGGGACTGAGCCCATGGGCCGCGCCTACCAGAACCGAAAAGTCTCGATGGCCAAAACCTCGGACGCCAAGGCCCGGGTGTACAGCAGGTACGCCCGGGAAATCTACGTGACGGGGAAAGCGGGCGGCACCGACCCGGAGGGCAACCTGGCCCTGCGCAGCCTGATTGAACGCGCCAAGAAAGACCAGGTGCCCACCCATGTCATCGACAAGGCTATCGAGAAGGCCAAAGGCGGTGGCGGCGAGGATTTTGCGGTGGCCCGCTACGAGGGTTTCGGTCCGGGCGGCTGCATGATCATCGTCGAGTGCCTCACCGACAATGCCAACCGCACGATCGGTGATGTGCGCGCCTGTTTTACCAAGACCAAATGCAAGCTGGGCACCCCGGGCAGTGTCAGCCACCTGTTCGACCACAGCGCCATCCTCGTGTTCAGCGGTGACGATGAGGAAGCGGCACTGGACGCGCTGATGATGGCGGATGTCGATGTCACCGACCTGGAGCACGAGGACGGCAAAATCAGCGTGTTTGTACCCAACACCGAACACTTCAAGGCCAAGCAGGCCCTGCAGGACGCCTTCGGCGATATCGACTTCGAGGTGGACGAGGTGCAGTTCCTGCCCCAGACCACGGCCGAGCTGGACAGCGAGGACCAGCAGGTGCTGGAGAAACTGCTCGATATGCTCAACTACCTGGACGACGTGCAGAACGTCTACTGTAACGCGGCGTCCTGACAGGCAACGGCCGGGCCCATGCTCAGGCCGCGTCGTGCAGGCGCCCCGGTGTCAGCTCCTCCCCCGGCTCACGGGTATGGCCCGTCGGATCTGCAAGCACCGCCTGCAGCGCCCTCTCCATCAACCACCGTGCCTGGCCGGCGTAGGCATAGGCGCAGGCCCGCGTCGCAGCCTCTGACCAGTTGCGCACCTCACCTTCGGCAAGATCGGCCTCGAGTCTCGCCAGGCCGGCGACCAGGTCCGCAAGCTGGGCCGCCCTGAAACGATCGGGCCTGGCCCGCGAGGAGCAGGCCGCCGCCAGTTCGTCCGGGCTTATCTGACGGGGCCTGTTCGCCACCAGCTCGCCCAGGTCCAGGGTGCCCGCCCGGGTAACCGTTTCCACGGCACTGCGACTGAACTCGAATGCGAGGAAACCCGGATCCGGGGGAAAGGCACCAGTGCTGACGCCCCGTTCCTGCAATAACTGCAGGGTTCGCTCGTTACCGTCATGGTAGATAACCAGGGTCCGGCGGGCGCCCAGGGCAGTGGCAATCTCGTCGACCTGCCGCGCCTGGGTAGCTCCCAGGGTTTCACAACCCACGACCAGCAAGTCAGGTGATGCCAGGTCTCCCGGCAGGGCCGCCCGGGCCTCCGCCAGAGGCACCCGGGCGAGACTGGCGTTGACGTGGGACAGGCAGCCCTGGTGGTCATCCAGCCATGCACACAAACCCTCGCCCAGAAACAACACGAGCGGCTTGCCGACCGGTGTCGATGCTCCCGCGCCACCCTCTCGCTGCAACATGATCTCCAGGGTCTTGCGATCACAGGCCGAGATTTCCCCTATCCTGACGCCTGAATTGACCAGTGTCGCCACCAGCTGAAGATGCTCCAGGTCGGTCTGGGTATACTGGCGCCGGCCGGTCTCGGAGCGGTGGCTGGCGCCCAGGCCGTAGCGGCGCTCCCAGATGCGCAGCGTGTCCGGCTTGAGTCCGGTGAGGCGGGCTATCGTACCAATGGCGTAAAGCGGACGCGGTTCCAGTTGTACTTTAAGCACGGCTTGTTCCTCTTGGTGGGCCTGACCTTGATACGCAGCCCTGCGTTTGCTGGATGTGCCGGTATTGACAGTTTTTCGACAGTTCTTCGGCCCCGGTCCATCCGCGGCAGCGGTTGCGCGACGCCGGGCGGCCTTGTAACTTGCCGGTGTAAACGCCAGAGCTTGAAACGGCCGGGGCTTGAGACAGCCGGGGCTTGAAACAGGGAGTGCAGCTATGACAGAAGACAGTTCGCCACCCAGGCCGGTGATGGGTATCGGTGCCTGCCTGGCGGGCAAGGCGGTGCGGTACAACGGCCAGACCAAGAGCGCCAACGACCATGTGCGCAGCCTTTACCAGGCCTTCGAAATGCGGTCTTTCTGCCCGGAAATGGGCATCGGCATGGGGGTGCCGCGCGCGCCCATCCACCTGGTGGGAAACCCCGGCGAGCTGCGGGCGCTGGATGTGGAAACCCACAGCAGGGACTACACGGATCAATTGGCCGCCTACGCCGGCACCGTGCTGGAGCTTGCACCCGAGCTGTGCGGCTACATCCTGGTCAAGGGCAGCCCGAGCTGCGGCTATGACCGGGTCAAGCGTTTCGCCGACAACGGCTACGGCATTGCGTCGGATGTACAGGGCGTGTTTGCAGCCGCGCTGCACATCGCGGACCCCCTGCTGCCGCTGGAGGATGACGGTCGCCTGAATGACCCGGGGCTGCGCGAAAGCTTCGTTACCCGGGCCTATGCCTACCACGACTGGAAGCAACTGTGTGCGGGTGGTCTCAGTGCCCGCAAGCTGGTGGAATTCTACAGCCGTTACAAATACCTGGTGATGGCCCACCACGTGCCGGGCTACAAGCAGCTGGGACGAATGGTTGCCGAGGCCGGCAAGCGGCCACTGGACGAGCTGGCGGCGGAATTCGCCAGCGTATTCATGGCGGCGTTGAGCCAGAGAGCGACGCTGCGCAGCCATACCAATGTACTGTTCCACCTTGCCGGCTACCTCAAGCGGGAGGTGGATGGCGCCCAGCGGCAGCGCCTGGCAGAGCTGATCGAACAGTACCGCCTGGGTCATATTCCCCTGGTGGTTCCCCTGACGATGCTCAGGCACCATTTCGCCAACAACCCCAATGCCTACATCGACAGCCAGGTATTCATGGCGCCCTACCCGGACGAGCTGAGACTGCGCAACCTGATCTAGTCGCGGAGTCGTGCCTGTCTAGGCTGCGAAAATCTCGTGCAGCGCCGCATCGAGGGTGGGCAGTGCGAAGCGGAAACCGGCCGCCTCCAGCCTGGCGGGCACGACCCGCTGCCCCTTGAGCAGTAACTCGTCGGCCATCTCCCCCACCAGCAGGCGCATGACTGGCGCCGGCACCGGCGCACTGAACAGGGTGCGTTTGTGGCGTTGCATCGCGCTGCAAAAACCCCGGCTCGTCACCGGCTCCGGCGCGGTGACGTTGAACGGGCCCGACAGGTCGGCGCGCTGCTGCAGGAAGCGGATGGCCGCCACCGCGTCCCGTCGGTGCACCCAGCTGAGCCACTGCCGCCCGCCGCCCAGCCAGCTGCCCACGCCGAACTGGAATGACCTGGCCATCTCGACCATGGCGCCGCCGTCGCGGTCGAGCACGACCCCGAAGCGCAGCAGGCAGACCCGGGTGCCGATGTCGGAAGCCGCCATGGCGGCCGCTTCCCAGCGCTGGCACAGGTCCTGGGAAAATCCCGGGACAACCGCGCCCTCTTCGCTGAGCGGTTCATCACCGTGGTGGCCGTAATAGCCGATGGCGCTGGCGCTGAGCAGCACCTCGGGCGGCTCCTGCAGTCGCTGCAAAAACCGGACAAGCCTGTCTGTGGTGTCCAGCCGGCTGGAGACGATCTCTTTCTTGTAAGCGGGAGTCCAGCGCGCCCCCGCCAGCGAAGCGCCGGCGAGATTGACCACGGCATCGAAACGGCTGTCGGCAGGAATGCCGTCCAGGCTGGAGACGAAGTTGAGTGACCCGCTCCCCCGGCGCGACTGGCGGGTCAGGACGGTCACGGCATTGTTATCGCGCAGCAGTGCCTCGATCAGGGCCGTGCCAATAAAACCGGTGCCCCCGGTAATCAGGTAGTGCATGAATAACACCTCTTTCCTGCGCACGCGCAGAGTATGTAGGCCAATGCCAAGCATAGATCATTGGATGTATAGACAGACTGTACGCAGGGCTGCGTTAAGCAGATTGTTCATCCCCGCTGGCCCCGCCTGCGTATACTCGTGCCATGAACAGCCTGCATACCTGTGTTTCCCTGCTGCGCGATTTTGTCGCTGCCAATCCCCGCCTCGTCGTTATCACCGGCGCCGGCGTCAGTGTTTCCTCGGGAATACCCGCCTACCGCGACTGCGACGGGGTCTGGCGGCACAGCGCGCCAATCACCCACCAGGAATTTGTCGCGGACGCCGCCCGCCGTCGCCGTTACTGGGCACGCTCCCTGCTGGGTTGGCCCGCGGTGCGGGACGCCAGGCCAAACGCCGCGCACCTGGCGCTGGCCAGGCTGGAACAGCTCGGCCGGGTCGACCTGCTGATCACCCAGAACGTGGACCGACTGCACCAGCGCGCCGGCAGCACGGCGGTCATCGACCTGCACGGCAGGGTCGACCAGGTGCGCTGCCTGCACTGTGTCGGGGTGTTCTCCCGGGAACTGATCCAGCAGAAACTGCTGAGGGACAATCCGCAACCGCCGGGCCTGCCGGCACCCAGGCGCCCGGACGGTGACGCCGACGTTGCGGACGAATGGGTCGAGAGTATCGCGGTGCCCCGCTGTGACCTGTGCGGCGGCACGCTCATCCCGGATGTGGTTTTTTTCGGTGGCACAGTGCCCCGGGAGCGCGTGCAGGCCTGCCGTGATGCGGTGGCCGCCGCGGACGCCGTGCTGGCGGTGGGGAGTTCACTGCAGGTCTTTTCCGGCTTTCGTTTTTGCCGTCTGGCCAGTCAACTGGGCAAGCCGATTGCTGTTATCAACCCCGGCAAGACCAGGGCTGATGCCCTGGCCGACCTGAAACTGCAGGCCGACTGCGGGCCGCTGCTCGAGGCACTCGCGAGTGTAGTGTCTAGTTCGCCGCCTCTGCCATCCGCTGCCGGTAATCCCAGCTGAACAGGCGCCGGGGCGTCAGGGTGATCAGCATTTCCCCGTCGCTACGCGACAGCAGCCAGCGGGCCAGGGTCGAATCGACACCGCCGAGATAGCGCTGCAGCAGGCGCTCCAGCATCTGTGCGCCACCACTGTCAGACAGGGACGCATCGGCCTGCCCGCGCACCCCGAAATAGGGAGGGTCATTGGTGGCGATCTCGAAGCCGATACGGCCGTTGGCACGCAGCAGCGCCACCAGCTGTGAGGTGTTGTGGGAGGCGCACATCAGCAGCCCCTGCTGGTAGATGAACCAGACCGACACGACGCGTGGATAGCCGTCCGCGCCGACACAGGCAAGACGCATGGGGTAGTGGCAGCCTTGCAGGAAATCGGCGATTTCCCCGGACGACCAGGGGCCCTTGATACTTGCTTCCATGACGCTCGCCTCGCAGCTCTTTCAACTGGCCCTGATTATCCGTTACTCCGCCGCTAACACCAACCCCGCCGGCAGGTGATCCCGAAAGCGGGCGCGAGCGTATTACAGCCATGCCATCCCCGATCATTTACTGGTTCCGCCAGGACCTGCGCACCCGGGACCTGCCGGGCCTGCTTGCGGCCACCGCCACCGGCAGGCCCGTTGTCGCCTGTTACATCCTCGACGAGGTCTCGGCCGGGGAGCACGCGCCCGGCAGCGCCAGCCGCTGGTGGCTGCACCACAGCCTCGAGTCACTGGCCGCAGAGCTTGCGGGGCTGGGTGGCTCGCTGGTATTGCGCCGTGGCAGCGCGGCACTGGAGCTGGACCGGCTCATCGGGGAAACCGGCGCCGAAGCCGTTTACTGTTCCAGACTGTATGAGCCCTGGGCCGACCGCCTGGAGGCAGGGCTGCACGATTCGCTGGGCGCCCGGGGAGTCGATTTCAGGCGCTACCCGGGTGCGCTGCTGTTTGAGCCCGGCAAGGTGATGAACCAGAGCGGCGGTCCTTTCAAGGTGTTTACGCCCTTCTGGCGGCACTGCCGGGCAGCCAGTCCCCCGGCAAGGCCCAGGCCCCGCCCTGCCGACATCAGCTGGTTCGATGGTTCCGTGGATAGCGATACCCTGGCCACCTGGGAGCTGCTGCCCAGGGCCCCGAACTGGGCTGAAGGCTGGCCAGCGCTCTGGCAACCCGGGTCCGCGGGCGCCTGCAAGCGACTCGACCTGTTCCTGGCAGGGCCCGTGGAGGATTACAGCGAGGGACGCAACCACCCGGCGAAAGAGGCAACCTCACGCCTGTCGGCCCATCTGCACTTTGGCGAAATATCACCGCGAGTCGTGTGGCATGCGGCCCGGGACCTCGCCCACAGGGAGTCGCACAGCGAGCAGCAGGTGGATAAATTTCTCAGTGAAATGGGCTGGCGTGAGTTTTCCCATCACCTGCTCTACCACTTTCCGCATGTGGATTCAGAGCCGTTCAAGCCGCAGTTCAGGGAGTTTCCCTGGCTGGGCGACGAGACGGCTCTACGGGCCTGGCAACAGGGTCAGACCGGCTACCCCATCGTGGATGCGGGCATGCGTGAGCTGTGGCATACGGGCTATATGCACAACCGCATACGCATGGTGGTGGCGTCGTTCCTGACCAAGCACCTGCTGGTGCACTGGCGGGCGGGCGCCAGGTGGTTCTGGGACACCCTGGTGGACGCCGACCTGGCCAACAACAGTTGCGGCTGGCAGTGGGTGGCCGGCAGCGGCGCCGACGCCTCGCCCTACTTCCGCATTTTCAACCCGGTCATCCAGGGCGAAAAATTCGATGCACAGGGCGACTACCTGCGCCGGTGGGTGCCGGAACTGGCCCTGTTGCCCGACCGCTACCTGAACCGTCCCTGGGAGGCCCCCGCCGGGGTGCTGGAGAAAGCGGGAGTCAGGCTGGGCGATAACTATCCCTACCCGCTGGTGGATCACAAGTCCGCACGGGAATCCGCCCTGGCGGCCTATGCAGCCATCCGGGATTCCGGCCAGCAGGACACCGCGCTCGCCTGATCTCCCCGCGGCAACGCGCGCGGTTCACCTCTCGCAGGCGGGGCCCCTGTCTTGAACTGCCAGTTAGCAGTCAAGCTTAATCTCTTGTTTTCCAAAGAATTCCAGTTTCCGAAAATCTGTACTTTTCGGCGGTTTTTGCATGCCATGGCAAGGCCCTGTCTGTAGTTTTTTCCACAGGCCATCCCGGGTGAGGCAGCAACGCTCCCGGGGTGGATTTGTCACTACGGAGAGCAGGTCATGTGGCTGTGGGCTAAAGTTGCCGCCGTGCTGGGCTTCAGTGTTCTGCTGATGGGCAGCAAGATTATCATTCACGTCCCCGCGGGCGGGTCGGTTGTGTCTTCATCGGGCCTGTTCGCCTGCGCTGCCCGCGAGGTCTGCACGATTGAAGCGGACGAGCGGTATTTCGCCGAGACCTTCACCGCCGAGGCGGCTCCCGGTTACACATTTGATGGCTGGGGCGACAAGGCGGGTGCGCTGTGCGCTGGCAGCCCTGACCCCTATTGCAGTGAACTGGACGAGGCTCCTCTTGCCGGCTTCGGCGACGGAGCACCGCGGTTGCAGCGCGGCAGTGTGCTGACGCTGCACCCCGCCTTCGCAGCCCGGGACGAGGAGGCAGATCACAGCTCTGCACGCATCGATGTCAGCTCATTCCACCGGACCCGCTACTACCAGGTCAGCGGCAATACCCAGGAAGAGATATGGTCCCAGCTGCACGGCGCCGCCAATCCCCTTGCCCCGGACCGCAGGTCCGGGGTGAAGCCCCTGGGCCAGGCCAGTTTCCAGTACCGGTACGACTACCGCAGCGCCTTTGCCGAAAGCGCGGCAAGTTGCCGGCTCGAGTCCGCCAGCCTGACACTCCGCTTTGACACGGTGCTGCCGCGGCTTGCTGCCACGCAACCGACCAGCGAGTTGCTCAGGGATCGCTGGCAGCCCCTGCAGGAACTGGTTACGGAACATGAGGCCGGTCATCACGCGATTTATCGGCAGTTGGTCACGCAATTGCCCGAGGTATTGTCCGGCCTCGGCGCCGTGCCCTGCACAGAGCTGGATGAGCAGGTGCGGCTGGCGGTAGCGGATACGGTGGCGGCAATCCGCCGGGCCAGTGCCGAGTATGACGAACACGGGGACGGCGAGGCCTACCTGGCCTCTTCACGCTAGTTCCGGCTCCGCCGGCGCTCGCGCTTACTCCTGCAGGGCAATCCCCGCTGTGACAGGCCGGGTGAACGGGTCGAGAAGGCCACCGCAGCCGCCCTGGGCAGCACCGTCTTCAAGGCCGGCATCAAGGCCAGGTACCTGAACTGAAACGTGCCAATCCTCAAATACCGACTAAACTTGGGTGTATGGAAGTGCAGAGATAAATCAGTCTGGTCATTTCGGAGGGCGGAACGATGTCAGAGACTATCCTGCTGATTGGCATTGCCGGCTGCCTGGCGTGGCTGCTGCTGCGCCTGTTCCCGAGGCAGTCCAATACCCGGGCGGCTACCTCCCGGGACACCTCTTCCAGAGCCCACCCCTATCACGCGGTGTCGATACACACCGGTTCCACTGCCTGTCTGCCGGCCAAGGCCCTGAAACACAAGCGCTTTTTGTCCGGCGAAGCACCCCAGTTGCCACTGGCAGAGTGCACCGGCAAAAAGTGCCACTGCGTCTACCAGCACCACCCCGACCGCCGTTCCGGCAGCGGCGACCGGCGCGCGATCGGCAGCACCGCCAGGGAGATTCTCGGGGGCCAGAGCCAGGGTGAACGGCGCCGGGCCAGGGGCCGACGGGCGATCGACATGAACGGTGACGACCTGTCGTGGGTGTAGTTGGGGAATCAGATGCAAGATGTGTATATAGAGAATTTATTATAAATATATCAACTAATTAAAACGAATACTTAAAGTAATAGTTGATGTCAAACGCGTCGGAATCGACGACCCGCCGCCCCTGCCGGCAAGGTCGAGGGACACGCTGCCCGGCTGTTAGGTGGTAGAGGAGATGTCACTCGAGCACAGCCAACGAGTACAAATTGCATGCCTGCCGTCGCGAGCGTAGACTCCCTGTCGCCCCGCGGGAGCATCGCTTCGCTGACCTTCGCTGCACTGTATAGCGGTCAGATCACCAGGGTGAACAGAGACACCAATTCCAACAGGTTATGCAGAATCTAATCAGAAAATTCCAGTCCTACTGGCTGGCTGATGCCAGTTTCGCCACCCTGCTGATCATGCTGATTGCCGCAGTATTCGTACTGCCGGTAATCATGGAGTTCAGTGGTCACGGCGTACTGTTGTTCAACATACTCCTGCTCAGTGTGTTCTTCTCCGGGATATTCTCGACGCGCAGTGTGGGGCTCATGTCCCTCTCCGCAATTCTGTTCGGCATTCACCTGACCTTGCGAATCATTCGTTACGGCGAGAATCCGTATTCGTTCTATGTCATGGAGAATCTCATCGGCATCGCCAATACCCTGGTGTTCATCTACATCAACCTTCAACTGCTGTTTCGCGACCGGATTGTGAATACCTACCGGATTATCGGAGCGGTAAATGTTTATCTCTTGATGGCGCTGATGGGAGCGCTGACTCTGGAAGTCATTCATGCCGCCAACGGGGTTTCCATCGGCGGTAACGTCGTGCTGACCGGGCTGGACGAAGACTATGCCCAGTTCATATATTTCAGCCTGGCTGCACTGACTACAGTGGGCTTCGGCGACATTTATGCCGTGAGCACGTCCGCCAAGATGCTGGCCACTTTCCTGTCCACCCTGGGCATCCTGTTTCCGGCCATAGTCATCGCCCGCCTGGTCGGACTGGCGGGCAGCCGAAGTTGATCCACACGGGTTCCCGGGGCAGAGGCGGCTGACTCCTCTACAACAGCACGCCGATGACCTGCCGTATAACGGAATAGAGCTGGGGTAGAGTTGGGGTAGATTCCAACATTCTACCCTGACACTTTGATTTTAAAGAAAATATGGAGGCTCGGGTCTGGACAATCAGTCCAGTTCATACTTGCTTGATAGCGACGGTAAGTTTGGATTTGATGCCCATGACCACCGCCAGGGTAGTCCGGCTATTACTTGACACAGTCAAAGCGATAATTGATATTTGGCGACAAGCTCCTAATAATTATAAGTTCCAATGACAGATTACCTTTTAAAGGCGTCAGCGCTGGCGGGCTTTCGCAAGACGGTGGAGGCACTGGGTGGCGAGACGGACCCGCTACTGTTTCGAGCCGGACTGTTGGGCCGCGACCAGGACCCCGATGCCTGGATCTCGTACCGCAGTTTCCTGCAAGTGCTGGAAGACGCCAGCCAGGTCACCCATTGCCCCTACTTCGGCCTGACACTGTCGCAGAACCAGGATATAGAGATCCTTGGAGCCGTCGGCTTCGTGATGCAGCAGGCCCCGGATCTGCGTACCGCCCTACGGGAATTGGCCACCTATTTTGCCCACCACAACCAGGGTGGAATCGTTGCGATTACTGAGCAGAAGGGCATTGCCCAATGGAGCTTCACCTGCAAGCTTGAGGGCAACGCACCAACCCGACAGCAATTGGATCTGGTGGTGGGTATCGGCCTGAACGTAATGCGCCTGCTGTGGAGACCCGACTGGCATCCGAATGCCCTTTACGTGGCCCACACGGCACCGGCCGATACAAACATCTACCGCAAACGCTTCGACTGCCCCGTGTTTTTCAACTCCGACTCTACCCTCATGACCTTCGAAGCAGCGATTCTGGACGCCCCCATCAGTAAGGCGAACCATAACCTGCACCGGGTCCTGGAGGACTACCTGAGCAACCTGCAAGTCGCTTTCGCGGACGATTACTGTGGCCAGATTCGCTATGTGATCAAACAGGCCATGATCACCGGCGATTGTTCCATAGAACGGGTCGCGAAATTCCTGGCGGTGAACAAGCGCACCCTGCAGCGGCAGTTGCGCGCCCAGAACACCAGCTACAACGATCTCTTACAGGAGGTGCGCTTCGACACCGCGCGCCAGTACCTGCGTGAATCTAGCGGTTCGCTCACCACCCTTACCGACATGCTCGGCTATTCGGATTTGAGCACGTTTTCCAACGCATTCCGCAGGCGGTTCGGCAAGTCGCCCCGTGAATGGAGGAAACAGCAGACACAGGACAGAGCGCTGCTCACCTAGAAAACACGCATCCACCGGTCGTCGGTTTCCCCTGGCCAGTTGTTGTCGATGGCGCAGGTCTACCTACCCCTGCCCATCGACACCCTTATAAGCCAGTGCGTCAATAAACCGCTCCGATGATCTGCGCCACCCAGAACAGCCGCAGCTGGCCCAGCGCTTGCCCATGGCCGCCAATGAGCACGGCCACAGCGCCTTTTCTGCCGTGCAGTCGGGGTCCAGCGGGCCGCCGTTGGCCAGGTGACCCGACAGCGCAAGAGCCGCGCAGAACACTGTTGGCACGATTGGTAGTTTCGCAGGCATATCGCCTCCGTATTTGATTGGGTCTGATCCGGGTTGTTGTGGACCAGCCACCGCTTGCGTCCAGCTAGTTGATGCGCTCTACCGGTGGTGGTGTGTACGCACCGGAAAGCGCTTCCTGCGCGGGCTGGTAGATCCGCAAAATCAGCCAGAAAGGTCCTTCGCCGGATGGCAGCCAGTTGGCGGCGGCGTCGCCCTCCGGTTTGTCTTTCTGCACATGGATATCGATCGAGCCATCCGCACCGCGCCTGAGGGTCGGGGTGCGATCGCCAAAGGCATAGCGGTCGATTGGATTGTCGACCAGCTGGTTCTCGGGGAGGCTGTACAGGGTCACCGACCAGAAAGCCTCGGCCGGCGGCAGATTATCCGCAGACAAGTGGATGCGGTAGCGGCGACTGCCATCGAATGGTTCTCCGGTAGCATCGGTGAACACCGGGATGTACATGGCCTCCTCGGCGGCATTGGCGCCATAACCGCTCATGCCGACGGCGGATGCGAGCAGCCGGTTGCTGCCGTAACGCCCGAGGTTGGTGGCGTAACGCCAGCCGTTTTTGACTTCTCCGTTCTCCCGAACATGTGACATCACGCGCCCGAAGCCCGCCTGCATCCCGGCCAACAGCCCGCGCCGCTGCGCCTCAGTCAGCGTCGTCGGGTCAAACGTGAGGCCGGGGCCGATACCCAGCGGCGCGAACATACCGACGATTTCCCTGTCCTGGGCCCGCACCCCGCCAAAATCCCAGGCCCGGTTCAACAGGGTGAAGAAGTCCAGGGATTTCCATACCGGGTTGGTCAACTTCGGGTTCGGCACCGGGCTCGACGGATCCGCTGCCAGGTACCTGGCATCCTTGTCCAGCGGCTCCAGTCTGTAGATCTTGAGCTGGGCCACCACCGGTGCGATGTCGGCTTCATTTTCGGGTTGTACTACCGTACGCGCCTGCAGGAACACCCCCGTGGTCGGCGCTTCGATTCGCTCTACACCCTCCGGCAGCGAGCCGCTCCAGCCGGGCGGCACATAGGCATAGGTGCCGGGCTTCGAGTTCACGCGACTGCCAATATAGAAAAAAGTATTCAGTGCCCAATCGGTCGCCTGGATCGTGTAGTAGCGGTCCCTGACTTCCGGAATGGTGATCAGCACCGGGCCCTGTCGCAGGTCCAGCCAGGCCAGACCGTATACAGTGTCGTTGTTGGGCGTGAAGTCGATTGCCCCGGGTTTTGCCAGTCCCGGGTAGACATTGAACTGGTTGAGAGGGGCGTTCAAAGCGGCATTCGGATGGATATCCTTCTCCATCAGGATCTGCGAGCGCGCATATACTGCTCCGACCACATAGGCCTGGAAGCCGATGGCGAAGGCCTCCGCTTCGGCCACATCATCCGGTATCGCAGCCGGCGCCGGAGCGCCTCGTGTGGCCGACGCCAGTAACACGGCGGCCAGCGCAATTGCCACCAGTCGCGCGACGTATCTCCAGATGGATCTGAGGCTCATCGGTTTCTCTCCGTCAAGGGTGTCATTTGGTATATGTCTTTTACTTGCCGCCCGTCAGCGTTTGCGCGCCGATGCCCGCGCCCTTCTGCCGCGGCGGGAATGCCACCAGGCTTCTCTTGAATTGCATCAGCTGGGGCATGACCGTCGGCAGGATGTAGCTCTTTTCCTTCATCCAGAGCAGGTGGCCCCCGGTTTCCGGGGTCCGTTCGAAGGGATCGAGTTTGATGTCGATGATCATGCCGCCATCGAGCACCTCGCGCGAGCCGAGCCAGCTGTCTTTCAGTGCCAGGTGCAACTTCCAGTGATCCACCCGCACGGCATTGAGGTTATTCTCGCCATAAAAGAAGAACTCGCGGCGTGCACTCTTGCCCGCGCCGGTCAGCATGGCCGTCTGGTCGTAACCGTCGAGATGCACTTTGTAGTCGCGCTCGCCGACTCTCATACCGGTCAGCAGCTTCTGCTTGATCTGCGTCTCGCCGACAGCAGTCATCAGGGTCGGCAGCCAGTCCTCCATTGTCATGAATTCGCCTGTCCAGGTGTTTGGCGCAATCCTGCCAGGCCAGCGCACGAACATGGGCACGCGAAAGCCGCCGTCCCATGTCGTGCCTTTTTCTCCGCGGAACGAGGCCGTACCCGCCTCCGGCCAATGAGCCAGGTTCACGCCGTTGTCGGAGGTGAACATGACGATGGTGTTGTCGGCCAGGCCCAGGTCATCCAGTTCGTTCAGCAGCGTGCCGACGATGTCGTCGAGATGCAGCAGGCCGTCGGCATACAGACCATGCCCGCTCTTGCCCTGGAAGGCAGGCGGGACGTGAATCTGCTGGTGCATCGCTGCCGGAGCGAACCAGAGAAAGAAAGGCTTGTCGCTGTTTTTGGTGCGCTTGAGCCAGTCGATGGTGACTTGCAGAACCTCGTCGTCGAAGGTTTCCTGACGCTTTGCACCCAGCAGGCCCCTGTCTTCGATGGTCTGCTTGCCGACCTTACCAAAGCGCGGGTCGATGGTGGTATCGTCCCTGGTGGTGGCGCGGGTATAGAGGACGTTGCGCGGCCGGCCGACGAAGTTCGGGTCTTTCGGGAACTCGGGCTGCTCGAACATTTCCAGCATGTTCAGGTGATACAGGATGCCGAAAAACTCGTCAAAACCGTGCACGGTAGGCAGGTGCTCGTTGCGGTCGCCGACATGGCTCTTGCCGAACTGGGCAGTGGCATATCCTTTGGACTTGAGTAACTCGGCAAGGGTGACATCTTCGGCGGACAGACCAATTGGGGAACCGGGCTGGCCGACCGAGGTCAGCCCGGTTCGGATCGGATACTGGCCGGTGAGGAAGGCTGCGCGGCCCGCAGTGCAGGATGGGTGCGCGTAGAAATCGCTGACAATAAGTCCTTCATTTGCGATGCGATCGAGATTCGGCGTATTCACTGCTCCGACACCGCGGTGAATAGCCGAGACGTCCATCGGCGCCACGTCGTCGACCATGATCATCACGATATTGGGTGGTGTGTCGACCGCGGCAGCACACAGGGTGAACAGGCTACAGATGGCGGCTAAAAGCGGTCTTGTACATTGCCTGGTGAAATGGTGCACTTTCTTCTCCTTGTGGAATCAGTTCGACACTTTGCGCACCGGCGGCGCGACATAGCTCTGGTCGAGCAGGGTCGGGCCGGGGAAATAGGTGCGCAGGAACAAATTGAAATTCTTACCGCGGGGAGACGGCAACCAGTTGGCGGCCCGGTCACCCTCGGGCGGGTCAGGCTGGATATAAATGTCCAGCGAGCCATCTTTGCCGTAAACCAGCCCCGGCACCTTGTCGCCAAAGGAGTAGCGTCCCGCCTCGTTGTATACGAGATTGAAATTTTCGTCATAGAGCGTCACCGACCAGAAGGACCTGGCGACCGGGATCTCATCCCTGTCGAAATGAATAACATAGTGGTTGTCGCCATTGAGCGGCTGGCCATCGGCATCATAAAAGGTGCGCAGCTTTACCGACTCCTCGATCAGGTGCTCGGTAATACCGGAATACACCTGGGTACCCGCGCGACCGAGGAAGTCGCCGTCCGCGGCCATACGGCCCCAGTTGCTCGCCCCGTAGAACCAGTTGTTGCGCACTTTCGTTGCACCGACAATAGAGCCCCCGGCCCTGGCCACCCTGCCGAGCAGGGCGTTTGCATCGACAATGGCGCGCTGCAGCCCGCGCTTGATGGCCGGGTCGAGGTCGTCGATATCACCCGCGGCCAGTGGGCCCAGGCCGACCAGGGCAAATTGCCGCATCAGGGCCTCATCGCGCACAGGCGGCGGATTCTCCTGCATGGCGGCGTTCATCGTCCTGAAGGCGCCGAGTGGATCGTCCTTGGGCGCCACATCGAGCACATCGTGGCGGGCCGGTCCCGCGGCTGTCTCCGTGCCGAACAGTGACAGGGGCGTGATCTTGTAACCGTCCTGAAACGCACGCATTTTTACCAGGTCTCCCGGCGTGCCGTCGGTATAGGTTCTGCCGGCGATGAATACCCAGGGGGTCCAGGAGCTGATCACGCCCTCGACACCCGCCGGTGTCGCACCGTTCCAGCCTGGCCCGGTCACGAGGTAAGCACCCGGTAGATTGTCGGTTGACCGCACGCCGATATAACCGACCGTGTCGGAATAGAAGTCCATCAACTGGAGGGTGTAGTAGCGCTCCTCCGTATTCGGCGGCACGGTCAGGACCACGGGTTCCTGACTCAGGTCCAGGAACGCCAGGGAATAAGGGGTTTCCCGATTGGGTGAGCCGCCGTACTGCAGCGTGGGATCCGCCAGCTCGCGCGAGTGCCAGTATTCGTTGACACCCATCTGGACCTGGCCCTTGCCGCTTTCGATCCACTGCCACCGCAAATTGGCATACGTCATGGCCGGAAAGCCATAGATATACGCCTGCATGCCGGTCAGGTAGGCGAACTCCTCTTGCCAGTCGAGTTCCGCGGTCGGCTTGGCCCCGGCAGATTCGCCATCAGTTTCGGCGCTCGCCAGCCCCGCTGCCAGAAAGGCGCCCGCGGCAACAATCGATGTCAGCCACAACCGGCCTGGCAGCCTGTTCACTATTCTGACCATGATTCCCTCTCCTGACTGTTGCGTAGCTTGTCTGCCCCGCAGCCGCTGTTCCTACCGCGTTCCCATCGCCGCAGACCACTCTCAGCAGCCGGCGCTGTTCGACCTTCGCTTACCGCGTTGTTGGAATCAGCGAATTCCACCGCGCGCCATCCCCTGGGGGCTGAAGAAGTTGACCGGCTTCTCTACCGTAGTGCGCAAGCTGCCGCGGTCACCCTTGCCGGTGATCGCGTAGATGCCCTTGATCAGGTCATAGCTCACCTCGGACGTGGAGATCTGCGCGGGGATATCCCACAGTAGCGCGGACAGCACATAGCCGGTTCGCCACAGGTTGCCGCGACCGTCCCAGCGCATATTTTCCAGTGCGGTCCAGCTGTCTTCGTCGATCAGGTAGCGACGCTTGCCATAGATATGACGCTCGCCCTCCTTCAGGGTGCCCTCCACTATCCATACCCGGTGCTTTTCAAAGCGCAGGGTATCGGGTTTGATCATTTTTTCGCCCAGCAAGTCGAGGGAATCGTACTCGAACAGCGCGGCGTAGTTGTTGTAGGGAACGATCATTTCCTTCTTGCCGACCAGTTTCCAGTCGTACTTTTCCGGCGAGCCGTTATACATATAGGCATCATCGTAGGTCGAGGTGCCGGCGGCGGCAGGCCGGGGCGTATCGAAGGAGACCGCCGGCGCTTTGCGCACCCGGCGCTGACCCAGCAGGTACTGCCATGCCGACCGACCCTTACCGGCGGTGTAGTCGGCGCCCGGCTCGTGCACCAGCAGAATTTCACCGGCCCGGCGGCTGGGGCCGGTGAAATCGGTGCGCAGCAGCGCCCAGCGCACATCGGTGGATTCGTAGTCCCGGTCGCTATCCAGGAACGGCATGAACATCGGGAACTCGAACACCGTTTGCGCCTGGGACGCCAGCACGGGTTCGCCGTTGCTGTCCACATAGTACGAGGCGGAATCCAGGGTCAGGGCATAGCCCATCCAGCGAATCATGTGGTGCCACATGGCTTCCAGGCCGCTCTGCGGAACCGGAAACGGAACTCCCGGCACGTTGTTGGCGATGCGTTGGCCAGCATCTTCCAGAGTGGCGCTCGCCGCATTGGCTTTGGTCCCGTCATAGAACCACTGGGGCGCCTGGAAGGTGCGATGACTGGGGTAAACGTTCAACTGGTAGCCATCTGGCCCAAAGCGCTCGAGCATCGCCTTTTGTCCTTCGGAGAGGACTGCAGCATAATCCGCCATATTCTGCGCTGTGATGGTGTATAAGGGCTTCTCCGTTGCATAGGGGTTCGGGTAGTTTCCGCTACCCGGAACGAAGCCGGCGGGAATCGTGCCCACCCCGCCACCGGTCCACTCGGGTATGGAACCGTCCGCATTGCCGGCTCGCTCGGCGCCCGTGGGGGTCAGGTCCTGGCCCAGCCGTGCCACCTCGTCGGAGCTCGCAGCGGCCTGCAGCGCGTTCGTTCCGAACAGGCCCAGAGCACTCGCCAGTACTATCGATTTGATTTTCATCACCGTAATCCTCGTTATCCTGTTGGTTAGAAGGTGCGCTTGACTGTGAGGCTGACATTGCCCCGGTCTTTCACATTGCCGCTGATACCGTCGCGTGGGCCAAAGTTGTAGTTGTACTTGAGGTCAGCCCGCCATTCCCCCTGGTACTCAAAGATAAAGCCCGCGCTGGCATTGCCGAATTTCTTGGTCCCGCCAAAGGCGATCGGCGGTGCGTCCCCTGCATAGGTATACGCGACATTGAGTGGCAGCTTGACATCCAGCCCCGGCATCACCTGGTACCATACCGGGACGAAATTGAACGCGATGTTCCCACTCAGTTCGTGCTCCTCCAGGTTCGGGTTGAGCAACTCCTCGTTCTCCGTTACATCCAGCAGGGTTGAGGCAGTAGTCTCCACCGCGTAGTTGCCGCCGTCCCAGAGGGCCGAGGGACTGAGCAGGCCGACTGCATTCAGCACGATATGGGCAGTGTCGCCCACGGCGCCGGGGTAGTTGCTGGGACTCTGGGCACGTACATCCCAGCCGTCGAAGCTGAACCCGTTGGCGGCCAGGGTACCGCCTACCAGGTCTGCGACCGCGGGCGGAAGATCCGGCGGGATATTCCCCACGTGCTGCAGCTGGCCGTTGAGCCAGGTATTGACTGGTGCGTCCATGCGGTAGACAAAATCCGAGCCCCAAGAGATACCCCAGAACTCATTGGCGGCACTGAAGCCGAAGAGCTTCACATCCTCCTTGTACACCCAGTTATAGGAACCGTAGCCGATGGCCGGGTAACCCCCGCCGGTGAATACGTCCGCCGGGTCCGCCGGCACGCCATTGTTGTACTCGGGCCAGGCGTTGATCAGCGCCTGGAATGCGGGGCCCCCCGCATCGGCGCGATAGGAGGCAAACTGGCCCAGGTTCATGGCGCCGTTGAGGCCCTGGGGCAGCTTGTCGTTGTAGTTCAGGTAATACAGGCCGAGGTCCCAGCCACTGTCTTCCAGGTAGTAATTGACACCGGCGCCCCACTCGCCGGAACCGGGCTCCGCGTCACTGAACTTGGAATAACCGGCCCGCGGCGAAATCAGCTCCAGGGTGTCGGGGTCGATCTGTCCCGGGATCAGGGTGGCAAACTGGTCATTGTCATGGGTGAAACCTTCGCCACGGCTCTGGTACGTAGCTAGCGCGGGCTGCCGGTAGGGCTCGAATTCCATCGAGTAGTAGCCCACCAGGCTCAGGTTCTGCGACATCTGCAGGGTGCCGGATATGCGATTGGTCGGCATGAACAGTTCCTTGGCCTCGCTACCCGGTACGGCGAAGCCCTTGGCCGCGTCAATGCTGGTCATGGAGCCGGCAATGCCGTGGATAGCGCCGTTGAGCAGCAGGCTGTTGCCCCAGTAAATCGTGTGGCGACCGGCGCGAACGCTCGCACCCATCTCCTCGCCAATGTCGAAACTGGCAAACACAAAAGCATCGAGTAATTCAGCGCCTCGATAGCTCAGGAATTTCGCGTCGTCGCCGAACTCTCCCGGGGCCACAGCGATCGAGCCCCAGGTGTCGGCGTAGTTGCCATTGTCCAGCAGGTACTTGTTGTAGCCGGGGTGTTTGCTGTCGCCGGAATAGGCGTGGTCATACCAGCCCGCGCCGCTCACACGCACGCCGTATTTGTCTTTCCAGACCAGGTCCATTTCGGAGAGCAGATCGAAGCGGTTGTTCACCAGGTCGCCCTGCTCCCAGCCCAGGTCTGCGTCGTCCGCCAGGTTCGCCAACACGCCGCCTTCGGCGATGACCGCCCTGTCCTGATCCTGGGCGCGCACGGTCAGGTTGTACTTGACTGTATTATCCCAGCGCACCTTCAGATCGGGATTGCCAGAATTGAATTCAAAGGCCTGGGCGCTCATGCTGACCGACGTCAGGGTTGCGATGGCCGCGGCAAGCAGTTTGCGGTTGTAATCTCCCCGGTGCCGGATCAGACCCGCCCTGGAGTTCCAGTGGTTTTTCATAGTGCGCCTCGCGTTATTATCAAAATCGAGTGCTCAAGTGACACAAAGTCCCGTTATCCGAGTCATCTTTGATGTCGGCAGATTGTGGACCTGCCGGCGGATGGTCTTTTAAGATTCGGTGACATAAATTTAGTATTTGACGACAACAAGCCCGATCTCCCCGATTTCTATCCTCAAGTTGGTGCCACCGGGCTCCCGGCAGGCGCTGCATACAGAGCCTGCAAGCGCGTTCTGGCCGTGCGTTGATCCAGGCGCTGCTTCGCATCGATGCCCGGCTTGCTCCGAGCGCAGGTGAGCAGATCGATCTCCTGCTCCCTTCTGCTGTCTGCGAACATGAGTTCCAGGCCGGTCGCGTATGACAGGTAAGGAACCGGGGAGTCGGCGGCCAACTCGATGGCCAGTTCGTAATGTGTGATCGCCGCTACCCGGTTGGCGCCATAAATGACTGCCGCCATCAGCTGACCTGCGCTAGTACACATTTGGGCATGCCAGGCCCCCAGCAACAGGTGCGCGTCCGAATGCCCTTTCTCGAGCGCGAGACACCGTTCGGCCTGCTCCCTGATGCGAAGTCCAAAACCCTCAGTGACGATCTCGATCATCGACATCGCCTGGCTGTAGCGGTTCATGGCTAGCGCGTATACATAGTGGAGATTGGGAGTTGACCGGCCATCGAGCTGGGCTCGTTCACACCAGTCCATCACCTGCAGAAGGAGGCTTCTTTTCCTCGATCCGCACTGCTCGAGGTAACAGGCATAGGTTGTGATGGCAAACGCAGAGGGCACAAGACCTTCAGCGCCAGCGCTGAGACCGCTGACTACCGCCCGGGCGAAATCGCCCTCATGGTAGCGGCGCCAGGCATCCTGTAGCGTCGGGTTCTGCGGATAAGGTTCCAGATCCCCCGCATGCAATTGCGTCCACTGCCGCCCGAGATTGTCTCCAGATAACGCCGGGGCCCCTATATCGCCGGGGCAGGGTTGCCAGTCTCTGATCAGGGCTTCTGCGCGTTGTTTCGCATGCATCTTTTGCCACTTTGTTGGGATGCCATTAACTGTTCGAGGCACTGAATCGTGGGCAGAGGTTATCGAACCGCCTCTCAGTTAACTTAAGAATTCACGACAGGAAGTTGGTGAACGACGCCACCGGCAACGTGTGGTTTCGTGACGTCGCTCAACTGGCCGGGGCGGTGTCCAACAGTTCGAGCTTGGGTGATTATTCATGCTGTTGCCTGCGCTGATTAATCCAGCAGCCGCAGTCAGAGCGATAAATATACAAGGGCTTTGGTAAGGTGGGGTAAAGTGAAGGGTAGATGTAATATCCAACCCTGACACTTTGATTTTAAAGAAAATATGGAGGCTCGGGTCGGAATCGAACCGGCGTACACGGAGTTGCAGTCCGCTGCATGACCACTCTGCCACCGAGCCTCTAAGGGGGGAACTGGAACTGCAAGCGACCGGGGTGGAGCGCCACTTCGTTTTCCAAAACCTACATTGCAGATTGTGCTTTGCAATGTTTTGGAGCGGGAAACCGGGTTCGAACCGGCGACCTCAACCTTGGCAAGGTTGCGCTCTACCAACTGAGCTATTCCCGCACGCATCGCGCTTATCCACCGCCGTGGTTTGTACTGCACCCGAAGGGCGGCGCCTATTGTATTCGCCCGTTCGTCAGAGTCAAGGACAATCCCAGCTAATTCCCGCAACTGGCTGAATTACAAGGGATTGTCGATATCCTTTATGACGGCCCATGCGGCCCGCAGGTAAATGACCATCGACCACAGGGTGAGCACCGCCGCGGTGTACAGGACGAGATAGCACAGGGCCAGCAGCCAGCTCTCATCCCGGGCCGGGTCGATGGCCAGCAGGCCGGTAATGGCGAGCATCTGGAACGCGGTTTTCACCTTGCCTATATAGGACACGGCCACCGAGGTGCGCTCTCCCAGTTCCGCCATCCATTCCCGCAGGGCGGAAATGACTATCTCCCGCCCGATGATCACGCAGGCCGCCAGGGTAAACAACAGGGTATCGTGGCGTTCAACCAGCAATACCAGGGTGACCGCCACCATCAGTTTGTCGGCTACCGGGTCGAGGAAGGCGCCGAAGGCGGTCATCTGGCCCAGGCGCCGCGCGAGATACCCGTCGACCCAGTCGGTCACCGCCGCGAAGGCGAAGATCAGTGCTGCCACCTGTAAATGATTTCGAAAAGGCAGGTAAAAGACCACCACGAGCACCGGGATCAGGCAGATCCTCAGGATCGTCAATGCGTTGGGTATGTTGATGCGCAAGCTGTCCGCTTCCCGTCTCTTCAGTCGCCGATATTGTGCAGGTGATCGTATATCTGCTGCGCCATTGTGGCACTAATTCCGGCAACTTTCTTCAACTCGTCGATATTGGCGTTCTCCACACCCTGGGCACTGCCGAAGTGCCGCAGCAGGTCCCGCCTGCGTTTGGCGCCGACCCCGGCGATGTCCTCGAGCGAAGAGCGCTGGCGCGACTTGTCCCGGCGCGCCCGGTGCCCGGTGATGGCGAAGCGATGGGCCTCGTCCCTGATCTGCTGGATCAGGTGCAGCGCGGGGTTGTCGACCCCCAGCTGCCGCTCGCGCCCCGTGCGACCGTTCAGAAGTGTCTCGAACCCCGCCTTGCGTGTAACCCCCTTGGCGACGCCTATCACTTCCACGCCCACAATCTGCAGGTCGGCCAGCACCGACATGGCCTGGCTGACCTGGCCCTTGCCGCCGTCGATGAACAGGATATCCGGCATCGGCGCCTCCCCGGATTTCAGTCGCTTGTAACGCCGCTCCAGCGCCTGCTGCATCGCGGCGTAATCGTCGCCACCGGTAATCCCCTCGATGTTGAAACGGCGATAATCGGATTTGCGCGGCCCGCCCTGGTCGAATACCACGCAGGAGGCGACCGTGGCCTCCCCGGAGCTGTGGCTGATATCAAAGCACTCCATACGCTCCGGCGCTTCCGGCAGGTCGAGCAACTCCTGCAAGGCCTGCAGTCGCTCGATAACGGACTGGCGTCCGCTGAGGTGGGACGCCAGGCTGGTTTCAGCGGTTTGCAGGGCCAGCTGCAGCCAGCGGGCCCGGGCGTCGCGCACCCTGCTGCGCAATCGCACCCGCCGCTCAGATGCCGCCGACAGTGCCAGGGCGAGGGTGTCCGCGTCTTCCGGTGCTTCGTTGACGATCAGTTCGGGGGGAATCGCCCGCATGCCGCCCAGGTAATACTGTGGGATAAACGCAGACAGTACCTCTGACGGCGTCTCCTGCAGGCGCAGTGGCGGGTAATAGGTCTTGCTCCCGAGCACCCGGGCGCCCCGCACGAACAACACCTGCACACAGGCCCTGCCGCCCGCCACCGCAGCGGCGACGATATCCAGGTCGCCCTTGACCCCTTCGATCCCCTGGCTGGCCTGCACGTGCTGCAGTTGACCCAACTGGTCCCGGAAAACGGCCGCCTCCTCGTAGGCCAGCTTCGCCGCCGCCTTTTCCATGTCATCCGCCAGTCGCGCCATCAGTTGCCGGGACTTGCCGCGCAGGAACAGGGTCGTGTTTTCCACCTGCTGCGCGTAGTCCTCCTCGCTGACCAGTTCGACGCAGGGCGCGGTACAGCGACCGATCTGGTACTGCAGGCAGGGGCGCGACCGGTTATTGAAATAACTGTCCTCGCACTGGCGTACCTTGAACACCTTCTGCAGAAAGTGCAGCGACTCACGCACGGCGCCAGCACTGGGATAGGGGCCGAAGTACTGCCCCTTGCGCCGTTTCGCGCCGCGGTGCAGGCTGAGTCTGGGGTACTTGTCCTCACTGGACAGGAAAATATACGGGTAGGATTTATCGTCCCGCAGCAGGATGTTGTATGGCGGCTGGTGGGACTTGATCAGGTTGTGTTCCAGCAGCAGCGCATCCACCTCGGTGGAGGTGACCGTGACCTGGATCTCGTGAATTCGCGCAACCAGCGCCATGGTCTTCTCGGTGAGTCCGCTGGCGCGAAAATAGCTGCCGACGCGATTCTTCAGGTTGCGGGCCTTGCCCACGTACAACAACTTGTGGTCCGCGTCATACATCTGGTACACGCCCGGGCGCGTGGTCAATGCCTTGATAAACGCCTTGTGGTCGAACTCGCTCACGCCGCCCTGCCGTATATCCTCGGCTCGATCTCGAGCGCGATATCGAAGGTGTCCAGGACCGAGTCGGCAATTGCCCTGGCCAGTGACAGTAGGTCCGCGCCATTGTCGTTGCCGTAGTTGACCAGCACCAGGGCGTGCTCCGGGTGCACACCAAGCCCGCCCTGGCGATACCCCTTCCAGCCGCAGAAATCGATCAGCCAGGCGGCGGGCAGCTTGATGCTGCCGTCCGGCTGGGGGTACAGGGGCAGGCCTGCAAACTGGCGGGCCAGATCCTGTGCCCGCTGGGCCGGCAGCACCGGGTTCTTGAAAAAACTCCCGGCATTGTGCACCCGTGACGGGTCGGGCAACCTGCTGCGGCGGATATCCACCACCGCATCGTAGACCGCCCGGGGGGTCGGTTCGCCGGGCCCGCGTTGCTCCAGCGCCCTGGCCAGGGCGGGATAATCCGCCTGTACTTTCGGGCGGCGGGAAAGCCGCAGCTCCACCGCGGTAATGACCAGTTTATCCTGCAGTGCGTGCTTGAAGACGCTGTCGCGATAGCCGAACTGGCAGGCCGACCCCGCGATGCTGCGGCTGTCTCCGCCCGCTATTGTCAGGCAGTGCACCTGATGGACGAAGGGCGCCAGCTCGACACCGTAGGCGCCGATATTCTGAATGGGCGCGGCGCCTGCGGTGCCCGGAATCAGGGCCAGGTTTTCCAGGCCGAAAAACCCCTGCTCCAGCGACCACTGCACCAGAGTGTGCCAGTTCTCCCCCGCCGCCACCTGCAGCAGGACCGAGTCGCCATCGTCTTCCAGCACGTCGATGCCGCGGGTGTCCAGGCGCAGTACCAGGGCTTCCAGGTCTCCGGCGATAACCACGTTACTGCCCTCCCCCAGCGGTATCACAGCCAGTCCGCGATCCGCCGCCCAGGCCAGTGCCTCCAGCAGTTGCCCGTGCCCCGCGACGCGCACCAGCGCCCTGGCCTGTGCCGCCAGGGCCAGGGTGTTGCAGGGCTGCAGTGCCGCTGCTTCAAGGATGTGTATCCCCGCTGCGTTCACGCAGGCACGGAACCGTCAAAACGCGCGCGGACAGCGTCCAGGTGTGCGGCAGTGTCCACCCCACCGGGCACCTGTTCGCAGGCAACGGCCACGTGTATGCCCACACCATTGTAAAGCGCACGCAATTGCTCCAGCTGCTCGAGTTGCTCCGGCGGGGCCGGTTGCCAGGTGATGTACTGGTGCAGGAACGCGGTGCGATAGGCGTAAATACCGATATGACGGTACCAGGTCCCCTGCCCCGGCATGCTCTGCTGAGTGCTCTTGAACTGCTCCCGGGGCCAGGGGATGCTGGCCCGGCTGAAATACAGCGCCATGCCGGCGGCATCAAGCACCACTTTCACTACATTGGGGTCGAGCAGCTCCGCGACGTCGGTGATGCGCTCGCACAGGGTTGCGATGCCCGCCTGCTGCTGCGCCGCGAGGTTGCGCGCAACCTGGTCGATGACCGCCGGCGGAATCATGGGTTCATCGCCCTGCACGTTGACGACTATCTGCTCGTCTGCCCAGCCAAAATGCGCAGCGACCTCCTGCAGTCGGTCCGTGCCCGAGGGATGGTCCATCGCTGTCATGCAGGTCGTGGCGCCAAAGCCCCGGGCCACCTGCAGGATCCGCTCGTCGTCGGTGGCGATGACCACTTCCCGGGCAGTGCTGCGACACGCCTGTTCCCACACGCGCTGCACCATGGGTTTGCCGGCGATATCCAGCAGGGGTTTGCCCGGCAGACGGGTGGAGCCGTAGCGCGCGGGTATGACAACGGTGTAGGACATGCTTGCTCCAGGCATTTTCAGGGTTGGGCCAGTGCCGCCACGGCAGTGGTCACGGTCTGCGGCAACTGCGCGTTGATTTTCAGATACCAGGCATCAACGCCGGCGAGGCCGCCGCATTTTACCGCGTCCTTCTCGGTCATGATAATCGGCTTGCCAGGCAATCGGTAGAAATCCGACGCTGTGTAGCGGTGATGATCGGGAAAAACCACTGGCTCGATGTCAAATCCGCAGCGCGCCAGGGTGTTGAAAAACTGGTCGGGTTGGCCAATGCCCGCAACCGCGAAGACGGCCTCCCCCGGTGCAGCCGGTGTCGCCGGCCGCTGTTCGCCACTGTGCAGGTTTACCAACCCCTGGGCCAGGTATTGCACCCCGCAACGCGGATCCGCGCTGCCCCGGTAGAGCACGAAGTCCGTGTTCTCCAGCCGCGCCAAGGGCTCGCGCAACGGCCCTGCGGGCAGGCAAAAACCATTGCCGGTACGCCGCTGTTCGTCCAGCAGTGCAATTTCCATGTCCCGGGCCAGGCCATAATGCTGCAGGCCATCATCGCTGATGATGACATCGACACTGATCCGGTCGAGAAGGCTGCGCACCGCGTCCGCGCGCGCGGCAGCGACCACGCAGGGGCAGTTGGTGCGTCGCTGTATCAGCAGCGCCTCGTCGCCGCACTGCCGCGGGTCGCTGTCACTGCTGACCCAGTGCGCCTCAGTACTACCGGCGCGTCCGTAGCCTCGACTGACGACGCCAACCCGAATTCCGCGCGCTTGCAGGTAGTCCACAAGGGCGATCACCACTGGCGTCTTGCCGGTGCCGCCCACGGTGATATTGCCCACCACGACCACCGGTACCGGCGCCCGGTAGACCGGCAACAGGCCGGCCCGGTAGAGACCCCGGCGCGCCGCGGCTACCAGGCGAAACAGCAGTTCCAGGGGGCGCAACAACTGCAGCCACCAGGCGCCTGCGTACCAGGCCTGCTCCAGGGTCTGGCGCAAGCGGTTCTTCAATCGGCAAACTTCTGGTGATACAGCTGTGCGTAGAGTCCGCCCTCCCGCAGCAGGGTCTGGTGATTGCCACTGGCGACCACCCTGCCCGCATCCATCACCACGATGGTGTCTGCGTGTTCCACGGTGGACAGGCGGTGTGCGATGACGATGGTGGTGCGATTGGCCATGACATTGTCCAGCGCCTGCTGTATGCGGTGCTCGGACTCGTTGTCCAGGGCGGAGGTGGCCTCGTCCAGTATCAGCACGGGGGCGTCCTTGAGAATCGCCCGGGCGATCGCTATGCGCTGGCGCTGGCCGCCGCTGAGGCCGCCGCCGTCATCACCCAGGACAGTCTGGAATCCCGCGGGGAGATTGTCGATGAACTCCCTGGCGTAGGCCGATTCGGTGGCCGCCAGCACCGCTTGTTCCGCCGCGCCCGCCAGGGAGCCGTAGGCAATATTGTTATAGACGGTGTCGTGAAACAGGGCGACCTGTTGCGACACCATGGCCAGCTGGGCCCGCAGGTTTTCCAGGCGGTAGTGCGACAGGGGAATACCGTCCAGGGTGATTTCGCCGACCTCTACCGGGTAAAACCGCGCCAGTAACTGTACCAGCGTGGTCTTGCCGCTGCCCGAGCGACCCACCAGCGCCACCGTCTTCCCGGCCGGTATCTCCAGGGAAACATCCTGCAACACCGGCTTGTCGCTACCGGGATAGCTAAAAGACAGCCCCCTGATACTGATAGCCCCGGTAGCGCGCGCGACCGATAGCTCGCCGTTGTCGACTTCCTCCTCCATATCGAGTTGGGCAAAAATATCCTCCGATGCGGCCAGGCCGCGCTGGATGTCGGACTGTACTTCGCTCAGCTGGCGGATCGGTTTACCCAGCTGGGTGGCTGCGGTGAGAAAGGCCACCAGCGAACCGGCGGTAAAGCCGCGCAGGATATCGGGGCTGAGTGCGAACCACACCAGGGTGGCCAGGGCGATCGCCAGCAGGGTCTGGATCACCGGCGTGCTCAGGCCGTCGGCAAAAGCCATCTTCAGATTCTGTGAACGGTTGTACTGGCTGGCTTCGCGAAAACGTGCCTGTTGCTGGGCCTGTCCACCGAAGATACGGATTTCGCGGTAGCCGCTGACGCTCTCTCCCGAGACCTGGGTGACATCCCCCATGGATGTCTGGATACGCCGGCTGTAGCGCCGAAAATGCTTGCCGACGAAGGCCACTACCGCGGCAATGACCGGAACCACCGCGATAAATACCAGGCACAGGCGCCAGTTCAGGTAGAGCAGGTAGCTGGTCAGTGCAATGACCGTCAGCCCCTCCCGCACCACGGTTTTCAGCGCCTTGGTAACCGCGCCCGTCACCTGCTCGACGTTGAACGTGATCTTGGAGATCAGCGCCCCCTGCTTGTGGGCATCGTAGTAGGCGCTGGGAGCGACCAGCATCTTGTCGAACAACTCGCAGCGCAGCTCGTGGATCAGTGTGCGTGCGACATGGTTCATGAAGTAATTGCCCATGAAGAAACCGCAGGCGCGGCTGGCGGCAATGAACACCATGGCCACGGGCACCGCCACCCGGGCAAATTCGACACGGTCGAGCCCGTCGGGGCTGAAAAAGCGGTAGACCACCGAGGACACGATCCCGGAGGAGACCTTGACGGAGTCATCCAGTGAGTCGAGCAGAAACTGCATGAGATCGGCGAGCAGCACATTGCCCAGCGAATAGATCACGTAGCCCACCAGGCTCAGGCAGAACAGGAGCCAGTGGGGGAACACATAGCCCAGCAGGCGGCGGTAGATCTGCCAGTCGCTCATACCGTGGTGACCGGGCCTGGCATAGGGCAGCTCCGAGTAACTAGCCACTCGAATCCGACCCGGCGGGCTGCATGGTGGTGATACTCAGGTGCACGAAGCCCATCTGGCCGGCAGCGTCCATGGCGCGCACCACGTGCTGGTGGGCCGCGTCCGCATCGGCGGTAATAATCATCGGCATGGTGGTGTCGCCGGCGGATATCTTGTAAATCGCCGCCTGCAGGGTGCGCATGCGGTTATCCACAAGGCCCTGGCCGTTGACCCGGTAATTGCCGGACTCGTCGATCAGTATCTCCACCTGCTGCTCGCTGGTTTCCCTGGCGCTGCCCTCGGCCTCCGGCAGGTCGATACTCAACTGGGTTTCACGGGTGAAGGTGGTCGACACCATGAAAAAAATCAGCAGGAGGAAGACCACGTCGATCAGGGGGGTCAGGTTGATGCCGACCTCCTCCCTGTGCTTGCGCCTGAATTTCAAGAGCGGGTTTCCGTGTTCTCTTCACTGTGCAGGGCATCGACCAGCTTGATGGTTTCCTGCTCCAGCTCCACCACGATGCCGTCGATCCGGCCGACAAAATAACGGTGCATGACCAGTGCCGGGATCGCCACGGTCAAGCCTGCGGCCGTGGTGATCAGGGCCTGGGAAATACCGCCCGCCAGGGCGCTGGCGTTACCGGTGCCCTGGGCCATGATTTCGGCAAAGACCTTGATCATGCCCACCACGGTTCCCAGCAGCCCCAGCAGTGGCGCAACCGCGGCGATGGTACCCAGCGTATTGAGGTAGCGCTCGAGATCGTGCACCACGTGCCCCGCGGCTTCCTGGATGCTCTCCTTCATCACGTCCCGACCGTGGTAGGCGTTGCCAAGCCCCGCCGCGAGTATCCTGCCCAGGGGCGATGCCTTTTTCAGGTTGCGCAAGCGCTCAGCGTCGAGTTCACCGGCCTTGAGCTGTTTCCACACAGTGGCCAGCAGGTGCGGGGGGGCGATTTTGCGCGGATTCAGTGTGTACAGCCGCTCCACGCAGATCGCCAGGCCGACCACGGAACACAGCAGAATCAGCCCCATCAGCCAGCCACCGGCAGATAACAATTCAAGCACCCTCACTCTCCCCTGTTTTTTTAATGGTGTCATTATACGCCCAGGGAGAAGGGCTGAGAAACCGCTGGATGTCACATCCAGAAACGTTTGTGCTGCTCCCGCCTGAGCGCCACCTTCACGGCTTCCCCGGGAACGAACTCGAATTCCAGGGCGCCGCCGCTGGCCGTATCGTAGACACGCACCCCCGCCTGCTCAAACCGCGCCAGCACATCCTCGTGGGGATGACCGAAGCGGTTGGCGTAACCTCTGCTGATGGCGGCGACGGAGGGACTGACGGCCTTCAGCAGGGCCCAGGATGAGGATGTGCGGCTGCCGTGGTGTGCAACCAGCAGCCAGTCACTGGCCAGGCCTTGGCCCCAGTAGCGCACCAGTTCGCGCTCCTGCGGGCTTTCCACATCACCAGCCAGCAGTAAACGGTAACCGGCCGCTTCTATCTGGAGCACGCAGGAGCTGTCATTGCTGGGTCCGGCCCCGCCGGGGCCGGGCACTGGCGACAGAAACTGGAACTGCAGCCCCCCGGGCCAGCGCCAGGCGTGTCCCGCCAGACAGGGGCGCGCGCCGTCTGCCGCCTGCCATTCCCCGCCGAAATACACCCTGGAGGTGGGCATGGCGCCCAGCAGGGCGGCTGCCCCCGCACTGTGGTCGTTGTCCGGATGGCTGATCACGAGCGTATCCAGAGCCGACGCACCCCGCTCGCGTAAATAGGGCAGTACCACCGAATCCGCCATGGTGACACCGGCGGGATCACCGCCACCCGTGTCGTAGACCAGTACCCGCGGCCCACTGCTGATGACCACCGCGGTACCCTGGCCGACATCGAGCACGGCAACCCGCAGCAATCCGGGCGCTTGGGCCGGTTGCGGGAAGCCAGCCCGGAAATCCGCAGGCAGCAGCAGTGGCAGAACCAGCAACAGGGCCAGCGCCCTGGTCCGCAGCGGTAGCGGCAGAATCACCAGCAGTATCCCCGCTGCGGCCAGCAGCACGTCCGCCAGGGAACCGCGAAACGGCTGGTAGAGCCAGTCGTTGGCCTGCGTCAACGCCCTTGCCAGCGGTGTCAGCTGCTGCAGCGGCCAGGCCGCGAGCTGCCACAATGGCAGCTCTGCCGCGGGGATGAGATACATACAGACTACCGCCAGCAACGCCAGCGGCACCACCACGAGGCCTATCAGGGGTATCATCACCAGGTTGGCCAAGCCGGCTATGACGCTGCTGCCGCCGAACCACCAGGCGCCCAGCGGCAGCATCACCAATGACATGAAACCGTGAGTCAGCAACACCCGCCGCCAGCGGGGCAGGCCCCGCTGCCA
>JAZBNW010000140.1:0-11510 GCA_036350855.1 Halieaceae bacterium
GACGGGTCAGCAGGGCGAGGTCACCCGCGCTGATGCCGGGTCGCAGCAACGGAATGCGCCAGCCCGACGAGCTGGCGGGCTCCGCCCGGTTGGCCACCGCGACCTCCACCGGGCGCAAGCTCTGCACCCGCAGCTGGGAGCGCACCTGGCGCTCGGAGTCTCCCTCGAGCACACCACGGACCAGCTTTCCCTTCGGGTTGAGCGCGCGATAGCGATAGGCAGTCATGATTCAGTCACGGGCACTCAGGTGACCGCGGTCACCCGCAGCACTTCCTCCAGGCTGGTCTCCCCCGCCAGCACCCGGCGCCTGCCGTCCTCCTCGATACCCGGGCAGCGCTGGCGGGCTTCCGCCAGCATGGCCTGCTCGCTGCGGCCCTCGTAGATCATCACCCGCAGTGCCTCGTCCACCTCGATCATTTCGTAGATACCCGTGCGCCCGCGGTAGCCGCTGTAGTTGCACTTGTCGCAGCCCCTGGGCCTGAAGATGGTCACGTCGGCGCCATCCGCCGGCACGCCGAGAATCCCGCACTCGGCCGGGCTCGCCGTGACGGATTCCCGGCAGTGGGTGCACAGCAGACGCACCAGGCGCTGGGACATGACCGCCAGCAGGCTGGAGGAAAGCAGGAACGGCTCTATCCCCATGTCCTTGAGCCGGGTAAAGGCGCCAATGGCGGTGTTGGTGTGCAGCGTGGACAACACCAGGTGCCCGGTCAGGGATGCCTGTACCGCGATTTCCGCGGTCTCCAGGTCGCGTATCTCGCCCACCATCACCACGTCCGGGTCCTGGCGCAGGATGGCGCGCAAGCCGCGGGCGAACGTCATGTCCACCTTCGGGTTGACCTGGGTCTGACCCACGCCGGGCAGCATGTACTCGATGGGGTCCTCGATGGTGAGGATGTTGCGACTGGCCTGGTTGATATGGGACAGCCCGGCGTAGAGGGTGGTGGTCTTGCCCGAGCCGGTAGGGCCGGTCACCAGGATGATACCGTGGGGACTGTGCAGGTATTTCTCATAAGCCCGCAACACCTGTTCATTCATCGCCAGCTGGGACAACTTCAATTGCCCGGCCGCCGTATCCAGCAGGCGCAGCACCACACGCTCACCGTGGGCCGAGGGTATGGTGGACATCCGGATATCCACCGCGTGGCCCGCGATCCTGACTGAAATCCGACCGTCCTGGGGCACCCGCTTCTCGGCGATGTCCAACCTGGCCATGACCTTGAGGCGAGACACCAGCAGTGGCGCCAGCATTTTCTTCGGCGACAGCACTTCCGTCATCACACCGTCGATGCGGTAGCGCACGCTGAGGCGGTCCTCGAAGGTCTCGATATGGACATCCGAGGCCTGGTCCCGCACCGCCTGGGACAGAATCGCGTTGATCAGGCGAATGATGGGCGCGTCATCCTCCGCGTCCATCAGGTCCCCGGCCTCGGGAATATCGTCGGCGAGGCGGCTCAGGTCGACGTCCGCGCCGATGTCTTCCGCCATCTGCACGGCCGCGTTGTTGTCACGCTGGTAGGCCAGGGTCAGGCGCCGCTGGAAATCCGAATCGGACACCTCCTGCAGGCTGAAGGGCTGCCCCAGGTAGCGACGCATCTCCGCCAGCACCTCGATGCCCGGCGGCCGCTGGTGCACAAGCACCGGCCTGTCCCCGCCGAAGTCGAGCAGGACACCGTTGGCCTTGGCATAGGTGAAAGGCAGGCTGCGCGGCCGTTCCACCGCTCCCTCGACCAGGGCCTGGGACGCACGCGCTGGCTCCACCATTACTGCCCCCCCGGGCTCATTGGCGCCTGGTTCACCCTGATCTGCTCGAGCTGCTGTATCTGCTCCTCCCACTCGGGCAGCACCGGCAGCCGGTCGTCCCCGAAGAACTGCAGGCCCTGCTCCCGCCGCAGCATTTGCTGCTCACGGATATAGCGGTATTTCTCCGCGGATGCGCCGGCCAGGGCCGCGTTGTCCCGGATGATCGTGGGGCGAATGAAGATCAGCAGGTTGGTCTTGGTGGTCTGCACCGCGTCTGTGCGGAACAGGCGACCCAGGTAGGGAATGTCCCCCAGCAAGGGTACTTTCTGGCTGCCGTCCTGAACGTCGTCCTTGATCAGCCCTCCCAGCACCACCACCCGGTTGTCCTGGGCCAGCACCTTGGTCTGGATCTTGCGCTCGTTGGTAATGAGGTCGGAGGCCACTGCGCTCACGCCGCTGAGGCTGGACACCTCCTGCACGATGTCCAGCACCACCGAGTCCCCCTCGTTGATGTGCGGTGTCACCGTCAGGGTGATGCCAACGTTCTGCCGCTCGATGGTCTGGAAGGGATTCTGGGCGCCGTCCCCACCCGCGCCGGTGTTGGTAAAGGAACCGGTGACGAACGGCACGTTCTGGCCGACCGTGATATAGGCCTCCTGGTTATCCAGGGTCAACAGGCTCGGCGTCGACAGGATGTTGGCGTTGTTCTGCTCATTGAGGGCACTCAGAATGACGGCCATGGTCAGGCTGTCGCTGATCTGGCCCCAGCCGAGGGTGGTGCCGCCAGTACTGGCCAGGGCCCCCGCAAGGCCGCCCAGGCTGATATCGGGGTCGATATCGGTGCTGGTGTCGTCCCCGGGCAGGATCGCATCGGCGATGTTGCGCGCCCGGGCATCGCTGGCATTGATACTGCTGCCGAAGGCGCCGCTCTCGTCGGCGAACAGCCACTGGATGCCCAGGTCCTGTCCGTTGATCACCTCCATCTCGACGATGATCGCCTCCACCAGCACCTGGGCCCGGCGGATGTCGAGACGCTGGATAACCGCCTCGATGGCGGCCATCTCATCGGTGTCGGCGGTAATGATCAGGGAATTGGTGCCCTCGTCCGCCTCGATGGTGGCGGAGTTGTCGGAACGGGGCTTTTTCGCTCCCTCGCTGGTGTCCAGCCGGTTGATGTTCTGCATCACCCGGGTCAGTACGTCGGCGATCTCACTGGCCTGGGCGTATTCCAGATAGACCACCTTGACGTTGCCACTTTGCTCCAGCGGCGTGTCGAGGTACTCCACCAGGGTGCGGATCCTGGCCCGCTCCAGCTCGTCACCGCTGACCAGCACGCTGTTGGTGCGCGAATCCGCCACCAGCAGCACCTCGGATTCACCGCCGCTCTGCTTCGCCTCGGACTTGGCCAACTGGTCCAGCATGCTCACCACGTTCTCGGCCACCCCGTACTTCAGCCTGACGATATCCGTCTGCTGCACGGCGGATTCGTCCATGCGCTCGATGATGTTGCGGATACGATCGATATTAGAGGACAGGTCGGAGATGATGATCGCGTTGCTGGGAGCATAGGCCGCCATGTGCGCCTGCTGTGGCACCAGTGGCCGCAGCACGGGAATGAGTTTGGCGGCGGAGATATTGTCAAGCTTGATCACCTCGGTCACGTACTCGTCGCTGGGCTTGCCGGTATTGCCGTCGCGCACCTGCACCGGCGCCGAGCGGGCGTCCTTGTTCTGGATGACCCGGACCACCCCACCGGAACGCACGGCCGTATAGCCGTGCACCTCCAGGATGGACAGGAACAGTTCGTACAACTCTTCCCGCGACACCGGTTTGCTGGAGACCACCTTGACCTTGCCCTTGACCGCGGGGTCCACCACGATGGTGATGCCGGTGGCCTCCGCCACGAACTTGATCAGCTCCTGGATATCGGTATCCTTGAGATTGACCGTGAAATCCTGGGCCAGCGCCGCCCCTGCCCCGAGGGTCAGGGAGAACAGGGCTGCGAGCAGGGCATTCCGGGCTGATCGGGTCACGACATTCACTCAACTGTATTCCTGTAATCTGATTCTGTTATCGCCAGCTGGCGCATCACTGTCCCGCCTGCTCGTCGCCGAGGGTGACACTGATCGTCAGAGGCTGATCGCCGCGCTGCAGATCGAACACCGCCTCGCTGGCAGAGCGCATCGTCTGGTACAGCTGCAGGGTATTGGCGGGGTCATTGAGCGCAATGCCGTTTACCCCGGTCACCAGGTCGCCCGTCTGGAAGCCCAGCAGTTCAAACTGCTCCTTCTCTTTCCCCGGCGCAATGCGGTAGCCCAGCAACTCGCCATTCTCCCGCACCGCGCTGATGGTCACCACCTCTGCCAGGGACTGGGGATCCTGGTACAGGCGCTCCCGATAGGCTCGCGCAACCGCCGAGGCGCCGCCGCTGTCGACCGCGTTTCCCGCCTGTGGAGCAGCGGCAGGCTCCCGCCTCTGCGGAGGTGGCTGCAGGGGCAACTGGGAATCCAGCGGCGACTCCTCAAAAAGTTCGAGCAGCTCGTAGGTACCGGCATTGTCCAGCACCACCTGTCGCGCCATGACCTTGGCCAGCGATACCTTGCCCGGCAGAGGCAGTTTGTCTTCCACCGCATAGATATCCTGCTGTGACTGGTATTCGATGACGGCGTAACCCAGGCCGTCCTCACTGGAGGCCACGACGCCCCGCAACTTGAGCGCGAGACGGGTCTCCCGCGCACCTTTCTCTATACCGTCCCTGGCAGTGTCGGCAACCGGCTCGGGTGGCGTCTCCGGGCCGGCTGGAGCCGCGGCATCGGCCTCGCCGAACAGGTGCCAGGCCTGCAAACGCCCCACATCCACCGGCTCCCTGCTTGCCGTGGAAGCCGGCAGGCTGACTGGATTGATGACCACAGCATCGGCGGGGAGTTCCGCATCACTGGCAGGCAGCAGGGCCCAGATCAAGCGGGATAGGGCAACCACGGCCCACAGGGCGAAGAGCACCGCCAGCAACTGCCGCAAGCGCTTCGCCCGGGCCGGTTGGGCGAGGGAGCGCAGCACATCCTCAAGGGCATCGCTCACTCGCCGCGGCAGGTCGCTGGAATTACTTAGCCATTTGGCCGGCAAGGGGCTCTCCCATTCATCTACCCGACGGCATTGCAGCGCGGCCAGGGTGGTATCTGGCCCCGATTATAGGGGCCGGGCCTGAAAGTTAAAACCGCGCGAACAGGGAAAAGCGCCACCCGTCGCCCTCCCCGATATAACGTGAATACCCGGGTCGACCCGGCTGCCGGGCGGCGCCTGGCAACAAGGGCCGGCCCGGCGGGCCGAATGCCCTCAGGCGTCCAGCGACTGATAGTAATCGGACAGGATCTTTGCCACTTCGGGGCGCGAAAACTCCGGCGGCGGGGCTATGCCCTTGCCCAGCATTTCCCGCACCGCCGTGCCGGAGAGCAGCACGAAGTCGTCCTTGCTGTGGTCAGGCACATCGCACACCATCACCACCTTGTTCAATTTCTTGCTGTAGGCGGTATGATCGGCCCGGAAGATCTCCAGTTCCAGGGCGTGGGGTGGCACCTCGTCATCGAAAATGGTCTGGGCATCGAAGCCGCCGTAGTAGTCACCCACCCCGGCGTGGTCGCGACCCACGATCAGGTGGGTACAGCCGCAGTTCTGGCGGAATACGGCATGCAGCACGGCTTCACGGGGCCCGGCGTACAGCATATCGAAGCCATAGCCTGTCACCATCACGGTGTTGGGCGGGAAATAAATCTCCACCATCTTGCGAATCGAGGCGTCGCGCACCTCGGCGGGGATATCCCCCGGCTTGAGCTTGCCCAACAGCATGTGGATCAGGATACCGTCCGCCTTGAGCTGTTCCATGGCCATGCGGCACAGCTCCTCGTGAGCCCGGTGCATGGGATTACGGGTCTGGAAAGCGACAACCTTTTCCCAGCCGTGCTCGGCGATCTCGTTGCGAATTTCCACCGCGGTGCGGAAAGTATCGGGAAAATCGGTCTGGAAATAGGAGAAGTTAAGCACCTGGATAGGACCGGACAGGAGCGTATTGCCCAGGCTGGTAAAGGTGGCCACCCCCGGGTGCTGCGGGTCCAGGGTGCGGAAAATGTGCTCGGCCATAAAGTTGACCTGCTCGTCGCTGACAGTCTCAACGGCCTCGACGTCCATGATCGCCAGCACCGGGTTGCCCTCGACATTGGGGTCGCGCAGGGCGATGCGGCTGCCGGCCCTGATACCGTCCTCACTGGTCCGGTTGAGGATCGGCACCGGAAAGAACAGGCCATCCACCGTGTGCATCTTCTGGGATACGCTGAGCGCGTCTGCCAGGTTCATATACCCGGTGAGCGGGTTGAAATAGCCGCCGCCGAGCATCACCGCGTTGGCGGCCGCGGCGGAGTTCAACAACAGGGAGGGCAGCGTTTCCGCTTCCGCTACCAGCGCGTGGCGGCGCTGTGTGTCATAGACGAACAGGGGATTGAGCTCGTCGGAACCATGGGGCTTGATCATTGGGGTCTCCTGCTTATGAGGTGATAATGCCGCGCTCGCGCAGCACGCTGAGAATCTGGTCCACTTCCTCGGCCAGGCTCTGCTGGTCGGAGTGCAGGTGTATTTCCGGCTTCGGCGGCGCCTCGTAAGGGTCGTCGATACCGGTGAAATTCTTGATTTCCCCGGCCCGGGCCTTCTTGTAAAGGCCTTTCGGGTCGCGGCTCTCGGCGGCCTCCAGGGAGCAATCCACATACACCTCGATGAAATCCATGCCCGCGGCCTCGTGCAGGGCCCGCACCTGGTCGCGATCAGCGGCGTAGGGGCTGATAAAGCTGCTGAGCGCGATAACCCCGGCGTCGACGAACAACTTTGCCACCTCGCCGATACGGCGGATGTTCTCGGTTCGATCCTCGGCGCTGAAACCCAGGTTCTTGTTGATGCCCATGCGAACGTTGTCGCCATCCAGCCGGTAGGCGAGCACCCCCATCTCGTTCAGGACCCCCTCCAACTCGACCGCTACCGTGCTCTTGCCGCTGCCGGAGAGCCCGGTAAACCAGAGGGTCGCACCCTTGTGACCCAGAATTTTTGCCCGGTGCTCCCGGGTGATATCACCTTCGTGCCAGTGCACGTTGGTCGCTTTTTGTTCAGCCATGGTGTTTGTCCTCTTCGTTTTATTGCCTGTAGCAGCCCCTGAAGCAGGCGGACAAACCGCCCCGCTGCCGTTTATTCCCGGATGAATCGCTGCCTGTACGCACTGAACTGCCGCTTGAGGCCGTCTTCCGTAAAACCGTATTGCGCCAGGGTATAGTCGTGGGTGGGGCGCAACTCGCGGCGGTTGAACTCCTGCCAACGCGCCATTTCCGCCCGGGCCTCCGGGGTCAGCTCCATACCGAGGAAATCGTAGATCTTCTGGATCTCCACCAGCGGTTGGCTGACGGTATCCTCAAACCACAGGTCGAGGAACCGGCCGGCGCCCATCTGCTCCCGCACCGCCATGGTGTGCTCCATGCCCCTGGCGAACTTGCGCGACCACTGCCTCCCGACCGCAACCGGGTCGGCCGAGTCAGAGTAGATCGTCCATACACCGGCTATCAGGCTCGTCAGCGAGGGCAGGGTCTCCACTGGATCGCGGTGGGATTGTACCACTTTCGCGTCGGGAAACACCTTGAACACGAGATCCATGTAATGCAGGTGATGGGGGGCCTTCAGGGTCCAGCGCTCGGCGGACTGCCCGGTGCGTTTCTTCTGCCACTGCAGGAACTGCAACAGCAGGCGGAAGTAGGCGTAACCGGGCGTGTGGTCCTGGCGCTCGATCCAGGCGTCAAAGGTCGGGATATTGGCGTAGGCCTGGGTGTTGAAGCTGTAGAAGGACTGCTCCAGCAGCATGATGTCCTCGTCCGGCCCCATCGCGTCCATGGGGTGAATGGCCAACAGGTCGGGGTTGGCCTCCAGCATGGCAGCCATCTCCGCCTTCGCAGCGACGATACGGCCGTCTCCGGCGGCGGTGAAATCCCAGTCCGGTGCCGGGCTGGGATAGCGCACTTCGTACCACAAGGGCGCGAACATGCGGTGATCCGCTGCGATGGTGCGGTGCAGCATCGTGGTGCCGGTGCGCGGCAGGCCGACGATAAACAGGGGGGCGGTGATCTGTTCGTCGCGAATTTCCGGAAACCGTTGCAGGTAGTGTTGCACCCGCAGGCGGGTGGCGAGTATATCCACCATGCGCTGGCGCAGCACAGTCCGGCCCGTCGCGTTCAGTCGTGCCTCGTGCTCCAGCGACCACAGCAGCTGCTGCAATGGCTCGCGGTAGCTGTCATCGCCAAAATCCGCCAGGCCGTCCACCGCGCGCGCCGCCGCCACCACCGCGTCCGCATCGAAGCCCGTGCCGTTCACGGCAGCGTCTCGCCGGGCGCCCGCAACAGCGTCGCCAGCGGCACCACGGATGTGCGCACCGGCGGATATTCCGTGGCACCTACATAGCGCAGTAACATGGCGCCATTGCCGTGTCCGGCGGTACTCAGGCAATTGGGGACGGGCAGGGTCCTGTCGCCCACCGCCTGTCGCAGCTCATCGGCAGTGGCGTGGCAAACCAGGATGCGCACGGTGCCGTCAGCGCCCGGTATCGCGCTGTGATTGTTCACACAAACGGGGTGTTAGCGATAGTCCAGGGATTCCATCCAGTGGTTGGACAGCTGGAAGTTCCAGGCGCGGCAGACCTGTGGCGGCGTGAACTCGATCAACAGGGCCTGCTCCGGCCCGAGTTGCCAGCGACTGTTGTGATAGTAAATCGCCGGGTCGCCACCCGCGCGCAAGCACATCTGCTGGTCATTGGGCGGCAGCTCGTTGACATGGCTGGCAAAGCCCGCCATCCACTGCCTGAACAGGCCCGCGGTGCCCTGGACAAACGGCATCACAGCCGCCAGGTCGGCGGCGAAGCGCGCCGGGTCGAGACCGGCGCTGCCGCGCGGATTGAGGCACTGTATGCGCAACTCGGCACGCTGTTCCGCCCTGCGCTGGCGAAAGGTCTGCCGCACCAGGATATTGTCGGAGTCGGCGCGCATGGGGAGCCAGTTGCCCGGGTGCTCCCGGGCGCTGACTATCAACTCGAAATCACCATTGTCCGCAACCGCCAGCTGGTCCACGTCCACGTGTCCTGTCGGCGCCATGTCGCCGCCCCCGGCGAAAGAGCCAGCCTTGGTTTCGATGCTCAGGTAGGCCACTGTGCCCCGGTTGCCGGTGATCCGGTAGTCGCGCCCACCGTCCACGGCGCAGTTGAGGTAGAAGTTGTCGGGGTTGTCGTTGCCGATCTTGGCCGTTTCGTGGGAAAGGGAGTAAAACTCGGGGAAGTCCGGGTCACCAAATTCGACGAACTTTTCCAGGCCCAGGCGCAACAGGCGGGTCAGGTAGCGATAGCCCTCGACCCGGGTGAGCTCATCCGCGGGAATATCGGCGGCCAGCACCTGTTCGCCGGCACGCTTGAGTTCATCGCAGAACTCGCGCCAGAGTGCACCGTCCTCAGACATAGTATTTGATCAGTGACAGCACCAGCATGAGCCCCACCAGTGGTATCAACCAGCGCTGGAGACGCTGCATGCGCCCGGCATCCGTCGGGCCGGCAACGCGCTTCGCGACGATCGCCATGAGGGCAACCCCGGCAAAAATACCCAGCAGCAGGAGTAACAGGTTCATTGTGATCAGGGCAGCACCCGGTAGACTTCGGGAATTTGTTCGATGCCGTCGACGGAACAATCCAGGTCCTTCAGCAGGCCGTCCTCCAGGCTGTAAACCCAGCCGTGCACCGTCAGGCTCTGCCCCCGCTGCCAGGCATTCTGGGCAATGGTGGTGTGGCAGACATTGGCCACCTGGGCGATGACATTCAGCTCGCACAGCAGGTCGATACGGGCGGTCTCGTCAGCCAGGGCATTGATGCGCGCACGGGACCGGTGCAACACGTCCTTGATGTTGCGCAACCAGTTGTCGATCAGGCCGTTGTCCTCATTCTCATACGCGGCGCGCACACCGCCACAGCCGTAGTGCCCCACGACAATCACGTGCTTCACCCTGAGCACATCCACCGCGTACTGCAGGACCGTGAGGCAATTGAAGTCGGTGTGGACCACCATGTTGGCGACGTTGCGATGGACAAAAATTTCTCCCGGCAGCAGGTCCACGATCTGGTTGGCGGGCACGCGGCTGTCGGAGCACCCTATCCAGAGATATTCAGGGCTTTGCTGGGCCGCGAGCTTGGCAAAGAACTCGGGATCACTGGTGCTGATCCGGTTTGCCCAGCGCTGGTTGTTCTCGAACAGGGCTTCGAGCTTCCTCGGGTTGCCGTCACTCATAGTGCGCTCACTCAGACCATCAGGGTGCTTAATCGGGACAGGGATATCTGGTTACCCCCTTTCGATTGTGATTGCGCCAGTGCCTTGCCGGCGACACTCTCCATCTGCCGGGCCAGGTGCGGCATATCCACCGCCGGGTACTGCTGGGGCTCCCAGGTCACCATGCCGATACTCACCGTCACCTGCAGCACCGCGCCGCGACCGTCGTCCACGGCGAAGCCCTCGATATCGTCGCGCATACGCTCGGCAATTTCCTGCCCCAGCATCTCGCCGCTGCCGGGAATCAACAGGGCGAACTTGGAGCGCGACAGGCGCGCCATCATATCCGTCGCCCGCAGGTCCGATGAGATCCTTTCGGAGACCTTCTTCACCACGAACTGCCCGCTGCGTTCACCGTAGTGGTCGTAGAGATCGTCGAACTCGTCGATTTCCAGAATCAGGATGGTCAGAGCCTGGTCGGCGCGCCGGGCCCTGGCGATCTCCCGGGTGATATCTTTCTCGAATCCGCGCAGGTTGCTGATCTGGGTCAGCGGGTCCAGCATGGTCAGGCGGGAGACCTGCTGCCGCGAGACCGCGCTTTTGAAACAGGCCGAGATCATGGTGCCCAGGTGGGCGATCAGCTGCTCCTCCTGCTCGCCGACCACCAGGGTGTCGTCCTCCAGCCCGAGGTGCAGGCTGCCGATCATCCGGCCGCTGTCGGTCAACGGGATCAGCAGCGCGTAATCGATTCCCTGCTCGGACTTCAGCACTTCGAACATACGCGTGTCGGTGGGATTCAGCAGAACGATATCCGGCTCCAGCTCATACAGCTCCTGCATCGCAAACGCGTCCTGGTGCAGCTGCAGGCTATGCCCGTAGCGCTGGCCCCCGACGATCAGCTCGGCGAGGATTTTCTCAGGGTCATACAGCCACAGTTCGGCCACGCGAAACGAGAAGTGGCGCGGCATGCTGACCAGCAGAATCTCCATCAGGGCCTGCAGGTCCGCCGCCTCGAGTAACATATGCTCGAGTTGCTGGGACTGCAGGTACAGATAGCGGTTGATCGTTACGGTTTCGGTAAGCCGGCGCTGCCGCAACTCGGTACGGGACACCGCCGGCGGCGCGCCCTGGATCTCCTCGTTCAAATCCTTGTCATCGATCATCTGTACCACTCACGTCGCGCCGGGCTGCCGGAAGCGCCCAAACGTCTATTTTATTGGCAAGCAAGTGTAAGCGCCCTATACTGGCGATGTAAACCTGGGGGTGGCCGATTCATTACTGATCCGGCCTGAGATACCGAGATGGTAAACCCTTTGAACCTGATCCGGTTAATACTGGCGTAGGGAGAGGTGCCGCTCGCTTTATCCCTCTCCCAGTGCATCCAACCGGCCGGCCATTTTTTCTGCAGTCCCTTGCGAGGCACGCCGTATGAAGTACCCCAAACAC
>JAZBNW010000141.1:0-2428 GCA_036350855.1 Halieaceae bacterium
ACTGGGGCTTTCCATGATGCTGTTTATCGGCACGGGCGTCATTGCGTGGCTGCCCTCCTTCCTGGCACGATCGCACGGTATGCAGGCTGACGAGGTGGGCCGTACGCTGGGCCTTGCACTGGGTCTGGCCGGCCCGATCGGGACCATCGTATTGGGAGGCCTGGTGGCCGACCGCCTGTCAAGACGGGACCTTCGCTGGGGTGGCTGGGTAATCGGACTGGGAGCACTGCTGCTCGCCCCGGCTTATCTTTTCGTGATTTATGCACCTTCAGGCACGCTCGCTGTAGCAGCCTTTTTTATACCTGCCGCGCTCGGTGTCTTTTACCAGGGTCCGACCGTCGCCATGACGCAGGCCGCCTCGCCCGTTTCGATGCGCGCCACCGCGGGGGCCCTGATGCTGTTGATCGGAAATCTGATCGGCCTGGGTCTCGGGCCACTGGGTATCGGCATACTCAGCGACTGGCTGGAACCCCGTTTTGGAGTCGATAGTCTGCGATATGCATTGTTGCTGGCGCCGGTGGGTGCGATCGCCGGAGCATTACTGTATTTCTCTGCGACGCGTACGCTTGCCGCCGACATCGAGCGTGCCGAGCGGTTGGCGTAGCAAATCAATCAACGGATAGCTCAAGAGGAAAACAGCAACCGCGTGACCACAATCAGCCTGATCAGTACGTCATTGCCAATGGCCTTTAGGAACTTGCTCCGGCCGCTTGGGGAACTGCGCGTGCCAGGTGAGTATTCCGGTGATCTTTTCGCAGGCGCCCGCGTGGTTGTTTCAACTTCGCTGGATCCCGTCGGGGCCGACTTTATTTCAGGGCTGCCCGACAGCGTCGGTCTGCTCGCCAATGTGGGCGTTGGCACAGACAACATAGACCTCCGGGCGGCAACCGCTCGCGGGATCGCTGTCAGCAACACACCGGTGGTCACCGAGGACACTGCAGACCTGGCAATGGCCTTGCTGCTGGCAACCTGCCGGCGCCTGCCGGATGGGGAGCGTATCCTGCGAGCAGGGTCATTTGCGGCGGCGCAAAAGCGCCCCGGTTCACGAGTACACGGCAAATCCCTGGGTATAGTCGGCCTGGGTTCAATTGGACAGGCAATGGCCAGGCGGGCCCGCGGGTTCTCGATGCCGGTGCGCTACTGGGGTCCGCGGCGCAAACCCGAAGTTGAGCAAAGTACCGGCGCCGAATGGTGTCCAACGTTGACCGATCTTCTCAATAGGTGCGATATCGTTTCATTACATTGTCCGCTGACTGCGCAAACCCGTCACATCATCAATTGCGACACACTGGCCGCGTTCAAGCCGGGGGCCGTGCTGATCAACACGGGCCGCGGTGCGCTGATCGACGAAACGTCATTGATCAGCGCGCTCCGGGATGGAACGCTCGGGGCTGCCGGACTGGACGTCTTCGAATTCGAGCCGCTCGTGCCGCCAGCCCTTCTGGAACTGGACAACGTGGTTCTGCTGCCGCACATCGGCGGTTTAACTGTTGAATGTCGTTCCGACATGGCGCGGCGTGTGTATGCAAACATCGAACACTTTTTGACCGAGGGCGTTCCCCTCGATCCGGTAATTTGAAATCCGTTCACTATTAAGGTATTACACAAACCATATGTTCAATCACTTACATCACAGGTAATCGGATATGGCAAACGCTGAAGAATTCAGACAACAAACACGCGAATGGCTGGAAGAGAACTGTCCAGGGTCCATGCGACTCCCGGTACTTTCAGATAAAGACCAGTGTTGGGGTGGCCGTAATTGGGTGTTTCAGAATGACGACCAGCGTCTTTGGCTGGAGCGCATGGCCGAGCGTGGTTGGACGGTTCCCGAATGGCCTGCCGAGTACGGTGGCGGCGGGCTTTCCAAGCTGGAAGCCAAGATTCTGCGGGAAGAAATGGCGCGTATCACTGCTCGCCGACCGCTGGAAAGTTTTGGCATTGATATGCTGGGTCCTGCATTGCTCAAGTTTGCAAGCGAAGAACAGAAACAGCGTTTCATCCCGGACATTGTCCACGGCAGAATCCGCTGGTGCCAGGGCTACAGCGAGCCGAATGCAGGCTCCGATCTTGCCAGTCTGCAGATGCGTGCCGAGGATAAGGGCGATCACTACCTGGTCAACGGATCGAAAACCTGGACGTCTTATGCCGACAAATCTGACTGGATTTTCTGCCTGGTACGCACGGATTTTAATGTACCTAAACACCAGGGCATCAGCTTTCTGTTAATCGACATGGCGCCTTCCGGCGTTACGACCCATCCGATTAAACTGATCAGTGGAAGCTCACCGTTTTGCGAAACCTATTTTGACGACGTCCAGGTTCCGAAAGAAAACCTGGTCGGTGAATGTAACAAGGGTTGGGACATTGCCAAATACCTGCTCACGCATGAGCGGCAGATGATTGGTGGCTTTGGTTTGTTACAGGC
>JAZBNW010000142.1:0-6258 GCA_036350855.1 Halieaceae bacterium
CGCCGGGCGATCGCTGACCCGGACCCCACCAGGCCGATGGCAGACATGAGCTCGGCGGGCATGCGCGCCAGCAATTCTTTCGGGTGGGGCCGGCTGCGTGCGTACTCCACCAGCTCGGCATAGCCCGCCTCGCTGATCATCTCGGCATAACCGGGCGCCGCCAGGTAGCCCACTATCGCCCGCAGCAGTTGCTGCATCGTCTCGGGCTGGGGATCCACGGCGCAGCTCAACCAGACCGCCACTTTTGGCACGGGCCGGCCGGCCTCGCCAGCCGCGGCCACCACCTGCTCGCGCAGCCGGGCCAGGCTGTCGGGGGTTACCATATTCAACAGCATGCGGTCCGCCCGGCGGCCGGCCACCCGCACCGCCGCGGGCCCGAAGGCGGCTATGGTGAGCGGGCCGGGCACCGGGTCCAGCCGCAACCGGTAGCCCCGACAACTGGCCAGCTCTCCGGAGAAATCCACTTTGTCCCCGGCCAGCAGGCCGCGCACGATCTGCGCGGTCTCTTCCAGGTGCCTCGCGGTGCGCGCCCGCGCCCGGCCGTGCCACTCCGCCACCACCACATTGCTGGACGCCCCCAGGGCCAGCCCCACTGGACGCCCGGTCAGGGCGGCAACCGAGGCCACCCCCATGGCCATGGTCATGGGCGTACGCACCGACACCGCCAGCGGGCCTATACTGAAACCGATATTATCGGTAGCCAGGCCGGCGGCGGTGGCGAAGGCGAAGGCGTCGTAGGTGGCCATCTCGCCTATCCACAGCTCGCTGAAACCCAGCCGGTCGGCATTGACCGCCACCTCGAGGTTTTCCGCCGCGGGTCGGTCCTGCCACAGGGGAGTGACTACGCTCAGTTGCATGTGTTTCACCTCATCGCGCTTGTCAGCGCTACGCCGGGAGCCTACTATTCAGTCTTTTTATACAAGTTATAATATCGACCAATCGCACAGGCGGCGTCAACCGCTCGACGGGTGAAAAGATGATTACCTCCAGTGAACAGCGCATTGCGGCCCTCACCAGAGCCGGCAGTTGGGGACACGATACCTTGCACGGGCTGCTGGCAAAACACGCCCGCGAGCGCCCTGCAGAGCTGGCCCTGAAGGACCAGCCCAACCGGGCCGAACTCACCGGAGACGCGCCGCTGTCCCTGTCCTGGTCGGAACTGGACCAGGCCAGTGAGGCACTGGCTGTCGAGCTGCAGGCGCTGGGGGTCAAGGCCGGCGACCCGCTGATCGTGCAGCTGCCCAATGTGGTGGAACTGGCGGTCATCTACTACGCGGCCAGCAAGCTGGGCGCCATCGTCTCACCCATACCGGTGCAGTACGGCAGTCACGAGTTGCAGATGATGGCGGCGGCGCTGGGGGCAGACACGCTGATCAGCATGCAGCGCCTGCGCGACACCCCGCTGGCGGAGCAGGCGCGCAAGGCCCTGCCGCAGCTGCGGGTGGCGGCTTTCGGCAGGGAACTGCAGCTGGATACCGGACCCTGCAGTCGGCGCTGCAGGCGCGGTCCGGACGACGCCAACGCGGTGTTGAGCGTGTGCTGGACCTCCGGGACGACCGGTACACCCAAGGGCGTCCCCCGCTCCCACAATATGTGGCTGGCCACCGGGCGCTGCTCCATGGCGGCCGGCAGCTATACCCCCGAGGACGTACTGCTCAACCCCTTTCCCCTGGTAAACATGGCCGCCCTGGGCGGCTTCCTGTTTCCCTCGGCCCTGCTGGGCTGCGCCATAGTGCTGCACCACCCCCTGGACCCGGCCCTGTTCCTGCGCCAGATGCAGGACGAGAAAATCACCTTTACCATCGCCCCGCCCGCACTGCTGAACCAGCTGGCGAAATCACCCGGGATGTGGCGGCAGTTCGATTTCTCGGCGCTGCGCAGTGTCGGTTCCGGCTCCGCGCCGCTGGCGCCGTGGATGATAGATACCTTCAGGCGGGAATACGGCGTGGAAGTGGTCAACTTCTATGGCTCCAACGAGGGCATCAGCCTGTTCGCCACGCCTGAAACCGCCCCCGAACCGGAGGTGCGCGCGGCCATGTTCCCGCGCCCGCCCGCCGGGGCGAGCATCGCCACCCGGGTGGCCGACCCGGATACCGGGGTAGAGGTGCACGAGGCGGGCGGCCGCGGCGAGTTGCTGATCAGCGGCGCCACGGTGTTCGACGGCTACCTGGATTCCGACAACAGCGACGTTTTCAGCCAGGACGGTTTCTTCCGCACCGGCGACCTGGTGGAACTCTGCGGCGAGGGCGGCAACTACTACCGCATCGTGGGGCGCTGCAAGGACATTATCAACCGGGGTGGGATGAAGATCTCCCCGGCGGAAATCGACCTGGCGCTGGAACAACACCCGGAACTGGTCGAGGCGGCCGTCTGCGCCTATGCGGACGAGCGCCTGGGGGAAAAGATCTGCGCCTGCCTGGTGCTGCCCGAAGGCGGTACTGCTCCCACCCTGGAAGCCCTGCAGGCCTACCTGCTGGAACAGGGCTTTGCCAAATTCAAGTTGCCCGAACGCATAGCCGTGTTCGAGCAGCTGCCCCGCAACCCCCTGGGAAAGGTACAGCGCTTCGCCCTGCAGGAATCAGTCAACGCATCGCACAAGGAACAGGACCAATGAAACCATCAGCAGACATCTACATCCTGGGTGGCAGCCAGACCGACTTCGCCCGCAACTGGGCGCGGGAGGGCCTGGGGCTGTACGACATGTTCGCCGAGACCCTGCGCGAGGCGGTGACCAACTCGGACATAGAGCCTGCTGAAATCCAGGTGGGTCACGTCGGCAACTTCGTCGGCGAACTATTCGCCGGCCAGGGTCTGATCGGCGGCTTTTTCGGCCATGTGTTCCCGGAGCTGGCCATGCTGCCCACCTCGCGCCACGAGGCGGCCTGCGCCTCGGGTTCCATCGCCATCCTGTCCGCCATGCGCGACATCGAGGCGGGGCACTACGACACCGCCTGTGTGCTCGGCCTGGAGCTGATGCGCAACGTCGACGGCAAGACCGGCGCCGAGTACCTGGGCAGCGCCGCCTGGCAGGGCCGGGAGGCCACCGACTGCGACTTCCCCTGGCCCTTCCTGTTCGACCGCATTACCCGGGAGTATGACAGACGCTACGGCGTCAACAGCGACCACCTGAACAGTATCGCGCAGATCAACTTCGGCAACGCCAAAAACAACCCCCGGGCCCAGACCCGGGCCTGGGAGTTCCCCGAGGGCGCCTTCAGCTGCGACGATGAACTCAATCCGGTGATCGAGGGCTGTGTGCGCAAGCAGGATTGCGGCCAGATCACCGACGGCGCCGCCTGCGTCATTCTCGCCAGCCAGGACAAGGCGCGACAGCACGCCGCCCGGCTGGGCATCAAGCTGGCGGATATTCCCCGCATCAAGGGCTGGGGGCACCGCTCGGCACCGCTGCTGCTGGAACAGAAGCTGGCGCTGAGCGCCGACAGCCGGCTGGTCTTCCCCCATGCCAACAGGACCATGCTGGAGGCCATCCTGCGCGCGGGCTTTCAACAGGTCGATGACCTGGACGGCCTGGAAACCCATGACTGTTTTTCTGTCACCGAGTACATGGCGATAGACCACAGTGGGCTGACCGCTCCGGGGGAGAGCTGGAAGGCGATAGAGGAAGGGCGCATCACCCGCGACGGCGACTTTCCCATCAACCCCAGCGGCGGCCTGATCGGCCTGGGCCACCCGGTGGGCGCCACCGGTGTGCGCATGGTGCTGGACTGCGCCCGCCAGGTCAGCGGCCGCGCCGGAGCCTACCAGTTGCCGAAGGCGGAGAATATGCTCACCTTCAATGTCGGCGGCAGCACCACCACCTGCGCCAGCTTCGTGGTTGGGGTCGGCTGATGCAGGCGGCGTATATTTACGACGCGATTCGCACACCCCGTGGCCGGGCCAGGGCCGATGGGGGGCTGCACGACCTGCGTCCCCATGACCTGCTGCAGTGCCTGTATCGCGCACTTGAACAGCGCACGGGCCTGGACCCGGCGCTGGTCGGGGAAGTCATACTGGGCTGCGTTACCCAGCACGGGGAACAGGCGGGCAATATCGCCAGGACGTCGGCCCTGTATACGGGCTGGCCGACCAGTGTCGGCGGGCTTACCGTCAACCGCTTCTGTTCGTCCGGTATCGACGCCATCGCTATCGCCGCCCTGAAAATCGCAGCCGGGCAGGAGCAGGCCCTGGTGGCCGGTGGCATTGAGATGATGTCGAGAGTGCCGATGCTCGCGGACGAGGCGGCCGCTTTCGTCGATCCGGAATTTGCCGCCCGGTGCCAGATGCTGATGATGGGTAGCGGCGCCGACCTGATCGCAAGCCTGTGCGGCGTATCCCGCGAACAGGCCGATGCAATCGCGCTGCTGTCGCAACAGCGCGCCGCTCACGCGCGCCGGGAGGGCTATTTCACTTCCATTGTTCCCGTGCACAATCAGGTCAAGGGAATCACGGTAGCGCAGGACGAGTGCATCAGGGCAGATACAACCCTCGAATCGCTGGCCAGCCTGCCGGCGGCTTTCGCCACCATCGGCAGCAGGGGCGTGGATGCCCTGCAACTGAAGACACATACAGGGCTGGCCTGTATCAACCACATCCACACTGCGGGCAACTCACCGGCGATGGCCGATGGCGCCGCGTTGCTGCTACTGGGCGATGAAAAGCTGGGCGCTGCGCTGGGCATCAAGCCGCGCGCGCGCATCATCGACGCCGCTACGGCCAGCAGCGACCCGCTCCAGGTCCTCTCCGGTTGCGTTGCAGCCACCGGCAAGCTGATGCAAAGGCAGGAATTGACGGCTGCAGACCTGGACCTGTTCGAATTACACGAGGCTTTTGCGGCCACGGTAGTGAAATGCCAGCAAGACCTGGACATCCCGCAGGACAAACTGAATGTGAACGGCGGCGTGATCGCCCTGGGGCACCCGATGGGCGCAACGGGCGCGATAATGGCCGGCACGCTGCTCGATGAACTGGAGCGCCGCGGGCTGCGCAGGGGTATCGTAGCCGCCAGTGGCGCCGCCGGTGCCGGCAGTGCCCTGCTGATTGAACGCCTGTAATCCCGGCCGCTTGACCGCTGCCGACGGGCCTGAAACACTGGCGCCATCATCACCGCAGGTACCAAGTCATGATCAAGCGTCGCCAGATTCTGCAAATAGGTGCCGGCCTGCTGGCCAGCCAGTCACTGGGTTTGCACGCGCAGGGTAATCCCGCCATCCCTGCAGACCGCTCCCCCATCAAGCGCCCCATACCCAGCTCAGGGGAACTGCTGCCCGTAATGGGCATGGGCACCTCCCGCACCTTCGACACCGCCGCGGATGCCGAATCGCTGGCCAATCTCACCCAGGTGATGCAGGCCTTTTTCGATGCGGGCGGAACGGTCATCGACTCCTCCCCCATGTACGGCAATGCGGAATCCCGGGTGGGGGATGTGCTGCGCGCCATGCCCGAGCAGCCCAAACCGTTCGCCGCCACCAAGGTGTGGACGACCGGGCGGCAGCAGGGCATCGCCCAGATGGAGGAGTCCGCCCGCCGGATGAACGTGGAGCGATTCGACCTGATCGCGGTGCACAACCTGCAGGACTGGCAAACCCACCTGGACACACTCAAGACATGGAAAGCCGAGGGCAAGGTGCGCTACATCGGCATCACCACCTCCCACGGCCGCGACCACGAGGAGTTCCTGAAGGTCATGCGCAGCGAGCCCATCGACTTCGCCCAGTTCAGCTACAACATCGAAGACCGCACCGCGGAACGCGAGTTGCTGCCAGTGGCCGCCGAGCGCGGCATCGCGACGATGATAAACCGCCCCTACCAGCGCGGTGCGCTGTTCAGCAAATCCCGGGGCAAGGCGCTGCCAGCCCTGGCAGCGGATCTGGATTGCAGCAGCTGGGGGCAGTTCTACCTCAAGTTCATCCTGGGCCACCCGGCTGTCACCTGCATCATTCCCGCTACCGCCAGCCTCAATCACATGGTGGACAATATGCGCGCCAACTTCGGCCCGGTGCCCACTGAACAGCAGCGTGCCGAGATGCTGCGCCTGTTCGAACAGTTGTAGACGCGATGTCACATACCCTGCAACGCATCCTGTCACGGGCCTGCGACATAGAGGCGAATGAGGTGCGGGCAACCCTGGCCTCGTTCTCCCTGGTGCTGATACTGATGGGCTCCTACTACATCCTGCGCCCCGTGCGGGACGCCATGGCGAGCAACTGGACCGACGCCGAGGTCAGCTGGCTGTGGACCCTCACGTTCATCCTCAGTGCC
>JAZBNW010000143.1:0-2152 GCA_036350855.1 Halieaceae bacterium
CCGATCCAGGATGATGAGGCGCGCCAATCGGGCGTCAAAGCTCAATGCTTCTACCTCCAGGAGATCCTGTAGATAGACCCGGCGCAGCAAGCCACAGTGGAGCAGACCCTCGTAGGGGGTGATGATACCCGTGTCGGCCTGGCGATTCGGAAAAACCACCACCGCTTGCCAGGGACGGGTGACGCGGTGGCGATACAGGTAGAGGAAAATTGATGCCAACCAGCGACCATAAAAGGTTTTGCGCCCCTGAAATTGGGCTTCGGTGAAAATCAGTGGCGCGAGGTCCTGTCCGGGTGGGGGCATCAGAACACCATCCAGGCGAAACGCGGTCTGCTTGACCTCGATGGCGCGCATCCGATAGGCCGCGGCTTCGGGGACCGTTAGCCCGGCCAGGTCAATGGCCAGGGTTGGACGTTCCTGAAACAAGCGATAGAGCAAAGGGTCGGTTTGCATGGGAGATCATCCTGCGGCGCGATTCTCTACCCAAGTTTACACGAACCTGCGCCGGACCTTGGCGGGCATCTGGCGGGCTGAATGGCCGCCGGACTGCGGCCCCCAATAGGTCATCACTCAAGCCGGTGAGTGAGAGCGTCGATAACCCAGCACCGAGGAATGCACAAACCAGCGCACCCGCCAGTACCCCGCCGCCAGCATGGCAACAGACACTGGCAGCCGCAGATGTGGCTCATAAATCAACAACCTCCAGCGAGGATCAATGCCCCTCGAAGACCTCGGCCAGGGTGCGGGCGTCCAGAACCCGGTCGGTCCAGTGCTCGAGTTGCTCCTGGGTCGCGGCATCCAGGCGGCGCCGGGCTTCTGTAGCGTCAACTGCGCAAGAACGACAAGATAGTTAGCCCAGATTTAGATCAGCTCAGCCGCTTCACGTAACCGCTCCGCGGAGTTCGGCAAGCCGGCGGTTGCCAAGGCTAAGGCAAACTCTTCTGGCGTCGACTCCGGCTTCTTGCGCCTCGCGCGCATGCGCTTGAAGGCGGAGATCACGGCAACGGGGTGAAGCTCCCACTGATAGATGATGAAGGTATCTGGATCAATGGCTTCTAACTCGAAATCTCGCAGGATGTCAGCAGGAAAGTCGCGCAGGTTATCCGTCACGATGCAATCCGCATGGCCGGCGATGGCGGCGGCTAACACATGAAGATCATCAGGATCCGGCAAGCACACCGGCAAATTCAGACACTGCCACCGAGCAGGTGGGACTTCCCAATCCGGGACCGCCGCGCGCATGCAGTCCCGACGTACATCCAACTTGCCTACCAGTTCCGGGCGCGTATTTTCCAGGGCGCGCATCCACTCCTGTTCGATCCGGGTGGTCCATTTGGCGGCGAAAAGTCCAGCCGTAGCCAGACTCAGCAAGGCATCGGTCATGGCAATGGAGTACAGCACGCAGGCATCCAGCACAGCCGTATAGGGCGCCTGGCCCGCCATCAGTAGTCCAGGCCCAGTTCCCGGGCGTTGTCGGCCATCCGTTCCAGCGCCTGTTCCTGCTGCTGACGCATCCGGCGCTGGTAGTCCATCAGGCTGTGCAGGGCGACGCGACGATGGGTGCCCACTTTGCGATAAGGCAGACGACCCGACTCCATCTCCTTGATGACAAACGGACGCGAGACATTAAGGAAATGGGCGGCTTCCACGGTGGTGAACTCACGTTCCATCGGCATCAGCACCACGGACTGCCCCTGGCCCATGGCGCCCAGCAACTGCCCGATCACTTTCAGGGCGGCAGGCGGCACCGCCACTGGCGTTTGTTCGCCCGTGTCCGTGGTCAGCTTGATCGCGGCGGCGCGCGAATGATCCAGAGCGGCCATGATGCAGCGCTGCGCCACACGCGCCAGGTCCTGCTCCGCGGGGCTCAACAACGGCGCCTCAATCTCGCGAACAGGGTCGATGATGGTCATGGGTAGCTTCGCTTAGGCTCTGTCATTGGTAGCTTCATCATAGCTACAAATGCAATAAGTGCAAAATCCGACCCGCATGATTCGCCGTGGCCAGTCCCTGCTCAGCTCCGTCAGGGCCTGGCGGAAGGTACGCGCATCGGCCGAGGAAAAGGGGGCAGATTCAATTTCCGCGAACGGCAGGGAACAGCAGGCGTAGGTCGGCATCCCCATGCCGACACCGGTGCCGGGAGGCACCCGCC
>JAZBNW010000144.1:0-2094 GCA_036350855.1 Halieaceae bacterium
ACGGCTGCCAGCGCTGCCCAGGCTGCCGCTGACTACCTCCGATCCCTCCAACAGTGTCTGGAACAGGCCGCCTAGCCCAAACCCCCACCCGCTGACCTCCCACGTCAAACGATTGGCGCGGGGGGTCAAGCACCACGGCATGCTCCCGCATACCATCTGCCTCCGCCACGAGGCATCACCGACCCAGCGGCGAAGACAAAGAAACGTGAACCTCCGCCCTTCGAGGCGGGACAGCCCGACCGCACAGGAGCAGCACATGACCAAGACCATCGCCGCCATCGTCTTCGCCGCCGTCGTATCCAGCGGCTGCGCAACCACCACCGCGCGATCTGTACCCGACAACATCTGCACCGATCACAGTGCCAGGATCAAAGAGGCGCGAATGATGTGTATAGAAAATGATCCCTTCGATGATTTCGAGGAATGCACCGTCGCCGCCGTTGAAATGTTGAGCGATATGTTTTGTGGGACGCAGCACTGAGATAACAACCAACCGCCCTTCAGGAGACTGACATGATCGATGTCTACACCTTCGCTGCCGAGACCAACACCAGCGCCGCCGCGGTGATCGAGCGCATAAAGGGAGGCCGCATTCCCGGGGAGTTCCGGGGTGGCAGGTGGTATGTGACCCATACGGAGACGCCGTCGGCGAAGGAAGATCGCGGCAACTATGGGTTGTTGGGTGCCTTGATCGGCATCGCAGGATCCATCTGGTTCTGGTTCGGCATGAGCGTGGCCCAGTACAACTTGCGTGACATCTCGTTGTATGAGGTTTTCACCGATACCTCAATCCAGGCCGCCAATAACATGAGCACATTGCCGAACGGCAACGGTATTTTTTGGTCCGTGTTCATCATCAGCACCATCATCGTAACCATAGTGTTCGGGTTCATAGGGTCATTCGCGAAGAAGTAACAACCACTGCGCCAAGGACGGCGCAACCCAACCCCTAACCTGAGGAACTACAAATGAAGACCACTTTTGCTGGACAGAACCTGATAGTAAAGAAGGCCTATGTACGGGTCGCTTCCATGTGCAGTGAACACGCCACTGTCCAAATCGTGCCACAGGCCAATCGGATCAAGGTTCACCTTACACTGCGGAAAAGTCGGCCGTCGCATGATGTGCTTAGTGACCCGTGCTATTCAGTCACTAAACCCATTCCGCGCCGGCCTGGGTTTCTGGACCACATTCTCTACTTGAATTGCGGCGATACCAGTGCCGTCAAGCGAATCGAAGGCTACTGCAACAACACACCCTAACCCTAACGAGGAACACGAAATGAAGACCCTCCGCAACACCATCGTCGCCATCGCCATCGCCATCATGTCCACTGGCTGCGCACATCTGGCCAACGAGGTCCAATCCCACGTAGTCACCATGGACCGCTCCGGAGCTACCTACGCACAGGACAATGCCGCCTGCCGCCAGATCTCCGAGAGCCACGATTACTTCAGCGACATCATGGGCAAAGCCGTCGCCCGCGGCGTTACTGCCGGGCTTGTCGGCGGTGTCGCTGGCGGAGTCATTGGCAACCAGTTCGGGAACGCGGCTGCTGGTGCCACCATCGGAGCCGCATCAGCCGGAGCCAACATAGCCATCGCCAACGCGGCTTTCGGTCCCAGGGACGACACTGCCACCATCGTATGGGCCCGTTGCATGACTTCCAAAGGGCATCAGGTCTACTCGGTGGGACTGCACTGATTCTTGACAGAGGGGCCTTTCGGGGACCCCGCAATATGAACAGAAAACAGACCATGATCAAGTCCGCCTTCCTCCTGGTCGCCGTTGCGACCGTCGCTGCCCCGGCCTCCGCCGACTGGTTCGAGTGCCGGGACAACTTCGAGACCCGCGTGTACGAAGAGTCCGGCCCGTGCGGAACGGCGGGCTGCATAGACGACGACCTGCGGACCGTCTACGACGTATGCGGCGCGCCGCCGCACGCGACCGGAGAAGCCCTGCAAGAGATCAAGGACATGATCTCGACGGCGTGCTCGGAGAACGGAAACTTCATTGCGCCAGGCGAAGCCTGGAAGAGGAGGAAGAAAGCCAAAGTGACTTGAGCAATCAGAAACCTCTTATTGCGACCCGCCG
>JAZBNW010000145.1:0-3783 GCA_036350855.1 Halieaceae bacterium
CAATGCCCTAGGCACCCCACCCGCGGACAAGATAAAAATGGTGCAGGATTCAGGCCGCCTGATCGGCGCCCTGTGCGGCAAGGTCAAGCAGGCCATCGCACACAAGGAGGCGGGGCTGGATTTCGTGGTGGCACAGGGTGGTGAAGGCGGCGGCCACACCGGCAGTGTCGGGTCTATCGTCCTGTGGCCACAGATCGTGGACGCCATCGGCGACACCCCGATGCTGGCTGCCGGCGGCATCGGCAACGGCCGCCAGATTGCCGCCGCCATGGCGATGGGCGCCGCCGGCGTGTGGACGGGGTCTCTGTGGCTCACCGTCGAGGAAGCCCACACCCAGCCCGCCCAGAAGGAGTCCCTGCTCAAAGCCACCAGCGAGGATACGGTAATCTCACGCTCCTGGACCGGCAAAACCTGTCGCATGCTGAAAAACGAGTGGACCGAGGCCTGGGCCCGGGCGGACACCCCGGACCCGCTGGGCATGCCACTGCAGGGCATGGTCACCTCGGACGGCATGCGCCGCACGGCCACCTATGCAGGCATAGGCGACTGCCAGAAGGTGGCATTCAACCCCTGCGGCCAGGTAATCGGGCAGATCAACGAGGTGGAGTCCTGCCGCCAGGTGATCTACCGGCTGCTGGACGAGTATGTGGATGCGGTGGGTAAAGCCGGCAGCATGCTGCCGGAAGCCTGAGCCCGGACCGGGATTTGCTAGGCGGCCTTGCGCGCCGCCGTTTTCTCCAGCTCGGCGTGCAGGTCGAGGAACTGCCCCGTCAATTTATGGCTGGGAGCCATGTCGATCAGGGGCCGGTGGTCGCGGTGTGACTCTTTCATTTTCACCGAGGTATTCAGGTAGGTATCGAATATCGGGTAGCCCTCTGCCTCGAGTTCCGCCACCAGCTCTCCGGGCAGCCGGGCCTGGGAGTTGAACTGGTTGATGACAATCCCCTCCACCTCCAGCTCCGGGTTGTGGTCCTCGCGCAGTTCGGTGATGTTGTCCATCAGGGAATAGAGGCTCTGGCGCGCAAAGCTGTCGCAGTCGAAAGGCACCAGCACCGAATCCGCCGCGATCAGGGCCGACTTGGAAAAGAAATTGAAATTGGGCGGCGTGTCGATGTAGATGCGGTCGTACTCGTCATCCAGCTTGTCCAGGGCATCCCGCAGTTTGTAGATCTTGTAGCGGGACTCCAGCTCCTTCTCCAGCACCGCCAGCACGGGGCTGGAGGGCATCAGGTACAGGTTCTCATAGGGGGTTTCCCAGACGAAGGAATCCGGATTCTGGCGCATTTTGCGCGAACCCACGGTCTGCTTGAACAGGCCGGCCACACCCTGTGCTTCCGCGGGAAACGCCTCGGCATCGATCTCGCCCACCAGGTAGTGGGTGGTGTTGCCCTGCACGTCCAGGTCTATCACCAGGGTGCGATAGCCCATGGCAGCCCCGATGGCCGCCAGGTTACAGGTAATACTGGTCTTGCCGACCCCGCCTTTCTGATTGAAAACAACGCGTCTCATGAGTACCGAATCCACCGTTCAGGAGTGTTTTGAGGGATGGATCAAGTGTAAACAAAGGCGGGGGGCAATGTAAGCGGGCGGCGACAGAATCGGCCGCCCGGAACGGAATTTTTCAGCGCTGCGGGCGCCCGGAGCGGCTCAGTCCTTGACCGCGATCAGGTGGATCTCGAAGACCAGCGCGGTGTTGGGCCCGATCGCCGACCCGGCGCCCTGCTCGCCATAGGCGAGGCTGGGCGGACAGGCGATGCGCCACTTGTCGCCCACCGACATCATCTGCAGGGCCTCGGTCCACCCCGGAATCACCTGGTGCACGCCAAATTCGGCGGGTTCGCCGCGCTCTACCGAGCTGTCGAACACGGTGCCGTCCACCAGGGTGCCGTGATAGTGGGTCACCACCGTCGAGGTCGGTCCCGGGCGGGCGCCGCCGCCGGATTCCAGTACCTCGTACTGCAAGCCGCTGTCTGTCGTGGTCACCCCCTCCCTGGCAGCGTTGGCCTCCAGGAAGATGTCAGCCAGCTGCTGGCGCTTGCCGGCCTGCTCCGCGTCCCTGGCCTGCTTCCGCGCCTGGATGACCTGGTAGCTGGCATTGATCTGGCCGTCGTCCAGCGCCGCCTCCTGCTGGTTGTACCAGTGCTGGATGCCGGCCAGCACCGCGTCCAGCTCCAGCCCTTCAAAGCTGTTGCGACGCAACTGGTCACCAAATTGCAGGCCGAAGCCATAGCTGGCTTTTTGTTCGTCAGTGGTCAGTTCGACCGCGGGGAGTAATGCCATAAGTCTTTTCCGCTATGCTGGTTCATGAGGACGCGTACCTTAACATAAGCGATCGGATTTGGGGGGGTGAAAGGCGAGTGCAATGACCGGACAAGGGGACTCACAGCAGGCTATCGCCGCCATCCACCAGTTCTGGTTTGGCCCCCTCGACGATGCCGGCTTTGCCGCGCCGGAGAAACACCGGCTCTGGTTCAGTGCCGATCCGCAGGCCGACACCGCCATCGCCGCGCGCTTTGGCCACCTGGTAAACCGGGGGCTGGCGGGCGAACTCGAACGCTGGGCCGGGAGCGACGCCGGGCTGATCGCCCTGGTGCTGCTGCTGGACCAGTTTCCCCGCAATATCTACCGCGGCACAGCCCGCGCCTTCGCCGGTGACAGCCGGGCGCTGGCACTGGCCCGCGCGGCGCTCGCCGACGGCAGGCACCACTCGCTGCCCGCCATTCACCGGGTGTTCCTCTACCTCCCGCTGGAGCACTGCGAGGAGCTGGCGACCCAGGAGGAATGTGTCGCTCTGTTTACCGCCCTGGCGGCGGACACCGGCGCTGCGGCTGTGGATGATTTCGCGCGCTACGCGGTGGCGCACCGGGATGTCATCGCCCGGTTCGGCCGCTTCCCCCATCGCAACGCCATCCTGGGCCGCGGTTCCACCCCGGAGGAATCCGCCTACCTCGAACGGCACGGCGGCTTTTAGGGGATGCCCTGCGAAACCTCCTCGAACAGGTAACGGCTCTGGCTCATCTGGGCCTGCCATACGCCGAAACTGCCCCGGTCCAGGTCGTCGTAGACCTGGCGTATGGAGTCATTGACCTCCGGATAGGCAACCTCGTCCCAGGGGCAGTCGTCCCGGGTGAAAAAGCCACAGTCCTGGGACTCGACCCCCGGGGTGCAACCGGTTGTTTCCACCGCGGCCCTGAAGCCCACGTACACCTGGTTGATAAAGGTGATAGTCCCGGTCATGTAAAGGGTCAGGCGCTGCGGCGGCAACACGATACCGGCCTCCTCGGACAGCTCCCGGGCAGCGCCCTGGGCGAGGGTCTCGCCGCTCTCCAGGTAACCACCGGGAATCGCCCACAGGCCCCGCTTGGGCTCCAGGTCACGCTTCACCCACAACAGGCGTTTGCCACAGGTGACAAAGCAGGTCACAACCACCATGGGATGGTCGAAGCGCGGGACGCCACAGCCCTGGCAGAACCAGTGTCCCCGCGGTTCGCCGGCCACCCGGTGCCGCTCCAGGCCGGCGCCACACTCAGGGCAATATTTCATCGGCACAACAGGCAAATCTCCATTTCTGTTGCCCAAAGTCTATCTCACTTTGCCGCAGAGGAAGCATTGCGGCTATGCTTGCACCCCGTTCCCCGGCCAGGAGACCGCAATGGCGGATCATAACCCCAAAGTACAACTGTTGCTGACCGGCAACGAGATCATGAGTGGCGACACCGTGGACTCCAATTCCGCCCTGATCGCCCGGCGCCTGGGGGAGCTGGCCATCAGCGTGTACCGCAA
>JAZBNW010000146.1:0-4626 GCA_036350855.1 Halieaceae bacterium
CGTAGGAGAGGCAATTGGCCACCCGGCGCTGGAAGACCTCCCGGGCAGTTCCATCGGCGATGGGGTCGTACTCCATATCCAGGCCGCCCGCGCCCCGCACCGCCTGGTGCAGGGACATCAGCTGTAATCGGCTGTTGTCCTGGCCCGCGGTATAGCGTTCGACAAACTGGCGCATCGGCTCGTCCACCGCCAGCAGGTCCACCCTCGGCACACGGCCGGCAACATCCGCCACCGTCAGCTGTGCGCCCTCGCGCTGCAGTGGCGGGAGCTGGTCGATGACATGGCGATCAACGGCCGGTCCGGCACAGCCAAGGAGGGAGAGGAGCAGAGCAAAAACAGCTACCCGGCCCGCCGGCAGGGGCTGCGGTATCCGCCTGGTATACACCGTGGTGGAAGACGTCATGAGACCCTCCTCACGGCAAAGTATAACCCAGTGGCGGCGGCTTGCGCGCGCTGGCCTTGATCTGCGTCAATGCACGAATCCGGACGCTGCGAGAGGCTTTTCAGCAGGTTTTACCCGCTTGATCACTAATAATGAGGAGTAGACCCATGACCCAGCACCTGTCTCCCGACGATACTGCAGCCGACCGGCGTGCAATGCGTCAACTGGCGACCGTTATCGGTATTTTCTTTGTCGCAACCGCAATCATGGCCCTGGCTGTCGGCTTGATAATGGGCTGACGCGGCCTGCTTCAGGCTGCGGTGTGCAGGCCGCACTCGCGGCCGTCCTGCACCTTGGTGGGGTCGAAGTAATGCCGGCAGGTAGGCAGCTGGTGCAGCGCCATATAATTATCCACGGCGTCCTCGGACCAGTAGAAAATCGGCGCTACCTTGACGATACCGCGGGCGTCAACTGACACGATATCCAGTGTTTTGCGGTGTTCGGTCTCCTCCTGGCGAATGCCGGTCAGCCAGAGTTCCGGGTCGAAGTCCTGCAGCGCCCGGTCGAAGGGTTCGAGTTTCACCTGGTGGGTGAAGTCCCGGTGACGCTCCTCTTCATCTACCGTGGGAATACCACCCATGATGGCATTGCGACGCTCGCTGGTCATCCGGGGTGAGTAGACATGGATATTGATGTCCAGGTCGCGAATCAGGCGCTCGGCCACCACATAGGTATCGCGCAGGTTGTAGCCGGTATCGACCCAGATCGTCGGCAGGGTTTTGTCGACTTCCCGCACCAGGTGCAGCATCACCGCGGCATTGCGGCCCATGCTGGTGGTGGCAATCGTCCTGCGACCCAGGCCCAGCGCCCAGCGGATGATCTCCTGTGGGCTCTTCGTACGCAGCTGGGCGTTAACACTCTGTAGGTCCAGATCCAGGGCTTGCATGGGTCGTATTTTTCGCTATAGGGGGCAGCACTTTATAGAACAAAAAAGCTGCGGACAAATAACTAAGCTCTATATGGTTATTCTCCGCCAGCGCGGCGCAGATTTGCCTATACCCGGAACGTGGCGATAGGAACCGGGCGAGGGACGGATGCGTGGTCAGGGCGCACCATCGTCACTGAAAACTTCCTCTCGCCAGTCGGCCCCCAGCTTCTCCTCGATATAATCGCGCATGAACTGCCTTATCTTCTGTGACGGCGTGATGTCTTCCTGGGCGCAGAGGTTTTCAAAGGTGGCTTTCTTTTTTGGATCGACCAGCAGGGTCAATCTCGCGGTGCGCTTTTCCATAGTCCTGGCTCTGGAGCGGGATCAGGGTATGACCCGGGTTAATTGAACATTCAATTAACATATTATTGTAATGGCACCTGTCTTGCCACCCTCTCGCAACGGGCATTCCGGCCGGGCTCCCGGGTATTCGGTCCGTGCCGGGATGCCCCCTTGAGTGACGGGTGAGACTTTATCACTTTGTTATAATGTTATTAACATATTATTATCGCCTGATTAGCATTCTGGATCCCTCCGGGAGTCGCGTATGCCGCACAGAGCACACCTTTTTTCCCTGCGTATCGCCTCGGCGCTGCGCGATGCCTGTTTCGCGGACGAACCCTACGGTGTGGCGCGCCTGCGTCGGGATGTGCTGGCGGGTGTCAGTGTCGGGATTATCGCCATCCCCCTGGCGATGGCACTGGCGATCGCCAGCGGGGTCGCGCCCCAGTACGGCCTGTACACGGCGATCGTGGCTGGCTTTGTTATCGCCCTGACCGGCGGCAGCCGCTACAGCGTTTCCGGGCCGACGGCGGCTTTTGTGGTCATTCTCTACCCCATCGCCCAACGTTACGGGCTGGCGGGCCTGCTGCTGGCCACCTCCCTTGCGGGGGTTATCCTGATTGCGATGGCGGTTGCGCGACTGGGCCGATTTGTCGAATATATTCCTGAATCGGTCACCCTGGGATTCACCGGCGGTATCGCCATCGTCATCGCCACGCTGCAGGTAAAGGACTTCTTCGGACTGCCGCTGGAGGCAATGCCGGAGCACTACGGGCAGAAGCTCTGGCTGCTCGCCAACTCGATCAGCGGGTTTGACGGCCCGAGCCTGTTTGTCGCCCTCGTAACACTGGGGGTCATGCTCTACTGGCCGAAACTGAAAAACCCGGTCCCCCAACACCTGCCTGCAGTGGTGATTGCCAGCCTCCTCGGCATCGCGGTGGTTCATGCCGGTTACCCGATCGACACTATCGGCTCCCGGTTCAGCTATCTCGCGCCCGATGGCACGCCCGGCATGGGTATCCCGCCTTTCCTGCCGGAATTTGCCTGGCCCTGGCAGCGACCGGGCCCGGGCGGGCAGCCTTTCGAGATCAGCTGGTCAGCGGTGGTCGACCTGCTGCCCTCCGCCTTCGCAATCGCCATGCTCGGGGCAATAGAATCCCTGCTGTGCGCGGTGGTGCTGGACGGCATGACGGGGAAGCGCCACAGCGCCAACAGCGAACTGCTGGGGCAGGGCCTGGGCAATCTCATCACACCCCTGTTTGGCGGCATTACCGCCACCGCGGCCATCGCGCGTTCGAGCGCAAACCTGCGCGCGGGGGCGCAATCCCCGGTTGCCGCCATGATCCACGCGCTGACGGTGCTGCTGGCACTGGTGCTGCTGGCGCCACTGCTCGCCTACCTGCCCATGTCCGCGATGGCCGCTTTATTGCTGGTGGTCGCCTGGAACATGAGCGAGGCGCCAAAATCACTGCATCTGCTCAGGCGCGCCCCGGGACGGGATATCGCCGTGTTCCTTACCTGCCTGGCACTCACCGTCTTCTTCGATATGGTGATTGCCATTACCGTCGGTGTACTGCTGGCCTGCATTTTATTTGTCAATGAGATGGCAGCCATGACACGAATTACGGACATCAGCGGGGACAGGAAACTGATCGACGTGACGCTGCCCGCCCGCTGGGCCGTACTGAAAATCAACGGCCCTCTCTTTTTTGCCGCCGCGGACCGGGTATTCGGCGAAATCTCCGCCGGGATGGCGACACGTGATGGCGTCATACTCTATATGGACGGCGTCACCCTGCTGGACGCGGGCGGGGTGGCCGCGCTGAATAAATTGATCGCGCACTGTGCCAGTACGGGGAAACGACTGGTGATTGCCGACCTGCAGTTTCAACCGCTGAAAACCCTGGCCCGCGCAAAGGTGAAGCCGGTGCCGGGCGTGACATCGTTCTATTCCACCCTGAACGAGGCCATCCATCAGTTCGACGAGGGGGCATTGCCTGCATGAAATTGTCCGAAGCCACGGTGAAGGCCGGGGAAAATTATTTTGAGCTCGTGGAAATCAGGAGAAATCCCGCGGAGATTGCCGAATTCATCACCTGGTTATACGGTGGCGACGGCAAGTCCTTCATGCTCTGCGGCGAGGATGACGCGGTGCTGTCCTCACGCAGTATCGACCTCCTGATCTCGACCCTGAAAGAGGCGGGATTCAAAAAAGCGAAAATATACTTTTAGGAGCCTGTCTCTGCCCGGCATGACCCGGACCGGTAAGAATTGACCAGTTTGGCTGGCATCCAGTCGCAATTGCCCCGGCCGTCCCGGCAACCAATACTGCAGGCCTGCTCTTTTAACGCTGGAGACACCCATGCGCAATACACTCTGTGAACGCCTCGGCATCGAATACCCCATCTTTGCCTTCACTCACTGCCGCGACGTGGTGGTCGCCGTCAGCAAGGCCGGCGGCATCGGCGTGCTGGGGGCGGTGGGCTTCAGCCCGGCGCAGCTGAAGGAGGAACTGGACTGGATAGACGCCAACATCGGCGACAAGCCCTACGGAGTCGATATCGTCATACCCCAGAAGTACGAGGGGATGGGCGACATGAGCGCCGAGGAAATGGAAGCCCAGTTGTGGAAAATGGTGCCCAAAGAGCACATGGACTTCGCCCAGAAGCTGCTGGCGGACGCCGGTGTGCCGCCCTGGCCCGACGGCAGCACCAGCATGGGCCTGATGGGCTGGACCGATGCGACCGCCACACCCCTGCTGGAGGAAGCCCTCACCCGGCCCCGGTGCGTGATGATTGCCAATGCCCTGGGCACCCCACCCGCGGACAAGATAAAAATGGTGCAGGATTCAGGCCGCCTGATCGGCGCCCTGTGCGGCAAGGTCAAGCAGGCGGTGGCCCACAAGGAGGCCGGACTGGATTTCGTGGTAGCCCAGGGTGGTGAAGGCGGCGGCCACACCGGCAGCGTGGGCTCC
>JAZBNW010000147.1:0-2827 GCA_036350855.1 Halieaceae bacterium
CAGGTGGCCGGCACAATCACCCTGGGTCTGGACAGCGACAAGGGCCTGGTGGTGGACGAGTTATACAAGGCCGAGATCGATGCGCTCAGGGCCAGAGGACGCAAAATCGCGGAGCTGACCAAGCTGGCCGTGGACGAAAACGCCGCGTCCAAGTCGGTGCTTGCGGCGCTTTTCCATATCGCCTTCATCTACGCCTTCCACATTCACAAGTTCACCGACTTCGTGATCGAGGTGAACCCGCGGCATGTGCTGTTTTACAAGCGTATGCTGGGTTTCAACCTGATCGGCGAAGAGAGGATGTGCCCGCGGGTCGGGGCCCCTGCCGTTCTGCTGCATCTGGATCTCGATTACATCGACAGGAAAATCGCCGAACTGGGTGGCTCGCTGCCCCCGCCGCGTGGCGAAAAGTCGCTGTATCCCTACGGATTTTCGAAGCAGGATGAAGTGGGCATCGCGCATCGTCTTCAAGGGATTTGAGTCTTTCGCGGTGACGCGGTCAAAAAAATTACCCTTTGTTCTTCCGTTTATCTTGAGCCATGAAGGATCTGGATTCCGCGGCGGTTCAACAGCTCGGTCAATGAATGATGAAAAGATGTAGCAAATGTCTCTTGCCGGAAGCTGTTCCTGGCTCGGATATCGGACCTGATGGTGTCTGTGGGTATTGCCGTACGCCCGGGGCGGGACAATCAACCGTTCGACCGAATCCCGCCCATCGCGAGGACCTGGAGCGGACGCTTGCAGCACTTCGGGATCGTCAGCAGACGCAAAAGGGATACGACTGCCTGGTGCCGCTCAGCGGCGGCAAGGACAGCATTTATCTGCTGTACAAGCTGAAGGTCGAATATGGCCTGAGGGTGCTGGCCTACACTACCAACATCGATCTGCCCGAAGTGGCCTGGAGCAACATACGCACCGCGCTGGCTCGCCTCGATATCGATCACGTCGTCTACAATCCGGCCCCTGCATTCACCCGCAAGCTGTTCCGCTACCTGCTGCAAAACCAGGAAGCGCGGGGGGCCGTCTACACCGTGTCCTACGTGTATGCCCCGCTGTTCGAGGGCGACGCAATCCGTCTCGCCATCGAGAAGGACATCCCGCTGATCCTGGCCGGCTATTCGCCTGGCCAGCCCGAGCCCGAACGCATGTTGTACGAGTTCTCTCCCAAGCTGATCAGCGGGGAAGACTGGACGCCGCCCCACCTCAAGGAATGCGGTGAGTTCAGCGACGAGGAATTGAGCCGTTTCTACAATCCGCTGCAGTTGCCGGCGGGTACCAAGTTCCCGCGCTATCTGGCACCCTATCATGCGTGGGATTACGATCAGGACGAGGTCATGCGCAAGGTGGCCGAACTGGGGCTGGTCAAGAAAGGCCGGCATGCCAGCCCCATCGTCAGCAACTATCCGATCAACTGGCTGATGATGTATTCCGACCTCAAGCATTTCCGCTACAACCCCTATGCACCCGAGTTCTCCGCGTTGATCCGCGAGGGCAAGGCCAGCCTGAATTACTGGCGGATCATGGCGCCGCTGGTCGACTTCATGATCAGGCGCAAGGTTCTGCTCGGCCGCGAAGTGAGCCGCAGCCAGAAATGGCTCGGCCTGACCGACGAAGACCTGTGCATCAATCTGCCCCAAGGCGCGTACGACCCGCCTCTGCTGCGCGGGCAGGGAAGCAATGCCGGCCCAGCCTGACACCGTCCCGGGCCGGCTCGCGGCCCGCTCTGAACTTACGCCGCATCAGCCCGCTTATTGGCGGCGCGCGCCCGCAGGCGACTGGACCCCCGCCAGCTGGAGCGAGTTGCAGGCCCGCGTGCAGAGTCTCTCGCTCAATCTGCTGCGCCGCGGACTGCAGCCGGGCGACCGCGCGGTCATCATGATGCCGACCACGCCCGAATGGGAGACCTGTCATCTCGCCGTTCTGGCCATGGGCGGAACGGTCGTCGGCGTTGATGCCCATGATGCGCCCGAGAACATCCGCCACGTGCTGCACACCGTCCGGCCGCGGGCGCTTTTCCTGGCAAGCGGCGAGAACCTGGATTCGCTGAAGGATTTGCTGCCGGCCAGGCCTGATCTGGTCGTGGCAGTCGATCCCGCCGGCACTCCCGGCGTTGAGTCCTTGCATGACCTGCTCGCGCTGGCCATCGACCCCGATTTCACGCGTCCCGAGGTAACGCCGGACCATTTGGCGACCATCATTTTCACCTCGGGCAGTACCGGGCAGCCCAAGGGCATTGCCTACACCCATCGCCAGCTTTGCCTGGCGGCAGATGCCATCCTCGACCGCTTTCCCTCCATTCGCGAAGATGCGCGTCTTGCCTGCTGGCTGCCCTTGTCCAACCTGTTCCAGCGCATCATCAACCTGTGCGCCATCGAGCGCGGCACGCCGAGCTATTTTGTCGAGTCGCCGGCCGACATCGCCCAGCGCCTGCCGGAAATCCGCCCCGCCCTGTTCATCGGCGTGCCCCGTTTCTATGAAAAGCTGTATGCCGGCATCCAGGCTGAAGTGGCCAAACAGCCAGCGCCCGTCAGGCAACTGGTTCGCCTGGCCTGGCAAACAGGCGAGCGTTTTCAGCGGGCACAGCGGGCCGGCAAGTCGCCCAGCCTGGGGCTCAGGTTGGGCCACGTGCTGGCCGACGCCCTGGTGTTGCAGCGCCTGCGCCGCACCATGGGGCCGGACCTGAAGTTCATGGTCAGCGGCTCCGCGCCGATGCCGCCCTGGCTGCTGGAAAAGCTGCACGGCCTGGGCTGGCTGGTGCTGGAGGCTTACGGCATCAGTGAGTGCGTGGTGCCGATCGCCAACAACACCTTGGAAACCTACCGCTTCGGCA
>JAZBNW010000148.1:0-9207 GCA_036350855.1 Halieaceae bacterium
GACTACACCCAGTTCATCCCCAGCACCCTCACCGCCCAGGCCGCACGCCTGGCCAGCCGCTGGAACCTGATGAACCAGATCAAGCCCATGTACAACTGTGTGATCACCAATGTACCCGGGCCCCAGGTGCCGCTGTACAACACCGGCGCGAAGATGTTGTCCAACCTGGGCACCGGGCCGGTGCTGGATGGCGTGGGCCTGTTCCATGTCATCAGCAGCTACTGCGGTGAATTCAGCATCTCCATCACCTCCTGCCGCGAGCTGATGCCCGACCCGGATTTCTATCGCCAGTGCCTGCAGGACAGTTTCGACGCGCTGCTGGCCGCAACCGTGGGCAGCGCCCCGGCCGGACGCAAGGCCGCCCGCAGCAAGGCCGCGGGCAAAAAAGCCGGGGCCAGAACCAGGACGAAAGAGACACCGGTTAAAAAGGCCAAAGCGGCAGCCAGGGCAAAAACCCGGGCCGCCCCGCCAGCCGCGAAAACCGGCCGGGCGAGCAGGCCAGCGGCCAGACCAAAACGCGCCTCCCGCCAACGCAAGGCGGGTTGATCAGTCGCGCCAAAGCCAGAGGACAACTCCATGAACAAGCGATTCAGCGCCGCACTGGCAGGACTCCTGTCCGCGCTGGTCAGCGCCGGCCCCGGCGCCGCCGAGCCGACCCGGCTGTACTGGGGGGATACGCACCTGCACACCTCCTACTCGTTCGATGCGTTTCTCAACCAGAACGAGTCCGTCGACCCGGACACCGCCTACCGCTGGGCCCGGGGTCTGCCTGTGATTCACCCCTACCATCGCGCCCGGGTGCGGATCGACACGCCGCTGGACTTCCTGGTGGTATCCGATCACGCCGAGGCCATGGGCGTGCTGCGGGCAATCGTCAACCACCGGGAGGAGTTCGGCGAGCTCTCCGGCTGGGCGGCGGTGCAGCGCTGGTTCTCGGTCTGGACGATACGGCTGGCCATGTGGACCGGCTACGGTCCCGTCGTTTTCAGGGACTTGCTGCCCCTGAGACTGGACCAGTGGGGCGACGACCCGGTACTGGACACGGGTAATACACCCCTGAACGACTCACTGGGGGATATCTCCCCCACCGTGGTCACCAGCTGGAACGAAACCATCGACGCGGCGGAAGCCAATAACGAACCGGGGCGCTTCACCGCCCTGCTGGGCTGGGAATGGAGCTCGATTCCGGCCGGGGCCAACCTGCACCGGGTGGTAATCACCCCCAACGGTCGCGAGCAGGCGGCCCGGTATATGCCCTACGGCTCGGACCAGAGCCAGTACCCGGAGGACCTCTGGGCCTGGCTGGAGGCCACATCCGCCAGCACCGGCAGCCAGTTCATCGCCATCCCGCACAATTCCAATATCTCGAAGGGCTACATGTTCGATGAGACCACCCTGCGCGGTGAACCGATGAGCGCCGACTACATCAAAACCCGGCGACGCTGGGAGCCGGTAGTGGAGATGACGCAGATCAAGGGCGACTCGGAAACCCACCCCAGCCTGTCCCCGGACGACCCCTTCGCCGGGTTTGAGCCCTTCGAGTTCTACCTGCAGCAGGAGTGGCAGGGCTACCGCGCCGCGGTGGGTGACTTCATCCGACCCGCCCTCGGCAGGGGCCTGCAGATCGACCGCAAGGCGGGAGCCAACCCGTTCCAGTTCGGCCTGATCGGCTCCACCGACGCCCACACCGGCCTGTCCAGTGCGGAGGAGGAAAATTTCTGGGGCAAGATGGCTTATGACTCCATTCCCGAAAACAAGACCGGCGACTCCCTGGGCGGCGTCAAGGCGACCGGCTGGGACATGGCGGCAGCCGGCATGGCGGCGGTGTGGGCCACGGAAAATACCCGCCAGGGTATTTTCGATGCCATGCAGCGGCGGGAGGTCTATGCCACCACCGGCCCCCGCATAGGGCTGCGCTTGTTTGCCGGCTGGCACTTTGCCCCGCAGGACGCGGAATCACCTGACATGGCGCGCCTGGGCTATGCCGGCGGCGTACCCATGGGCGGCGAGCTCAAGGGCGCCGCCACGGCCCCGGGCGGCATCAGGCTGCTGATCAGCGCCCAGAAGGATCCCGAAGGCGCCAACCTGGACCGGGTGCAGGTGGTCAAGGGCTGGCTTGATGCCGAGGGCAACAGCCGGGAAAAAATATTCGATGTGGCCTGGTCCGGGGAGCGCCTGCCACTGGCCGACGGCTCGCTGCCGCCGGTCGGCACTACCGTGGACGAGACGGGCGCCAGCTATGCCAACAGCATCGGCGCGGCGCAGCTGGCGACGGTCTGGGAAGACCCGGAATTCGACGCCGGGCAGAGCGCGTTCTACTACGTGCGCGTGTTGCAGATACCGACCCCGCGACATTCGACCTACGACGCGGCGGCGCTGAAGATCCCGCCGCCGGACCGCTTCCCGGCGTCAATCCAGGAGCGCGCCTACACCTCTCCGATCTGGTATGTGCCCTGAGCCGGCCTGGATGAGCGCGTGGCACTGACCGTTCTGGGCCTGTCCGGCGCACTCAATCACGACCCCTCTGCCGCGCTGTACATCGATGGCGTACTGGCAGCCGCGGCGGAGGAAGAGCGTTTTGTGCGCGACAAGCACGCCAAAAACCGGCTGCCACTGGCATCGGCCAGGTTCTGCCTTGAGCATGCGGGGATCGACCCGGGGGCCGTCGACGTGGTGGCCATACCCTTCGCCCCTATCGGCATCACCAGGCCGCACCGCTGGCACTACGCCCGGCGCTACTGGTACGCGCCGGACCGGGCCCTCGATGCGCTGTTCAATGGCAACCGCCGCTACCGCCGCTACCGCGGCCGGATCATCGGGCTGCTGGCGCAGTTGGGCATAGACCCGGCCAGGGTAGTCCTGGAACCGGTAGAGCACCATCTGGCCCACGCCTCCAGCGCCTATCACTGCAGCGGTTTCAGCGGAAAAACCGCGATCATGGGTATCGACGGCAAGGGTGAGTACGCCACGACCTTCTTCGGTTTCGGCGAACACCGCCGGATTCACACCATCAAGGAGTTCATCGACCCGGACTCCCTGGGCGGCTTGTACGGCGCCATCACCGAATTCCTCGGCTTCGACATGCTGGACGGCGAGTACAAGGTGATGGGTATGGCGCCCTATGGCGACCCGGACAGGTATGATTTTTCACGCCTGGCCAGTTTCGAGGGGGGCGAGCTGCAGATCGACACGCGCTACGCCAATGTCGTCGGCCTGCGCCGGCACAAGCACAGGGGCAAGGGTTATTATTTCAGCGACAGGCTCGTCGACTGGCTGGGCCCCATGCGCGAGGGCGATGTGGCCGACGAACCCTACATTCACTATGCCGCCAGCATGCAGGCCCTGTTCGAGAAGCTGGCGCTGCAGATGATGGACTACTACCTGGGCGATATCATCGCCGCGACCGGCAGGCTGGCCTTCGCCGGCGGCGGCGCACTCAACGTCAAGCTCAACCAGAAGATCATCGCCCGCGACGGGGTAAGGGAGTTGTTCGTACAGCCCGCGTCGGGGGACTCGGGCACCGCCATCGGCGCGGCCGCCTATGCCTCCGAGCGGCGCGGTGTCGCGGTGCAGCCGATGAGACATGTCTACCTGGGCCCCGCCTACAGCAGCGAACAGGTGATCGCCGCCTGTGCACAGCACCCGGGCAAACCGCGCTGGCGCAGGCTCGACAATGTGGCGGCGGAAACCGCCGGCCTGCTGGTGGCGGGCAACCCGGTGGCCTGGTTCCAGGGCAGGATGGAATTCGGACCGCGCGCCCTTGGCGGCCGCTCGATCCTCGGCTGCCCCAGCAGCCCCGGGGTGGCCGACCGCATCAACGCCCAGATCAAATTTCGCGAGCGCTGGCGCCCCTTCTGCCCGAGCATGCTCAGCCGGGTGGCGCCGCAGATGTTCGCGGTGGACCATCCCGCCCCTTTCATGACCTTTACCTTCGAGGTGAACGAGGACTGGAAAAGCCGGGTGCCCGAGGTGGTGCACGCGGACGGCACCGCCCGCGCCCATGCGCTGGAGCCGGGTCTCAACGACAGCTACTACGCGCTGATGGAAGAGATGGAAAAGCTGACCGGCAATGGCGTGGTGCTCAACACATCGCTCAATCGCCGGGGCGAGGCCATGGTGTGTTCTCCCCTGGATGCGCTGGAGATGTTCTTCGGTTCAGACCTGGAGTACCTGGTGATGGAAGATATCCTGGTGACCAAAAGCCAGCAGGCGGCCGACCCATCCCGGTGATGCGGGCAAGCCCGCGCTGGGTCGTCAGTGCGGCAGAAAATCCTGCTTGCGCTGGTTCAGGCTTACCACGACCCCATCCATGACCTGCTCGTCGTATTCACGCAGGCCACTGAGAATAAGGCGCTTCCTGCCCCGACCGACAAGCGTGCCCGCCTCTACCAGATTGAAAGCCAGTTGAACCTCGCCGCGCTTGCCGTTGATGGCCACCTCGGTATGGTCCATTTCCAGCGCGGGGGCCGCGATATCGAGCCGGTCCAGGTCGATGTTCATGCTTTCATACATGACCATCGGCCGATCGGGATTGATCATCACGTTTTCTTCGGCCAGCAATGGCACCAGTAAGTGCGGGAAAGTGTGTCCGGAAAATTCGACGTAGTTGCGAGTGAGCTTGTCGATAAGCAATTGATCCCGGGTGTTTTCCCCCGTGCGCCGAATGGTCAGGTATTGCCTGCCGGCCGCGTCATTGACCGACAGCTCCTGCGCCGGCTCGGGCAGCAGCAACTCGACACCATCGACCACCATGCCGGTGAAGCCGAACTCCATGTGCCGGTTAAGGCCGTAGCGGGCGAGAATGATGGCGAACAGCAGGTCGCCGGGAATGCAGAAGCGCCTGGCGTCGACATCGTGTATGGGATTGAAGTCGTCCGCCACCTGCTTGGCAAAATTGCTGCCCTGCTCCCGGGTAAAGCTGATGGTGCCGTTGCCGGCGGTGTAATACTGGTCGATAAGCATAATGGCGTCGGGTACGCTGGCGGCTGGTGTGCGGGTGCCAGTCTAGCAGGAACAGGCCCCATATCCTACGTCAGCGCGGGTTACAACCTGTCCCGCAGGCGATAGTAGAGCATGCCCAGCGCCACGAGCTGCCCGCTCAGTGCCTGGCCGAAAGGAATGCGCCTGTGTCCGACGCGCTCAAACAGATCCAGTTTCTCCATGGTGCCGCCGATGGCTTCCGCGAGGATCTCGCCCGCCGCGTGGGTCATGTTGACGCCGTGACCGGAGTAACCGAGTGAGCAGTAGACATTGTCCCGCAGCCGACCGATGACCGGCACCCGATTGACGACGATGCCGATATTGCCACCCCACTCATAATCGATACGGACATTGCGCAACTGGGGAAATACCCTGTGCATGCGCGGCTCGATGCTGCGCCGGATACTGCTGGGCACCCGGCCGGAGTAGTTGCAGCGACCGCCGAACAGCAGGCGTCGGTCGGCCGACAGGCGAAAATAATCCAGCACGTAGTTGGGATCGCAGAATGCCATGTCCAGCGGGTTTATCTCCCGGGCCAATGCCTCGTCCAGCGGCTCGGTGGCGATGATGAAACTGCCGGCCGGAAACACCTGGCCAGGCAGATGCCGTGTCTCCAGGTGCTGGTAGGCGTTGCCGGCCAGCACCACGGTGGCGGCTTTCACCCGGCCGCTGCCGGTGGTAATGGTTGCCCTGGCGCCGTGTTCAATGGACAGGACCTCACTGCCCTCGAACAGGCGAACACCAAGTCCGGCGGCGGCCCGGGCCTCACCCAGGCACAGGTTCAGGGGGTGCAGGTGGCCGCTGCGCTGATTGATCAGGCCACCGATATAGGCGTCGCTGCCAATGACCGAGCGCATCTCGTGAGCCCCTACCATCCGGATCGCGTCGGCGAAACCGCGGCGCGACAGCTCGGCGTGATAGTCCTCGAAGGCGCGCATGTGGCGGGGTTTGAGAGCGACGTCCATGTAGCCGTATTTCAAATCGCAGTCGATCGCGTATTTCGCCACTCGCTCGGCGATGATCGAATTGCCGCGCCAGCCGATGTCCCAGATCAGGTCCCTCACCTCGGGCCCGAGGCGTCTCGCCATGAGTTCCGCGCCGCTGAAGCCGCCGATGACCTGGCCGCCGTTGCGGCCCGATGCGCCCCAGCCCACGCGATGCTGCTCCAGCACAACGACCGAGTAGCCGCGCTCGGCGAGGCTCAGGGCGGTGGCCACCCCGGTGAAGCCGCCACCGCAAATGCACACATCCGCCTCGATGTCTTGCGCCAGCGCGGGATAGCCCGGGTCGGGATTGCGGGTGGCCGCGTAATAGGATTCAGGGTAGGGCTGAACAGTCACCGGCGGGGGCACTCCTGGGGTTGCGTGCAGGGTTCAGGAAACCGCCCGAATTTCGAGCGAATGACCCGCACAATAACCGCTACGGCGCAGATCGCACAAGCGGACCCCGGCGCTGAAGTCCCGGGCGGCATGACAACACAGGGCCAGCCGATAGTCGGCGAAGGGTTGCATCAGGCCAAACCATGCGCCCGTCGCCGGCGCCAGCGGGATGATGCTGCCGATTGAGTTCCCGGAGCCAGTGGCCTGCGGATAACGCAGCTCGAAACCGACGGTCTCGAGCTCCAGCCCGAGGGCTCCGCCGCCAGCCTTGATACTGGCTTCCTTGAGTGTCCAGTAATCGTAGAATCGATCGCTGCGCTGCGCGGGCGCGCAGGCCTGCAACTGCGCCACTTCCGAGTCGCGAAAGAAACGCCGGGCCAGGCGCATCACCGCGCGTGCGGGATCGCAATATTCGATATCGATGCCGACGGGGGCGCCGTCGCTGACCGCGATCGCCAGCCAGTCACCGCTGCCGCTGAGGTTGAAATCGAGCGCCAGTGGCGGCCAGGCGAGTGCGGGCTTGCCATGGGCGCCGCGGCTAAGCTGCAACTGGCCCTGGTCAGTCCGGGTGTAGTTCGCCAGGACCCCGCGCAGGAATGCGTCGGAGCCAGCTACCGCAGCGCGTTGACAGAACCACAGGTGAAGCTCCCCCGGACCGGGTGGAGCAAGCGCATCACAGGCGCTGGATCTTTTTACCGATGGCGCGGTCACGCAACTTCCAGAACAGGCTCACGGGGTTTACCACCACGATAAACACACGGCGCAGGCGACCCTCGGGACAATCAATGGCGCGCACCGCGTGCCAGGCGTGGTCAGTGCGCAGCATCAGCGAACTGTAATTGCCGATCGACTCGCACTCGTAGGCCGCGTCGAATTCGTCAAAGTCCGGCGCGGAGTTGTAATCGAGGCGACCGCCGTCATCCAGTACCAGGGTGGAACCACCCCAGGCCGGGTCCCAGTCGTCTTTGGAGTTGAAATAAAACAGGTGGGAGCCGTGCTCGCGGCGCGCGTCACAGTGGGGCGAGACGTCGCAGCCGGACGGGGTGTAATGCCAGTGAAACCGGAACTCGATCTTCTTCGCCCCCAGCAGGCGCGCCACCTCGTTGCGGTAGGCGTCACTGCGCAACTCGCCGATGAACTCCTGCCAGGGTTGCGGCACCGGCATGCCAGGCTCGTACTCCAGCGAGTAGCGATCGTGCGGAGCCTGCCCCGCCCGTCGCTCGTAGCCGAAGTTGTGCTTGAACATGTCCAGCGGCGGCATATTCGCCAGCAGTTGCTGGAAACCCGTCTCTGTCAGCACACCCTCGTGGTTGTAGTACGGATAGGGTTTTATCCTGAGAAAGTCCGCCCTATCGAGGCGGCGAAGTTGTTCTATATCGATGTATTTCATGCAGCCCTGCTTGCCAGAGGCGGTGTCCGCGCCAACACCTCGAAGGCGTCGTGGCGCACATGGTTTTTGCTGATTTCGTCCCGCACCAGCTGCTCGGTGACATGACCGCAGTCCAGGCACTCCTGCAGCAGGCCGAAGAAAAACGCCTCCTGCTGCCTGTCGGGGTGCTCATGGTAACGGCCGAGCAGGCCGTACTCTCCGAATACATTGGCCCGCAGCCGGTTCAGCGAGGCCAGCAGGGGCTTGTCCTTGAACTTGTCCGCCGGGGTGAAATCCACCGGCAGCCCGGTTTTCCAGGGCTGGGTACGGCGCTTGGTATTGTGCAACAGCCGGGTGTTGGCATCGAGGTGGTCGAAGTCGTTCCAGTAGTCCTCGAGATAACCGATGGTGGCCGGGTCCTCATAGGCCAGCACCATCCATTCCTTGTAATCCTTTTCGCTACTGAACAGCTCGCCAAAGGTCTTCTCGGCGTCCCAGTGTCGCAGCTTCGCGCAATCCAGCAGCATGACGCTGGTCGCCACCTGGTAGCCCTTCTCGGACTTGCCGGAACGGTGCCGGCCCATAACGGCCGCGCCGCCCATGTCCCGGTCCAGCAGCTCGTTGATATCGCCGACGGCGAACACGTCGGGGTCGGTGACCACCGCCCTGCCCTGCCAGTTCATCAGTTTTGGCGGCATGAATCGCAGCGGGGTGAAGGACTGCAGGTCGTCCATATGCCAGACCCGGGTAGTCCCCCCACGCAGGAAGCTCTGGCCCTCACGGGCGGCGAGAAAGGGGTGATCGCGGGTGTGGATGAAGCGCACCTCAAACTGGTCGGGCTGGCGGGAATTGCGGCGAAATGAGTACTCTGCCACCAGCGCGCCCAACCACTGGCGTTCATTGGTGTGGATGAATACGCACTTGTCCATCGCTCAGCCCCCTGTGCTCTCGGCGGCGGTATACCCGAATACCGGCAACAGGCGCGAATCTACCATTGCATTGAGCTCCGCCACTTGATCGTCATCAAAGTAATCGCGGTAGCCGCCCACCTTGGCCTTGCGCACCTTGAAGGTGTTCGGGTCGTTGACATCCTTGGCCTGTACCCGGCTGCCGCTGCGCCAGAAATAGTTTTCCTGCTCTTTCTTGCGCAGGTTTTCCACCGAGGCAAACTCCGCGGTATCGCGCAGGTATTCCTCGTTGGCTTCCATACCCAGGAACTCGACGATACGGCCCATCTCCCGCTCGGGGCTGGCGCGCAGGTCCTCGTAGCGCACCACCAGCAGGTCCTTGATCTTCGGCAGCTCCCGCGCCCAGTTGTTCATGAACTCGATGATGTGGGACAGGCCCTGGTTCTCGTCCTTGACGAAGTCGTACACCGAGATATCGGCCTCGTGCTCCGGGTACTTGTTCATCGCCTTCTTTTCCGGGCGCATGCGGTACTTCCACTGGAAAAACTGCGACACGGCGACGTCGATGGGA
>JAZBNW010000149.1:0-3746 GCA_036350855.1 Halieaceae bacterium
CAATTCGGGCATGTATTCGAAGTTCATGCCGTAGATGCCGGTCAGGAATGTCATGGGGATGAAAATGGAGGCAAATACGGTGAGTACTTTCATCACCTCATTCATTTTGTTGCTGACACTGGAAACATAAATATCCAGCAAGCCGGAGATGATATCCCGGTGTAATTCGATCGACTCGATGACGCGAATCGCGTGATCCGAGACATCCCTGAGGTAGATATGGGTTTTCTCATCGATCAACGGGGATTCACTGCGCAACATTTCATTGATCATCTCACGGACAGGCGAGACATAGCGCCTGACACCCACGATTTCGCGCTTCAATCGTTGAATGGCATTCAGCGTGGAGCTGCTTGGCTGACCCAGCAGGAGCTGGTCCTCGAGCACGGTAATGGACTCGTCCAGCGCGTCGATAAGTATGAAATTCTGGTCTATTATGGCGTCCAGGATCGAGTAGGTAAGAAAGTCCGCGCCCATACTCCTGAAGCGTCCCTTGCTGGTCCGTATGCGCTGTATCACCGGTGCAAAGAGCTCGTCCCGCTTTTCTTTAAAGGCAAAGACGATATTGTCCAGGACCAGCATGCTGATCTGTTCGTAGGAAACCCTGAACTCGCCCCGCTCCGCCATCATGCCCTTGAGTACGATGTACAGGTAGTCCTCGTACTCTTCGAACTTTGGCCGTTGGTGAGTGTTCAGTATGTCCTCCAACACCAGCTGGTGGATCCCGAATATCTCGCCGATCCTCTCCACTACCTTCACGTTGGAAAGGCCTTCCACGATGACCCAGGTGACGGTATTGCCCTGGCGGTACGGCAGCACCTCGTCCACGGAATCGATCACGGCTTCCACTACGGTGTCCTTGTTGTAGTCGATAATCGAAATCCTGGTGTCGTCGGCCAATATATCGCCTACATGAACCAGCGACCCGGGAGGGAGCCCCGTCTTGTCAGACGCATAGCTGCGAGAAGCCGGCTTCACTGTGGTGTCTTCTCTGTGTGACCGCCGAATTCCGCCCGCATCGCGGACAGGACCCTGTTGGCAAAATCGCCTTCACCGCGGGAGGAAAACCGCTGGAAAAGCGCGGCACTCAGCACGGGCACCGGCACCGACTCGTCGATCGCCGCATCGATGGTCCAGCGGCCTTCGCCGGAGTCGGATACGCGTCCCGCATAGGACTCCAGCCCCGGTTGTTCCAGCAGTGCGTGAGTGGTGAGGTCGAGCAGCCAGGAGGTGATGACACTGCCGCGACGCCACAATTCGGTAATCTCTCCCAGGTCGAAGTCGTAACGGTAGTGTTCGGGGTGTCGCAGGGGCGAGGTTTCGGCATCGTGCTGCTGGTCACCGGCGCCCGCGTTGGCATGGCGCAGTATATTCAGGCCCTCGGCGTAGGCCGCCATCAGGCCGTACTCGATACCGTTGTGTACCATTTTGACAAAATGGCCGGCCCCCGCGGCCCCGCAGTGAAGATAACCCTGGTCGGCAGTGCTGCGGCTTTTGTCGCGACCCGGGGTGGGGGAGGCAGTGGCGGCCGGAGGGGCCAGGGCGGCAAACACCGGTTGCAGTCGTTGCACAGGGGCGTGTTCACCGCCGATCATCTGGCAGTAGCCGCGCTCCAGCCCCCATATGCCGCCGCTGGTGCCGACGTCGATATAGTGCAGCCCCTGTGACCCGAGTTCGTCCGAACGCCGTATGTCATCGATGTAGTGGGAGTTGCCGCCGTCGATGATGGTGTCTCCCGCCTGCAGGTGGGGCAGGAGATCCGCTATCGTGCTGTCGACGACAGCGGCGGGCACCATCAGCCAGATGGTCCGGGGCGTGGCCAGCTTCGCGCATAACTCCTCGGGGGAGCTGGCGCCGACGGCTCCGTCCGTCTCCAGTGCCTCCACCGGGCCGGGCGAGCGGTTGTACACGACACAGTGGTGACCCGCCCGGAGCAGGCGTTTTGCCATATTGGCGCCCATGCGCCCGAGGCCGAACATTCCCAGCTGCATTGTCAGACTCCTGTGCGATTGCCTTGTCCTGAGGGTAGCCTGTGGCCGGCGTGTGCTCAAGTGAAAGCGGCCGGGCGGGCACGACCCGAACATACACCCGCTCTTGCCGGGGTTTTAGTGTTGCGGCGACGCTACAAAAATATGCGGGCTGTCGCTGATAAAGCCCGCGCAAAATGGTCTACACTGTTTGCTTCCCGCAATCCCGGCTGATCAGGAATCGCTTTTATGGCCAAAAAACCGAAATACTCGCCGCCCAGAGTCTGGCAATGGAACAAGGAAAACGGGGGCAAGTTCAGCAATATCAACCGTCCCGTAGCCGGTGCCACCCACGAAAAGGAGTTGCCGGCTGGAGAGCACCCGCTGCAGCTGTACTCCCTGGCCACGCCGAACGGGGTGAAGGTGACGATACTGCTGGAAGAGCTGCTGGAACTGGGCCGCAAGGACGCCGAGTACGACGCCTACCTGATCAATATCGGGGAGGGGGAACAGTTTGGCAGTGGCTTCGTCGCCATCAATCCCAACTCCAAGATACCCGCCCTGCTGGACCGCAGCACGAACCCGCCCACCCGGGTATTCGAATCCGGGGCGATGCTGATCTACCTGGCGGAAAAGTTCGACGCCTACTACCCCAAAGAACCCCCGGCGCGGGCGGAGTGCCTGTCCTGGCTGATGTGGCAGATGGGCAGCGCGCCGTTTCTCGGTGGGGGTTTCGGCCATTTTTACGCCTACGCACCGGAGAAGTTCGAATACCCCATCGACCGCTACGCGATGGAGGTCAAGCGCCAGCTCGATGTACTCGATCGCAACCTGTCCACCAGGCGTTTCCTGTGTGGTGACGAGTATACGATCGCCGACATGGCGACGTATCCCTGGTACGGCGTGCTGGTTCTCCACGACATCTACGACGCCCAGGAATTTCTCGATGTGGCCTCCTACACCAATGTCGTCAGGTGGGCCCGCGAAATAGAGGAGCGGCCCGCGGTTCAGCGCGGCCGCCGGGTCAATCGCGCATGGGGACCTGAGGAACTGCGGTTGCCCGAGCGTCACTCCGCCAGCGACTTCGCCAGCAGCACCTCGTAATACTCTCTGGCCTCGTCTGCAATCGCCTGCTGGCTTCGGCTCAGGCTGACAGTCGGGGCGGCGGCGCGAAACCCGGTGGATTGTTCCACCGCCTCATACCAGTGCGGGGCCCAGACCCCGTCGCTGGCGCGCCGGCCCCTGGGCCAGTGCAGCATATCCGCGGAAAAGGGAATGGCCAGGCGCTTGCAGAGGCGGCGCAGGGCGGCTTCCGGGTCGGCCAGGAACCGGGTCGCTTCGATCACCGGGATGTCCTGACCGGTGATCGAGGATATTTCCTCGTACAGCTCGAGCTGGCGGCGGATGCCTATGTCGTCCTGGCTCAGGGTGTCGCGCTTGCTGGAATAGGATTTGACCACATGCGCCGGGTCGCGGATCAGGAAGCAGTTCTGCAGGGTGCTGGTCCAGCCCAGGTCGATCTGTGGCAGCATGTGATGGGTCATGTGTTTCTGGTAGATGATATCCGCGCCCTCCAGGTCGCCGCTCAGCACGCCGGCTACCACCCGCCAGTCCGTGGGCTGGCTGGCGATAACCTCCTCGCGCATCGGGTGATCGATGCCGGTCAGGTGCAGGTAGCAGGCGTAGAAGGGTTCGTCGACGACGACCGTATCGGCGCGGTTCTCAAAGGAGCGCATCATCGCGGTCGAGATGTTCCGGGGGCCCGACCACATGGCAATC
>JAZBNW010000150.1:0-19345 GCA_036350855.1 Halieaceae bacterium
CGGCGGTGGCCTCGCTGCCGCACTGCTCGAAATGGACACCCAGCTCAGCGAGTATGTCCTGGGCATCGGCCAGGACATCCATCAGGTGGGAAATGGGCGAGCCCTGGTAACCGCCGACGTAGGCCACGCCCGACTGCAACAGGCCCTTGGTGATAGCCAGGATGCCCTCGCCGCGAAAGACATCCCCGTCGCCCAGTTTCAGGTGCTGGACTTCCTTGCGGAACGAGCGCTCTGCCATGACAGGGTACCGCGCCTAGCCGGCGACCAGGGCCACGACGCGCAGCGGGCTGCCGGAGCCATCGATGATTTTCAGTGGTGTGGCGATCACCACGGCGCCGGTGGCGGGCAGCAGATCGAGGTTGGTCATGCACTGCAGGCCCAGCCGGCCATTGCCGTGCATGAAATGGTGGCAGGGATAGGGCGGATCCATGGCATAGGCCTGGCCGGCGTCGGTGCCGACACACTCGGTGCCGAAGCCCAGCACGTCACGCTCCTGGATCATCCACAGCACCGCCTCCTTGTCGGGTCCCGGTGAGTGGGCACCATCCGCCTGCACGTTGGTGTAGTTGTCCGGGTCCGCTACCTTGCGCCAGTCCGAGCGCAAAAACACCCAGCTGCCCGCAGGTATCCTGCCATGGGCCTGTTCCCATTCGAGCAGAAACTCCCTGGTCAGGATGAATCCCCTGTCCTTCGCCACCTGCGCGCTGCAGTCGATGACACACACCGGGGCGATCATCTGCTGCAGCGGCATGGTATCGACGGTGGCACCCGGTAAATCCTTGCCCGTCACCCAGTGCGCCGGCGCGTCCAGGTGCGTACCGGTATGCTCGCTCATGGAAAAGTTGCTCCAGCGCCAGGCGGGGCCCTTCTCGTCATACTGCGAGATCGTCTCCTTGCTGAAACCCCAGGCCTGGCCGAATTCCGGGGGCAACTGGATGGTGGGGTATTCCGGCCGCAGTGTCTCGGTCAGGTCGACCAGCCTGACATTGCCCGCCGCGAGCCCCCGGACCAATTCACCCAATACCGCATTGCTCATACCCGTTATCCTCCGGCCGCCCGTGCGGCTGCAACATTATATTTTAGTTTTAAAATATTATCCGCTTGCCCGGCAAATGACAACGACAAATAAACCGGGCAGCGGAATTAAGCGGTTGCCGACCCAACTATTTTAGGTTTAAAATAGTTTCGCCGCGCACAGGCCCCGGTCGACAAGCGCTCATCATAAAGAAGGTGTCCCGCCATGAATAGAACCCTGCAACCCGCCGGCTGGCCCCGCCCGAAGGGATACGCCAACGGTGTCGCTACCACCGGCACTGAAACCATCTATACGGCGGGCATGGTGGGCTGGGACGCCGAGGGCAGGTTCCCCGGGCGGGATTTCGTGAAACAGGTGAGGGCCACGCTGGAAAACATCCTCTGTGTGCTGCGCGAGGCGGGCGCCGGGCCGGAGCACCTGGTGCGTATGACATGGTATATCACCGACAAAAAGGCCTACCTGGACAACCTCCCCGGTATCGGCGCGGCCTATCGCGACGTGATCGGGCGCAACTTCCCGGCGATGGCGGTGATCGAGGTCGTCGCCCTGATGGAAGAAGAAGCGATGGTGGAAATTGAAGCCATCGCGGTCAAGTAACCCGGCCGCGGGCATGGACAGCGTATACCAGTGCTTTTGCGACACCGCCGCCCGGTATCCCGAGGCGGACTTTTTGCATATCCCCCGGGCAGCGGCGCGCCACTACAGTGACAGCTGCATAGAGTTGACCTACGGCGAGGCGCTGGCGGCCATCGAGCAGCTCAGATCGGCCTACCAGCGCTCGGCTTACGGCCCGGGCCACCGGGTTGCGTTGCTGCTGCAGAACCGGGCGGAGTTCCTCCTGCACTGGATCGCGCTGAACGGTCTGGGAACCAGCGTTGTCCCCATCAACGACGAGATGTCGGCGGAAGAGCAGGCCTATATCATCAACCACAGCGAAGCCTCCGTGCTGCTCTACCTGCCGGACCTTGCTGACAAGGTCGCCCTGCTGCGTCCACTGCTGGCAGCCGGCATGGCCTACCAGTCCACGGCGGACACGGCTGCGCCGTGCAACCCGGGCCGGGCCACGGGCAGCAGTACCGCCGTGACACTGCAGGCGGAATGCGCCGTGCTGTACACCTCCGGCAGCACCGGCAAGCCCAAGGGCTGCCTGCTGAGCAATGAATACTTCCTGCTCAGCGGCCAGCGTTATGTCGAGCTCGGCGGACTGTGCGAGCTGCAGGCCGGCAGTGAGCGCCTGATCACCCCCCTGCCCCTGGTGCACATGAACGCCATGGCCTGCTCCACCATCGCCATGATCATGAGCGGTGGCTGCCTCATCCAGCTCGATCGCTTCCACCCGCGCAGCTGGTGGCAGACCGTGCGGGATTCCCGCGCGAGCGTCCTGCATTACCTCGGCGTGATGCCCGCGATGCTGCTGGGCATGGACCCGCTGGCAGGTCCGCAGGGCGACGATTTTTCCGGCCAGGTGAAATTCGCCTTCGGGGCCGGTGTCAACCCGAGGCACCATGGCGCTTTCGAGCAGCGCTTCGGCTTTCCCCTGGTGGAGGCCTGGGGCATGACGGAGACCGGTAATCACGGTGCCATCATCGCCAACCGGGAGCCGCGCCACGTGGGCAGTTGCTGTTTCGGGGTGCCGCCGGACCACCTGGAGGTGAAACTGGTCGATGAAGCCGGCGAGGCCGTGGCCGTCGGCGAGCCCGGCGAACTGCTGCTGCGCCACGTTGGCGAGAACCCGCGCCGGGGTTTCTTCAGCGCTTACCTCAAAAATCCCGGGGCGACGGACGAAGCCTGGGAACAGGGCTGGTTTCACACCGGGGATGTGGTGCGCCGGGATGCCGGGGGGGCCATGTACTTCGTCGACCGCCGCAAGAACGTCATCCGCCGCTCCGGTGAGAATATTTCAGCACTGGAAGTCGAAGCCGTCCTGGCCGGGAACCCGGCCATCACGATGGCTGTGGTATGCCCGGTGCCGGACGACATCCGCGGGGATGAGGTCATGGCCTGCATCATTCCAGCCGCGGGTACCGCCAGCGACCAGCAGACGGCTGAAGCCATTGCGCAGCGGGCCCTGCACGACCTGGCGTATTTCAAGATCCCGGGCTACATCACCTTTGCCGGGTCATTGCCACTGACCGCCTCGGAAAAACCCCGGCGCGGCGAGATCAAGACGCTGGCGGTGGCGAGGCTGCAGGCGGGAGAGTGCTACGATGTACGCCATCTCAAGCAAAGGCAGAAAACATGAGTAACCCCGCCAGCTACAGCGGCATCGCGCTGGTAAGCCCGGTGAGCCTGGGCTACAGCAGGACCAGTGAGCACGACGCCAGCTGGTTTATCGGCAGTGTACTGCGGGAAATGATTGCGGCAGCCGGCATCGGCAAGGACGAGATAGACGGCCTGGCCGTATCCAGCTTCAGCCTCGCCCCCGATTCGGTCAGTTTCCTGTCCCAGCATTACGACATGACCCTGCGCTGGCTGGAGCAACTGCCCTTCGGCGGCGCCTCCGGTATCCTGGCAATGCGCCGCGCGGCCCGTGCCGTGCAGCTTGGCGATGCCGACATCGTCGCCTGCATTGGCGGTGACACCGCACGGACCGGCGGGTTTCGCGAGCTGGCGGCGAATTTCAGCAGCTTCAGCAACAAGGCCAGCTACCCCTATGGCAGTGCCGGCCCCAACGCCGCCTTCGCGCTGATCACCCAACACTACATGGATACCCACGGCGCCACCCGCGAGGACTTCGGTCGGTTGGCGATAAGCCAGCGCTACAACGCACGCCACTATCCGGGGGCACTGCTGGGCGACAGGGATCTGGACATGCCGGCTTACCTCGGCGCGCGCAGTATCTGCACGCCGCTGCACCTGTACGACTGCGTAATGCCCTGTGCCGGTGGCGAGGGCTTCCTGGTCATGTCCCAGGAGCGGGCCCGGGACATGGCCCTTCCATTCGTTACCATCCTGGCCGCCGACGAGCGTCACAACGCCTTCGGGCATGACCCGATGCAGCTGCGCGGCGGCTGGCCCCTGTTCCGCGAACCGCTTTACGCAGCGGCAGGGCTCACCCCCGCCGACATCGACCTGTTGCAGACCTACGACGACTACCCGGTCATCTCCATGCTGCAGCTGGAGGGCCTTGGCTTTTGCGAACCGGGTGCCGCCCCCGCCTTCGTGCGGGAGACCGCCCTCACGTTCGACGGCGGCGGGCTGCCGCACAACACCTCCGGCGGCCAGCTGTCGGTTGGCCAGGCGGGTGCCGCAGCGGGCTACCTGGGCCTGGTCGAGTCGATCCGCCAGCTGACCGGCACAGCCGGGGCCAACCAGGTCCCGCAGCCGGAACACGCCATGGTCAGCGGCTACGGCATGATCAATTACGACCGCGGCCTGTGCAGCGCTGCGACAATACTGCGCGGGGGGACAAGCTGATGGCCACGGTATTCCATACCGGACTGCCCGACAGCGCGAGCCTGACCCTGCAGTGCTGTGGTCGCTGCCGGCAGGTCAGTTACCCGCCGCGGGAGCTCTGCGGCCACTGCCTGGCAGACGAGTTGCAGTGGCAGCCCGTGGCGGACCGGGGCGTCGTGCAATCCCTCACCCGGATCAACCACAGCCTGGAACCCGACTACAACCGTCATCTGCCGTGGACCATCGGCAGTATCGCACTCGACTGCGGCCCGGTCGCGCTGGCACACCTGCCGCCCGGCACGGACAGCGGCGCGGTGGTGCGAGTCAGGGTGATCCAGGACAAGGCAGGCAACCGCATGCTGGTGGCCACAGGCATCGACGCCGAGGCACAGCGGCAGGCAGCACACTGGCTGCACACCGTAGGATTCCAGGAGCTACAGTCATGAGAACCGCAATCGTCACGGGTGGCAGCACCGGCATCGGCCAGTCCATCTGCGAACACCTGCTGGCCGACGGCTACCGGGTGATCAACGTCTCCCGTCGCCCATCGCCTGCTGCACACCAGCACCTGCACAATTATGCCGCGGACCTCGCGGACTCCGGGGCGACCCGGGAAGTGGCCGAGCGCATTGCCGCCGAGCACGACGTCACCGACATCGTGCACAACGCGGGTGTGATCAAACCCGCGCTGCTGGGCTCGGTAGAGATATCCGACCTGGAAATGCTGACGAGAATCCATATCGGCGCCGCCATCACCCTGGCCCAGGCCTGCCTGGGGCATCTGAGGGACTGTGGCAGCGGCAGGATCGTGCTGATCAGCTCGCGTGCCGCGATGGGCCTGGCAACACGCACCAGCTATTCCGCCACCAAGTCCGGCATGGTGGGCATGGCCCGCACCTGGGCACTGGAACTGGCAGCCACCGGTATTACGGTCAATGTCGTCGCGCCAGGCCCCATCGCCGAGACGGAAATGTTCCACAACGTGATCCCCCAGGGCAGTGAACAGATGGACCAGGTGGCGAACTCGATTCCGGTGCGCCGACTCGGCAGACCCGAAGACGTATCCCGTGCGGTGCAGTTTTTCCTGGCCCCGGAAAACAGTTTCATCACCGGCCAGACGCTGTTCGTCTGCGGCGGCGCAAGCATTGGCTCTCTGGCCCTTTAAAGCCGGACAACTCAAGGAGCACTCCCATGTCCTACAGCAATGACGACCTGGCAAGGCTGGTGGAACCGACCCGGCTTCACCGCAAGATTTACACCGACCCGGAAATCTTCGAACTGGAGATGGCGCGGATCTGGAGCAAGGCCTGGATATTCATCGGCCACGAGAGTCAGGTGCCTGATCCGGGCGACTTTTACACCACCAACATCACTCACAAGATCCCCGTGGTGATGACACGCGATCGCCAGGGCATCGTGCATGTGCTGCACAATCGTTGCGCCCACAAGGGCGCCAAGCTGGTGGACACGGCCTGTGGCAATGTCCGCGCGTTCCGCTGCTGCTACCACGGCTGGACCTACAATAACGATGGCAGCATCCTGAAGATCCCCAACGAGGGCGGCTATGAGAATACCGGCTTCGACCTCAAGGACCCGATGAACAACATGCAGAAAGTCGCTGGCTGCGAAAGCTACCGCGGCTTCGTGTTTGCCACTCTCGACCCCAACGCACCCGATCTGAAGACCTGGATGGGCGGAGCCCTGGACTGCTTCGACAATCTCTGCGATCGCGCCCCCGGGGGCGAGGTGGAGGCGGCGGGCGGCGTGCTGCGTTACGAGCACGACTGCAACTGGAAACTGTTCCTGGAAAACCTGAACGACACCATGCACCCGATGGTGACCCACCAGTCAGTGGTACAGGCCGCCGAGGAGTACATCGCCAGCCTGCCGCCGGAAGCGGTAAAGCAGCGCTCCGAGGCGGAGATCATCCCGCCCTTTGGCGCCTCCTATGAGGTATTCGAAAATTCCGGCATAACCGGCTTCAAATACGGCCACCACTACGACGGCGGCAAGACCAGCATCCACGCCGATTACACGGTGCAGCCCCAGTACTGGGAGGCCATGGTGAAGGCCTACGGCGAGGAGCGCACCCGGGAGATTCTCTCTTTCAACACCCACAACACGCTCTATTACCCCTCCCTGACCATCAAGACCGCGGTGCAGAACCTGCGCATCGTGCGCCCGGTGGCTGTCGACAAGTGTATCGTGGAGACCTGGTCGTTCCGCCTAAAGGGCGCGCCTCCCGAGATGCTGCAGCGCACCCTGCTCTACTCCCGCCTGATCAATTCCTCCTCGTCCATGGTGGGGCCGGACGACCTGGAGGCCTATATGCGCATCCAGGCGGGCCTGGAATCGACAGGCAGTGACTGGGTGGAAATGTTCAGGCAGTACGGCCGGGACAGAGACCTGGGTGATCGCATTGTCGGCGGCGGAACCTCAGACCTGGATATGCGCACCCAGTACACCGCCTGGAAGAACTACATGACCGGTGCCTACGGCGAACAGGAGGCGAGCTGCCATGCATGATCTGCGACAACTGGAACAGTTTCTCTACGACGAGGCGGACCTGCTGGACAACCCGGACCTGGACGGCTGGATAGATCTTTACACCCAGGACGGCACCTACTGGATGCCGGTCAGGGAGGACCAGGCCGATCCCATCAACCACGTATCCCTGTTTTACGACGACCGCGTGATGATGGAGGTGCGGCGGCGCAATTTCGTCCACCCGCGGGCGGCATCGAAGGACCACAGGGTCCGCAGCTCGCACATCATCGGCAACGTGCGCCTGCGCGGGACCAATGACAGTGGCGACCTGGTGGTCACCTCCAATTTCCAGGCGCTGGTGTTCTATCGCAATGAACAGCGGGCGTTCGGCGGCAGCTACGAGCACCACCTGGTGCCGACCGGTGACAGCTACAGAATCCGGCACAAGAAAGTGACCCTGATCAACTGCGACGCACCGCAAAAGTCGCTGATCATCTACCTGTAGGGCGGCGCGGGATAACAGCTGTGTCACCCCGCCACGCGCCGGGGTAGACTTGCACAAACCATCCAGGACAAGACGCCATGGCCGCATCACTGTTCCTCGGGCCCCACGGTGAGAACGCGCAGTTCTTCCAGCAGATCTGGGGAGAGCTGCTGCACCGGACGCTGCAGCACCGGCGGGACACGTTTCCCGCTGATGGCAGTGCGGAGGTATCACCGCCCGACCGGCAACAGGTCGAGGCCGTCGAGCAGGAAATAGGCAATTTTTTCGCCATCCTGCAAAAGGAAGTACCCACCTTCAGCAACCGTTACCTCGGGCACATGATCTCCGACGTCTCCATCCCGGCGCTGATCGGCAACGCCGCAGTGCTGTTCTGCAATCCCAACCTGGCATCGAAGGAGGTGGCGAGCGCCGGTCTGCAGATTGAAATGCAGGCGATCAACGCCCTGGCCAGGATGATCGGGCTGGAGCCCGGGTCGGCGCGCGGGCATTTCACCTCCGGTGGTACCGTGGCCAATTTCGAGGCCTTCTGGCGCGCCCGCTTCCGGCTCGACCACTGGTTGTCCATGGCGGCCTGGCTGCTGGAGAAGGGCCACACGCAACAGGGCATTTTTGAGCTCGCCCACCAGGGCTGGGACGCGTTTTACCGCAACACCGCCGGGTTTCATGTCGAGATCGCCGAACTGGCCAAACGCAGCTACGTTCTGCAGGGACCGTGGGACATCGCCATGTACTACCGGGATACCCTGCAGCGGGAGTTCCCGCAACCTGTGGTACTGGTACCCGGCAACAAACACTACTCCTGGCCCAAGAGCGCCAATATCTTCGGCGTGAGCGAGAAGGCCATATGGCTTACCGAGCTCGACCGTTTCGGCCGGGTAAGCATTGCCAGCCTGCGCCGCAATATCGACAAGGCCCGGCGCGAGCAGCGGCCCATCATGATGAACGTCTCGGTGGCGGGCACCACCGAGCTGGGAACCGTGGATGCGGTGGACGCGGCCTGCGACCTGTTCGATGAATACCGCAGGCAGGAGAACATCGATATATGGCACCATGTCGACGCCGCCTATGGCGGCTACTTCTGCTCCACCTTCCGCGACGGGAAGAGCCTGTTACCGGACACGGCGATCGCTGCGTTCAGCGCGCTGGCCAGGGCCGACTCCGTCACCCTGGACCCGCACAAGCTGGGTTTCGTACCCTATGCCTGCGGCGCCTTCCTGGTACGCGACCCCCGCGCCTACTCGGTGTCACAGATCAGCGCGCCCTACCTGGTCGAAGACAAGCAAATCGACCACCCGAGCTGGTCGACGACCTTTGAAGGCTCTCGATCAGCAACCGGGGCAGGCGCGGTATGGCTGAGCGCGCGCGTGCTGCCGCTGGACGCGTCGGGCCACGGCGCCATACTCAACCAGACCCTGGCGACAACCAGTCGGCTGGCGCAAAAGCTGCAACAGGCATTCGACAACATCTATTTCACACCGGGCCGCGACACCAACATCGTCGGTTTCACCCTGGCAAAAACCGGCAGCGGCCTAAAGGAAACCAACCGCTCGACGGGAGCGATCATCGACCGGTTCAGCCACAGTCCCAACTTTGCGATTTCCCGCACGGCACTCGGAATCGGTAGCTATAGGGCCATGATTGACGACGTGGTCGGGCAATGGCAGGGGATCGTGGACGACGACCACCTGCTGGTCATCCGTATGGTGGTGATGAGCCCCTACCTGGGCGATAAGGCCACGACCGATGCACTGCTGGATGCGTTTATCGCGGAACTGAAGTCCTTCGCCGCGCCACAGTGAGGGGCGGTAGCGGTCGTCACTCACGCTTCCAGGCCGGGGCCGTCAGGCGACGGCGGCCATCGCGGCTCCTGCCGATGCCCGGCTCGTCCAGGTCCAGCCGGTCCCACAGCTTGCAGGTGACCTGTTTGTGCTTCTGGTCCAGGCCCTCACAATAGTTGGTGTATTCACACCGTCGCACCTGGCCGCCGCAGCCGCTGCGCACTTTCTCAAACCAGTCGGGGTCCGCCAGTGCCTGGCGGGCGAAGGCGACGATGTCGGCCCGCTCCTGCCGTAACAGGGTTTCCGCCTGGGTGAACGTGTGGATCCCGCCAGCCACCACGATCGGCGTTTCATACCCGGCGCCGCGCACCGCCTGGCGAATCGCGGTGGTGGCTTCGACATTGCGGCCATAGGGCCCGAACTCATCGGAAAGATAGCCCGGCATGCATTCGTAGCCGCTCACCCCGGTATAGGGATAGGCGGCCTCGCCCACCTTCGGCTGCCTGGCGTCGTCGAACTTGCCGCCGCGGGACAGGGAGAGAAAATCCATGCCGGCGCCGGCCAGGGCGACACCGATCCGCATCGCCTCGGCCACGCCGTTGCCGTGTTCGATGCATTCATCGGCGAGGTAGCGGCAACCCAGGGCGAAATCCCTGCCCACCGCCTGCCTCACGGCGGCGACGACTTCCAGCGGCAGGCGCAGACGATTCTCCAGGCTGCCGCCGTAGCCGTCCTCCCTCGTGTTGGTGGCTGACAGGAAAGAAGCCATGGTGTAGGCGTGGGCATAGTGCAACTCCACGCCGTCGAAGCCCGCCGTCCGCGCCCGCCGGGCCGCGTCCGCAAACAGGCCCGGCAGCACCCGGGGCAGCTGCGCAATATGCGGTGAACCGGTGTCCGTCACCCGCTCCCGCTGCCCCATGGTCAGGGCCTCCCACTCCCGCGCATCCAGCACCCCGGCGAGGAGGTCGTCATCCAGGGCACACAAGCGCTCGCGCACTACCTCATCGCCCGCCGCTGCGTCCCCCAGCAGGCGGCGGTGCCGGTCGGTGATCTGCAAAAACCGGCGCAGGTATTTTTCCCGCTCGGGGCGCCGGCGAATGCCGAGGAAATCGATGATCTGGATAAGCAGCCGGGTGTGGCCACCGCTTTCCGCTTTTACCCTGTCGACCAGTTGCCGCAGCCCCGGCAGGAAGCGATCGTGCCCTATTCTCAACAGCGGTCCGCTGGGCACATCGCGGATACCGGTGGCCTCTACCACGATGGCGCCGGGCCTGCCGCGGGCGAAGCGGCCATACCAGTCCAGCACGTCCCCGGTGACCTCGCCGTCCTCGCTCGCACGCCAGGGCACCATGGCCGGCACCCAGCTGCGCTGCTCCAGCGTCAGCGGCCCCACCTCCACCGGGGAGAACAGCCGGGAACCGGCTGACTGCTCCCGGTCAGGCCAGGTTTCAGACAGGGGGCTGTACTTGATGCGCTGGGGTGGCTTCCACATAAGGAGTGTGCCTCGTTCGGACCAGGCGCATTATTTTATATTTAAAATAGTTGTCTGGGAAGCCCGGATAGACCGGCGGTCTGGCTGTAACCGGAAACGCAGTAGCCATTGACAGCCAGTGCCGCGCAGGCAAAAAAGCGCATGGCAGAGCGCGTGCCTGTGACCCGTTTTCTGCTAAGCTGTCGCGATGACTGCCAACCAGACTGCCCTCGAGTTCCTTTACGACCCGCTGCGTTACGAGCAGGGCGCACCCGTGGCGGAGCTGGCGGCCCTGCGCGACCAGTCAGCGGTATTGTGGGTAGAGGAGCACACACTGCCCCAGTGGCCCGGCGGCCGCGGTTTCTGGCTGGTGCTGCGCCACGCCGAGTGCATGCAGGTGCTGAAGAATGCGCGCGTGTTCTCCTCCAGCCTGGGCGCCACCCAGTTGCGCGACCCCGCCACGCCGGCAGACCTTGCCTACGTGCAGAAAATGATGCTCAACATGGACCCCCCGGAACACACCCGCCTGCGCCGGCTGCTGATCAATGCGTTCAACACCAAAGCGATCACCCAACTGGAGCAGCAGATCAGCGAGCACGCTCGCCATATCATCGACGGGATCATCGGCAACGCGACTGAAGGGGAGTGCGATTTTGTCAAGGACATCGCCGCCGACATGCCCCTGCTGTGCCTTGCGGATATCTTCGGCCTGCCCCAACAGGACCGCTACCTGATGTTCGACTGGGCCAACCGGGTCATCGGCTACCAGGACCCGGACTACGCGGTGTCCAGCGCGTTCGACCAGCACGGCGGCAGCGCAATGGCGCGGGAGGCACTCAAGCTGCGACCCCGCCCGGACGAGCACGGCAGGATGCCCGACCCCCGCTCCCGCCGCGGCATGGACGATCTCTACCGCTACGCCCACCTGCTGGCGGAACACAAGCGCAGGGAACCGGGAGAGGATGTGGTATCCACCCTGCTCGCCCAGGTGGATGCGGTCGATGGCAGGGTAAGCATCGAGGAATTCGAGAACATGTTCTGGCTGTTCGCGGTAGCCGGCAACGAGACCCTGCGCAACGGTATCCCGGGCGGCATGATCGCACTGCTCGAGCATCCCGACGCCTGGCGGGCATTGCAGGCGGATGAATCCCTGCTTGCCGGTGCGGTGGAGGAAATGCTGCGCTGGTGGACGCCGGTGATGAACTTCCGGCGCACGGCGTCACAGGATATCGCGCTGGCCGGGGCGAACATCAGGGCCGGTGACAAGGTGGTGGTGTCCTTCCTGTCGGCCAATTACGACGAGCGAACCTACCAGAACCCGGAACAGTTCGATATCCGCCGCAGCCCCAATCCCCACCTCAGTTTTGGCTACGGCCCCCACTTCTGCCTGGGAGCCCAGTTGGCGGTGGCGCAGATGCGGGCCATCTTCCTGGAGATGACCCGGCGCTTCGATTCGATGGAGGCAATCGCCCAGCCGACCTACCTGCGCTCGAATTTCCAGCGGGGCGTGAAATCCCTGCCCGTTCGCTGGCGCCGCAAACCCTGACGCCGGCAAGCCCTGAAGGGCCGGTGATCAGCATCGCTCCAGGGTGGGATGCTCAGCCATAACATCGACTCGCTTGTTTAATCGAACGCGGTTACTTGCCGTTAAGTATGACCGGGGGGCAATCCGGGCGCGGAGCCGTTACCCTCACCCTCAGCGCATGGATCGCAAGCGGGTACCGAGCTTTTCCAGCACGTACATCAGGTCGCGATACTCCCCGGGGCTCAGCCCGTCCAGCAGGTCCCGCTCCCACGCCAGGACCCTGGGGACGATACTGGCGTAGAGGGCCTTACCCGCACGAGTCAGGGCCAGGTCCTTGGCGCGACTGTCGCCCTCAGCCCGCTGCTGGCTCACCATACCGCGCGCGCTGAGATTGGCGACCGCCCGCGAGACCTTGCTCTTTTCCATGGTGGTGAATTCGACGATCTGGCGCGCGTTGAGAATGCCGTGTTCCGCCAGGTTGGCGAGTACGCGCCACTCGGGAATACTCAGCTGGTATTCATCGGTGTAGATGCGCGACAGGCCGGCACTGACGCGCTCGGCCAGGTTGTTGAGCACGTAGGGCAGGAAGCTGTTGAGCCTCAACTCGCTGCGGCCGCCGGCTGCCATCGCTGGCTTGTCCCCGGCCACGTTACCCGGGGTGCTTGTCCGGCCCACGTCTCAGTCCTGTAACCTGTCCCAGACGTCCTGGTCCCGCTCGGCAGTCCAGATACGCGGCCAGTCGATACCGTCCATCTCGTCCCAGAGGCGCTGCACGTCGAAGGGCAGACAATGCTCGAAGATGGGCCACATACCGAATTTCGGCGCAAGGTGTTCGTGAGTTGCCTCGAAGGCTTCCTTGAGGGTGCCGCCGCGCTTGTGGACCTCTCCCACCTTGTCAATCATTCCCTGCAGGAACCCGCGTGTCTGCTCGATGGCCGCATCTACCGCTGCCCGGCCGTGGGCAGTGGCGCCGCGACCGCCAATAAGCGTTTCTGCCTGGAACGCCTTGACGGCATCCAGGGTCTCGCTGGACCAGTCGAAATGAAACGCGTCGCCGGTGTAGAGCGCAGCGGCCGCCTCCACCAGGTCACCGGCAAACAGAATTTTGTGCTTCGGCACCCAGGCGCAAATGTCACCGGCGGTATGGCCGCGTCCGCAGTACTGCAGGACCAGGTCGCCGCGATCGCCGCCCAGGGGAATCTCGAGGCGGTCATTGAAGACGATATCGGGGCGGGTCAGGCCGGGTATCCCCTCCGGCTCGCGAAACAGGCGCGGCATGCGACCGAACTCACTGGCCCAGTCCTCCATGCCCCGCTCCTCTATCAGCAGGCGGGTATTCTCATGGGCGATAATCGACTCGGCGCCGAACGCCGACGCACCCAGCACACGCACGGCATGGTAGTGGGACAGCACCAGGTACTTGACGGGCTTGTCGGTATGCTCGCGCAGCCTGGCCAGCCAGTCGGAAGCGGCCCGGGGAGTGGCGCGGGCCTCGAAGGCCACCAGAAAATCCTCACCCTCGATCGCACCGACATTCGGGTCGCCCTCCGCGGTGAGGGCATAGACACCCTCGGCCAGTACCTCCAGGGTTTCAACCTTTTCACCGAGGTCGGCTGAAGAAGCAAACGGTTTCTTGGACATGAGCTTTACCACCTGTGTTAGCAAATACCGGACCTGCAATCTAGCACAGAATAGTTGCATATAGAACTATATCAACTCATAGATTTAAATTTGAACGCGTCAAGCGCGCATTTCCCGCTTGCTTATTGACCCGTTTATTCCTATATTAGTCTCACTTGCAACTATTTTGCACCCGGAACACTGTCGATGCCGAGCAGCTATACCAATCCCGAGTACCCCTATATCCACAGCCCGGACCAGGACGCCGCCGAACCGGTGCACCACCCGGTGATCATCGTCGGCGGGGGGCCGGCGGGTCTCGCTGCGGCGATGGACCTCGCACTGCAGGGCGTGAGAACCGTGGTCCTCGACGACAACAATACCGTCAGCGTCGGGTCCCGCGCCATCTGCCTGGCCAAGCGTACCATCGAGATCTGTGACCGTTACGGCTGCGGCCAGCCGATGCTGGACAAGGGTGTCACGTGGAACCTGGGCAAGGTCTATTTCGGGCAGGAGCAGATCTACGAGTTCAACCTGCTGCCCGAACAGGACCACAAGGTGCCCGCCTTTATCAACCTGCAGCAGTACTATATGGAAGAGTACATGGTGGAGCGCTGCATGCAGATGCCGGAGATCGAGCTGCGCTGGCTGCACAAGGTCAGCCACGTGACGACCGACGACACCGGCGCCGCCATTACCGTGGACACCCGTGACGGCGAATATCGCCTGCGCTGCGACTACCTGTTGGTGGCCGACGGCGCCAACAGTCCCATCCGCAGCTCGCTGGGCCTCGAGAGCAAGGGCCAGGTTTTCGAGGACCGCTTCCTGATCGCCGATATCATCATGAAGGCCGACTTTCCCGCCGAGCGGCGCTTCTGGTTCGACGCGCCCTTCCACCCGGGCCAGTCCACCCTGCTGCACAAGCAGGCGGACAACGTCTGGCGCATCGACTTCCAGCTGGGCTGGGACGCCGACCCCGAGGAGGAGAAGAAAATCGAGAATATCCGGCCCAGGGTCGAGGCCATGCTGGGCAGGGAGATGGAGTGGGAGCTGGAGTGGGCCAGCGTATACACCTTCCGCTGCCGCAAGATGGACTCCTTCATCCACCACCGGGTGTTCTTTATCGGCGACGCGGCCCACCAGGTCTCTCCCTTCGGCGCCCGCGGGGCCAACGGCGCGCTGCAGAGCGTGGAGAACCTGGGCTGGAAGCTGGCCGCCGTCATGCGGGGGCGGGCGCCGGCGGCACTGCTGCAAACCTATGACAGCGAACGGCAGCACGGGGCGCGCGAGAACATCCTGCACTCCACCCGCGCCACGGACTTCATGACACCGAAAAACCACATCACCCGCGTATTCCGCGATACCGTACTGGACATGTCGCGCCACTACCCGTTTGCCCGCGCCCTGGTCAACAGCGGCCGCCTGTCGAAACCCTGCAGCTACGAGCAGACCCCGCTGAATACACCTGACAGTGATCACTTCAGCGATGCGATGCGCCCCGGCTCCCCCTGCGTCGATGCGCCGGTAGGCGGCGGCAACCACAGTGGCTGGCTGCTCAACCACCTGGGCAACCGTTTCTGCGTGCTGTTGAAAGGGGATTTCGACGCCAGCCAGGTCAACGCGCTGGAGGAACTGGCGGCGCGGTGGCGGGGCCGGGGCGATCCCGTCGACATCATCCGGGTGGATGCGCCAGATACGGGTGGCGCCGCCTCGATTCACCTGAGCGATGACAAGGGCGTGCTGGCCGAGCGCTATGACCTGCGCGGGGCCGGTGTGTACCTGATCAGGCCGGACCAGCACGTGGCCGCTCGCTGGCGCGACCTCGATGCCCGGAAAATAGAGTCGGCGCGCAAGCGCGCCATGGGATTCGAACTGGCAGCGGAGCAAGCCGCATGAGTGGACTGAAGCTGGAGCCAAATTTCTCCGATGCGGACGCCTTTTACGCCGCCCTGGCGGAGGTGCACCGGGACCGCAGTCCCGAAGCCAGCGAGCGGATCAACGCCCGCCTTATCCTGCTGCTGGCCAACCAGGTCGGGGACCAACAGCTACTGGAACAGGCCCTGGCGATCGCCGGCCAAATGGAGAGCGAGAACTGATATGAGCAGTCAGACGTCCAACAATCCGGCGGAGCCGGGCTACCTGCACGGCTTCGACAACGAGCATGAAAGCGAGGCTCTTCCCGGCGCCCTGCCGATTGGCCGCTTCAGCCCGCAGCGGGTGAACTACGGCCTGTACGCGGAGCAGTTCAACAGCACCGCTTTCACCGCGCCCCGCGCCCACAACCGGCGCTGCTGGTTCTACCGTATCCGGCCATCCGCCGTGCAGGGTGACTACCACAGCTGGCAGCAGGACACGGTGCGCACCGCGCCGATCACGGAAGTGCCCACGCCGCCCAATATGCTGCGCTGGGACCCACTGCCTTTGCCGCAGGCCCCCACCGATTTCATCGAGGGCCTGGTGACCATTGCCGCCAACGGCGATGCCATGGCCCAGGCGGGTATGGGCATACACCTGTACGCGGCCAATCGCTCCATGCAGAGCCGCTATTTCTACTGCGCCGATGGCGAGCTGCTGTTCATCCCCCAGGCGGGGGAGCTGCTGCTGCGCACCGAGTGCGGAAGGTTGCAACTGCAGCCGGGCGAGATTGCGGTGATTCCCCGGGGCATGAAATTCGCGGTAGACCTGCCGGGCAAAACCGCCCGCGGCTATCTCGCGGAAAACTACGGCGCGCCGCTGACCCTGCCGGAGCGGGGCCCGGTAGGCGCCAACGGTTACGCCAACGACCGGGACTTCCAGTACCCCCAGGCGCATTACGAGGACCTGGAAGGGGACTTCGAGCTGCTGTGCAAGTTCGCCGGACACTTTTACCGCGCCGCTATCGATCACTCCCCGCTGGACGTGGTGGCCTGGACCGGCAATTCGGCGCCCTACAAGTACGACCTGGCGCGCTTCAACGTGATGGGCACGGTAAGCTACGACCACCCGGACCCCAGTATCTACACGGTGCTCTCCTCCCCCTCCGACACACCCGGCGTGGCGGGCATCGATTTCGTGATCTTCCCGCCCCGCTGGATGGTGGCGGAGGACACGTTCCGCCCACCCTGGTATCACCGCAATGTGATGAGCGAATTCATGGGCCTGATCGAAGGCACCTACGACGCCAAGGAGGAGGGCTTCGTACCCGGCGGCTGCAGCCTGCACAATTGCATGAGCCCGCACGGTCCAGAGGCGGCAGTATTTGAAAAGGCGAGCAACGCGGAACTGCAACCCGACCGCTATCGGGATACCATGGCGTTCATGCTGGAATCCCGCTATGTCATCCAGCCCACAAAGTGGGCCATGGAAACCGAGCTGCGCCAGCGCGACTACATCAAGTGCTGGGACGGCATAAAGAAGAACTTCAACCCCTAAAGAACCCACAAGGTAACAGGACATGAAACTAGCCAGCCTCAAATCCGGCCGTGACGGCGAACTGGTGGTGGTCAGCCGCGACCTCACCCGGGCCGTATCCGCCGCCGATATTGCGCCGACCCTGCAGGCGGCGATGGATAACTGGGCCGATTGCGAGCCCCGGCTTGTCGCCTTGTTCGACCAACTCCAGGGCGGGACACTGGAGGGTGAATTTGCGTTTGACACGGGCCGTGCCGCCGCCCCCCTGCCCCGCTGCTACCACTGGGCCGACGGCAGTGCCTATGTCACCCACGTGGAACTGGTGCGCAAGGCCCGCGGCGCCGAGTTGCCCGAATCCTTCTGGACCGACCCGCTGATCTACATGGGCGCCTCGGACGCCTTTATCGGCGCCAATGACGACGTGCTGGTGGAAAGCGAGGACTGGGGAATCGATTTCGAGGCCGAGGTGGTCGTGTTCACCGACGATGTACCGGCGGGCATCAAGGCCCGGGCGGCACGGCAACATATCAAGCTGATCGCCCTGGTCAACGATGTTTCCCTGCGCAACCTGATCCCGGCGGAACTGGCCAAGCAGTTCGGCTTTTACCAGTCCAAGCCTCAGACCTCTTTCAGCCCGGTGGCGGTCACGCCCGATGAACTGGGCGATGCCTGGGACGGGGCCAAACTGCACCTGCCCATGCTCTGCACGCTCAACGGCGCGAAGATAGGCTCGCCCAATGCCGGGGTCGATATGACCTTCGATTTCGGCCAGCTTATAGAGCATGCGGCCAGGAGCCGTGGCCTGGTGGCGGGCACGGTGATCGGGTCGGGCACGGTCGCCAACCAGGGCAGCCCGGACGGCTCCTGCTGCCTGGCGGAAGTGCGCTGTCTGGAAACCATTGCCGACGGCAAACCCAGCACCCCTTTCATGTCTTTCGGTGACCGTATCGAGATTGAAATGAAGAATGCTGAAGGCGAGTCGATCTTTGGCAAGATCGACCAGCGGATAAAACAGTACTACCCGCCGGAATAGAAAGGCGCGGGGGCATGCCCTTCCCGACCGGATTCAGTCTTCCGGAAATGCCAGGGGGCCGCCCGCTTCCCGCCAGGAGGTAAAGCCGTGAGTGATATGGGCGCAGTTTTCAAAGCCCATGTCCTGCAGGGTGGCGACGGTGAGCGCCGAACGCCATCCCGAAGCGCAGTGAAACACGAACCTGGCCTCGCGACCAAAAATGTCCTTGAAATAAGGGCTCTGCGGATCGACCCAGAACTCGACCATGCCGCGCGGACAGTGAAAACTCCCCGGGATGTAACCCTCGCGCCGGCGTTCGCGCACGTCCCGCAGGTCGACGATCACCACCCCCGGGTCGGTATGCAGAGCGATAGCGGCGTCGGCGTCGATCTGTTCGATGCGACCCCGCGCCTCCTCTACCATCAGGGCGACACCCTTTTTGAGTTCGCCAGGCATCAGTGCGACCCGAACAGCTTGGCGACAATCTTCCAGTTGCCATCTATTTCCAGCAGCTGGAAATAGTTGCCCAGCACGGCTGCTACTGCCGCTTCCTCTGTTGTTGTTCCCACAATTTCCTCCTCAGCAGTAAAAACGCGCCCGACTGTTGAACTCCCGGGCCATGGCGGTCAAGGATAACTAGCCGATCCTCAGGTCCAGATCGGCACCATTGTGCAGCCTTCTGCAGATGTCCTGCAATAACTTCTCGGCCTCGAACTGGTCGTCGAGCCCGCCCTTGCTGAGCCCGTCTTCCAGCGCCATCCGCGCCAGCCCCCATTCATGCCGTGCCAGGTGCATTCTGGCCTTGTTGATACAGACTTCTCCGCTTGCAGCTTTCCTGGCAACGATCTCTATCATTGTAGGATTCCCCTACTCTGTTACCGAGTTGAGCTTCCAGCCTACCGAATGCCGCTGGCCGGTTCCATCCTTCTAAAGTATGAAACGGCTGTTGGCCGACGTCGCGGCTTTATACGTGACGACAAGGCGGTTGCGCACAAACGCCAGGCAAAAATCACCGTCGTGGTATAAAGCGTCAACAGCTTGGCCACTAATATCAAGGAGCCGCGGCCATTATCGGCGAGAATGAAGGGGTCACTTTACTCAAGATGCGGCTACAGCTTTGCGGGA
>JAZBNW010000151.1:0-7082 GCA_036350855.1 Halieaceae bacterium
CCCAGACAGCCACACCCCGGCACACGAGTCGATAATTACCGTTGCTCCCTTCCGGGCCTGGCGGGGTTCACTATCTATCGTTGCGAGGGGACCGCCTGGATCACCATAGCGCCTGCGGACTCAAAACCAGCCCCGCAGAAGGCGCGTATTGTGCGCGAATCGTACCGGTGCTGCAAGCGGACATCCATTTCCCGGCTTGACTCGTATGTTAGACAACGTAACATGATGTTACTTTCTCTTACATGCGGGCCGTCATGAGCCAACATCCACGACTTCCGGGCACCTGGCCCGGCCGTAAATCCTCTACTGTTATCGGTATTGCGGCCGCCATTGCGATCGTTGCGGTGGTGACAGGCATGCTGGAGGCGCGGGTGGCCCTCACCGCCGGGGTGGAGCCGAAAAACCCGCTGGCGGGGGCAAGGGTACGCTTCGAGCTACAGGACAGCTACTTCCGCCCGGTGTCCTACCTGGGGCTGGTGACCGCCGGCCGCAAGGCCACCCTGGGTTTCGAGATCCCGGGGCAGATCGCCGCGCTGGATCTGCGCGAGGGTGACCCGGTGGAACAGGGCCAGATGCTGGCGCGCCTCGATACCGACGCGCTGCAGGCCAGGCGCAAGGCGACCGCCGCGGAACTGGCGCAGGCCCGCACCGAACTCGAACTCGCCCGGCTCAAATCCGGCCGGCAAAAGGAACTCAGTGCCACCGGCGCCGTATCGAAGGAGGCATTCGACGATACCCGTCTGCGGGCCCAGGCGCTTGCCTCCCAGGTAGAGGCCGTCGAAGCGCGCCTGGCCAGCATCGATATCGAGCTGGAAAAGTCCCGGCTGCTGGCGCCCTACGATGGTGTGATCGCCGATCGCCATGTCTACCAGGGGGCCGTGGTCAGCGCCGGCACGCCCGTGGTGCGGCTGGTCGAACTGACCAACCAGGAGGCCCGTATCGGCGTTCCCGCCGACATGGCGGGCCGGCTCGAGATCGGCAGCATGTATACCCTGACACTGCGCGACCAGTCGCTGCAGGCGCGTTTGTTGACGGTCCGGCCCGATGTCGACCCGGTGACGCGCACGACATCGGCGGTGTTCGCCATTCCCGCCGGGGTGAAAGCGCTCGATGGCGAGCCGATCACGCTGGACTACCGCGAACAGGTACGTATGCGCGGCGGCTGGCTGCCCATGGCGGCGTTGCTGGAGGGCCAGCGCGGCACCTGGAACGTGCTGCGCATCGAGCCGGACGGCGAACTCTACCGGACAAGTCGCGAATCGGTCGAAGTGCTGGATGTCCAGGGCGACCGTGTCTATGTGTTCGGCACCCTGCCCGATGGCGCCTGGGTCGTGGCGGACGGTATTCATCGCATCACACCCGGAACCCTGGTCAGGCTGGCGGAGGCTGACTGAGATGCTGGCCCGTTATATTTTCGGACACTCCCGGTATTTCACCCTGATCATCATCTGCGTGCTCGCGGTGGGCATCGCGAGCGTGCGCTCGATCTCGCGCCAGGAGGACCCCACCCTCACCAATTTCGTCGGCAGCATCACCACGTTTTATCCCGGCGCCTCCCCGGACCGGGTGGAGGCGCTGGTGACCCGGCCACTGGAAGACGAGCTGCGCAAGATTCCCGAAATCGATGAGTTGTCCTCTACCTCCACCAGCGGGGTCTCCGCCATCACGATCCGTCTCTACGACGATCTTCCCGATGAGGAACTGGAGCGCAGCTGGTCGGAGATACGCGACGCGATGACCGAGGCCTCCCGCCAGTTCCCCGCCGGCGCCGGCGAGCCGGATTTCGACAATGATCGTATGTCGTCCTTTACCGCGATCGTCGCCCTCTCCTCCGCGGGCGCTGAGGACATGCCGCTGTCCCTGTTGAGCCGGATGGCCCATGATTTTGCCGACCGGGCGCGCAACCTGCCCAATACAAAACTGGCCGAATTGTTCGGGGAACCGCAGGAAGAGATCCGGGTGGAGATCGATGAAACTGCCCTGGTCGCCCGCGGACTCAGCCTGCAACAGGTAGCCACCGCCCTGCAGGCCGCGGACGCGAAAGTGTCCTCGGGCCGAGCCTCCGGCGCCGGCACGGACATGCTTATCGAGCTGGCCGGGGATTTCGACTCCATGGAGCGCATCCGCCAGGTCATCCTCAACACATCCAGTGGCGGCGCCGCCACCCGCATCGCCGATATAGCCCGGGTATACCGGGGCGCCGTGACCCCACCGCCCACCCTGGCCCTGGCCCAGGGGCGCCCGGCCATACTGGTGGGGGTGACCATGGAAAACGGCAAGCAGGTCGACATCTGGAGCGAGAGCTTCCGTCGCCTGGTGAGCGAGTTTCGCCAGGAATCCGCCGCCGGACTGAACATGGAGATCACCTACGACCAGAGTCGCTACGCCGAGGCCCGCCTGGCGGAGGTGGCGAAGAACCTGGCCATGGGTATCGCCCTGGTGATCCTGGTGCTGCTGTTCACCCTGGGCTGGCGGGCGGCGGTGGTGGTGGCGGTGATCCTGCCACTGTGCGGCCTGATTTCGATAACCGTCATGGAGCGCATGGGGCTGGCCCTGCACCAGATGTCGGTGAGCGGACTGATCGTCGCCCTGGGCCTGCTGGTGGACGGCTCCATCGTGATGACCGACGAGGTGCGCAAGCGCCTGCTGGATGGCCACAGCCCGCTGGAGTCCATTACCGGCTCCGTACACCGCCTGCGCATCCCGCTCATCTCCTCGGCAGTGACCACCATTCTGGCTTTTATGCCGATGGCCATCGTGGCCGGCCCCGCCGGGGACTTTGTCGGCAGTATCGCCAAGGCCGTGATCATCATGCTGATCACCTCCACCGTGCTGGCACTGGTCATTACGCCGGTGCTGGCCGCCTGGCTTCTGCCCCGCAAAAGCGAAAGAGCCCACCACTGGTACATCGGCGGCGCCGCAAGCGGCCGGGCCGGCGCCTGGCTGGTGCGCGCCCTCGACTGGAGCCTGCGCCACCCGCTGGCCGCCATCGCCCTCTCCCTGTCCCTGCCAGTGAGCGGCTTCCTCGTGTTTCCGACACTGACCGCCCAGTTTTTCCCGGGCACCGACCGCGACCAGATGTATATCCAGGTCAAACTGGCGGATGGGCGATCCATCCATGACACCCGGGCTCTGGTGCAACAACTGGACACCCGCCTGCGCGATGACCCGCTGATCCGCCGTGTCGACTGGACCCTGGGAGAGAGCCCTCCGGCCTTCTACTACAACATGTATCGAACCCGGGAGGGCATACCCTCCTGGGCCGAGGCACTGGTACTCACCCGGGATAAAGACCAGACCAACCAGCTCATTCGCCGCCTGCAGGTGGAACTCGACCGGGACTTTCCCGAGGCGCGGATCGTGGTGCGCGGTATCGACCAGGGCCCGCCGGTCATGGCGCCGCTGGAGGTGGAGATTTTCGGGCCCAACCTGGAAGTCCTGCAGGCCCTCGGTGAACAATTCCGCCTGCGTGTGGACAGTATTCCCCAGGTGACCCATACCACCGTCGACCTCATCGGCGGCGCCCCCAAGCTGTTGTTCGAGCTGGAGGAGGAGAAACTCCGGCTGGCGCAACTGCAGCTGACGGATGCCGCCACCGCCCTCAACGACGCCCTGCTGGGGCGGGTTGGCGGGGAGGTCCTCGAAGGCACTGAACGGCTTCCCGTGAGAGTGAGACTGGCAGAGCAGGAGTGGGGAACATCCGAGCGGATCGCCGATATCCGTATTCCCCGGCCCGCCCAGGCGGGGCTGCCGCCATCCGCCATGCTGGCTGGGCTGCCCCTGAGCGCACTCGGCAAGCCCCGGCTCCTGCCCGCCCAGAGTCCCATTTCCCGCCAGGACGGCGAGCGCCTGAACCGTGTCTCGGGCTTTATCAAACGCGGCGTACTGCCCGAGGAAGCACTCAAAGTACTGCGGGAGGAACTGGAACGCGACCCGATCGCCCTGCCCCAGGGCTACCATGCCCAGTTTGGCGGCGACTCCGATGCCCGGGCCGAGGTCATGCAACGCCTCATCGCGCCGCTGGGGCTGATCCTGTCGGCGCTGCTGGCGACCCTGGTACTTACGTTCAACTCCTGGCGGCTGACGGCAGTCTCCCTGGTGGTCTGCGTCTGCTCACTGGGCCTGTCGCTGCTGTCGCTGGCCGTTTTCGCCTACCCGTTCGGCATCATGGCGGTAATCGGCGTGATCGGCTCCATCGGGGTGTCGATCAACGCGGCGATCATCATTATCACCGCGCTGCAGGAAAACGAGGGGGCCGCCAAAGGTGGCCTGTTTGCGATCCGCGCGGTTGTCATGGATTCCAGCCGCCACATCATCTCCACCACCGTGACGACGTTCGGCGGCTTCCTGCCGCTGATACTGGAGGGCAGCCAGTTCTGGCCACCCTTTGCCATGGCTATTGCCGGCGGGGTGCTGCTGTCCACTATCGTCTCGTTTTTCCTGGTACCCCCCGCCTTCCTGCTGGTAACCAGGGCAGGTCGCAAGCGGGAGCGCCAATCCCCGGGCCCAGGGGGTTATACTGCCGTGCAACAGGGTTGAGGGCGCCATGAACAAACGCACGAAAAACACGGACTGCAAAAGTTACCATCACGGCGACCTGCGCAACGCGCTGATCGTCGCCGCGGCGGAGTTGATCGAGGAAAAGGGCTCCCTGGATTTCGCCATGATCGACGCCGCGCGCCGGGCCAGGGTCAGCAGTGCGGCGCCCTACCGGCATTTCGAGGACAAGGATGCCCTGCTGCAGGCGGTGTCCGAGCTGGCATTCCTGGGGCTGGACGATGTCGCCCGCGAGGCGTCCCTGCTGGCGCCCCATGGCAGCAGCGCGTCCCTGATTGCCCAGGGCAAGGCCTATATCAGCTTTGTCTCCGACCACCCCGCATTTTACGACCTCATGTGGGGCGACCTGGGGTTGCGCAAACGCAACATCGAGGACATGGAGCTGCAGACGACGGGGTTTTACCTGCTGGTCGACTCCGTCAAGGCCTGGTGCGCCAAGGTGGGTTTGACCGGCTACGATTCCCTCGAACTGGCGATCAAGTTCTGGGCCATGGCCCACGGGCTCGCCTGCCTGGCGATGAATGGCAACATCGCGCGGATCATGCCGTCTGCGGATGTCTACAGCCTGTTTGAGAGCAGCGCCCTCACGTTCCTGGAGGGACTGCGCCCGTCGCAGCAGGCGCCTGGCTGACATGGCGCATGCGCCTGGCCGTGGCACGAAACCGCCAGCTACCGAACAGCAGAGTGACAAGGCCCAGCGGAACGCAGCCCATCCCCACCCAGGCAAGCCAGCTCGATTCGGCGAAATGGAACAGCGTCACCCCCGCCAGCATCAGGGACACGCCCGAGCGCAGGTAGGCCAGCAGCGTGCGTTCATTGGCCAGCCGGGTCCGGTCAAGCGCCAGGTGGTCCCGCATTATCAGGTCGCCTTGCTGGAATTTTTCGTAGGGGTTGCGGTCGGTCAACGGTCAGCCTCTGTGATTCGTCTCTCAGCCACCTGGCAGGCACCGGGGCAGGATGCTCAGGGAATACTAAGCTTGTCAGCGGTTGTGCTCAAAGATAGCCTGTGGCCGAGCGCTTGGCCAGTGGCGTGCCACGTCAGCTGAATAAATCAAGCAGGAAACCGACAGTCATGCACAACACACAAGACGGCGTTGATCACAGATTGACCGCACTAAGTACCGGTGCCACTTCCGGGGCGGGAGGAATCGAGTGAGCGTGACGCAAAAGGACGATCGCGATCGCACAGCAGTGGTTCGGGCCATGCAGTCTCTCGTCGAGAAGAAACTCACCAGTGGCACTGCGGGAAACATTTCAGTTCGCAGCGAACTGGGCATGCTGGTCACCCCTACCGGCGTCGCTCCTGAGCAGTTACTGCCGGCGCATATCGTGGCCATGAGCCTCGATGGCCAGGTGGGGCACAACCAGCTCACACCCTCCAGCGAATGGCAAATGCATGCCGAGGTTTACCGGCACAAACCCGGTGTCAATGCGATCGTCCACTGCCACTCGCCCTACGCCACCATCCTGGCCTGTGCACACAGGGCGATACCGCCGCTTCACTACATGGTGGCCGGCGCCGGCAGTAACGGCATACCCCTGGCGGCCTACGCCACCTTCGGCAGCAAGGCGCTGTCGCAGGCGAGTTTGCTGGCACTGTCGGGCTCACTCGCCTGCCTGCTGGCCAACCACGGTCAACTGGCCACGGGCGCAAGCCTGGATAGCGCACTCAAACTGGCGGAACTGGTAGAGGAACTGGCGCACTGTTACTGGGGCACACTCGCCATCGGGGGCCCCCAATTGCTCGACGATGAACAGATGGCCGCCGTGCAGGACGCGTTTGCGGGTTACGGCCAGCAGTCGTCACTAGCTGAGCTGGCCGGGGGCAACAAACCCGAACCTCCCGGAAGCCAGGGAACCGGTGATGTAAAGTAATATGAGAATGGCTGTGTCGCGGCGACCGCAGCAGTGCCCCTCACCGTAAGGCAATCGAGGGGTTCATCACGCTTTTGCTTGCATATTGCGTGGATACCATTCCCAGAGAACCCAGCAGCATCAGCAGGAGCGTGCCGGGGGTCGGCACGGTGGCTGGAGGATTTTCATGTGTTTCCACTCGATCGAGAACACTGTCGAAGTACAATCTTGAAATCGAACTGTTGCTGGCACCAGGGCCATCACTGACAGTGTATTTTTCCCAAACACCGCGGGCATAGTTATTTTGGCCCAAAGAGTTTTCCCACAGAAAAAACTGGTCATCGGCAGCGAACTCCCTGACCAGGTCATCATAACCGTCATAGTCATAAGCCCACGCGAAGTTGGAGCCGGAGTTATCTTCCCGAGTTGCGTATTCGCCCGACCAGGCAAGATCCAGGACAAAAACCGCATCGGAAAAAAAGGAGAAGCCATTAAACTTACCGAACTCACATAAATTTGTACCGGTATAACGGTCTGTACAGAAGGATCCGGCATAAACATCATCTGTAGTGTTTGCCAGGCCATCAGGGCCATCATCATAATCGTTCATTATTTGACTGGTATTGGAAAAGGTGACGTTCCAGGTAAACGTATCACCCACATTAACGGAC
>JAZBNW010000152.1:0-11312 GCA_036350855.1 Halieaceae bacterium
ATCGGTTGATCGGTTGATCGGTTGATCGGTTGATCGGTTGATCGGTTGATCGGTTGATCGGTTGATCGGTTACACGCGCGATATCAGGCAGGGGTCCGGGTTTGTCCTGGCGGAATGTTAAAGGCCAGCGCCGAGGGAGTGGAAGGAGACAGCGAAGCGCTTTAAGGCTCCTGACCGACCGAGGGCAGCCCGGAGGGCCGCGGCCATGGAGCCAGGACAAACCCGGAGTCCTGCCGACAATGGAGCTTCCCCCAATCCGCACAAAGGCCATTGACTATTTATCCAGTCATCTCGGCAAATGATCTTCCCCCTCACCCCACTTTTTCGTTAAAAAATAACAACTTGCGAAAATAACTCCCAGAGGCCACAATAACCGACCAACGACAATGATCGATAATAAAACCTCTGAGCCAGGAGGCCCTGTGACCAAAAGTGAATTGATAGAAGCCATCGCGGCGCGGCAGACCCAGTTGTCATCCAAGGATGTGGAGCTGGCCGTGAAAACCGTGCTGGAACATATGTCCCAGGCGCTGGCGTCGGGGGAGCGTATCGAGATTCGTGGATTCGGCAGCTTTTCCCTGCATTTTCGCGAGCCCCGTCGCGGTCGCAACCCGAAGACCGGCGACTCCGTCGAGCTGACCGGCAAGTATGTCCCGCACTTCAAGCCTGGCAAGGAACTGCGGGAACGCGTCAACCTGGGCCTGCAGATGGGGCTGTGAGCTTGCCGCTTGCATCAGGGGCGTCCGGGGTGAGGCAATGACCGCGGCCGCCGCAACCTTGAATCTGAAGCGAATGTCATCATGAAACAGCTGCGTACCCTATTTACCGTCCTCGTTCTGCTGGCCGGCATCGCCCTGGGCGTCATGTTTGCGCTCCAGAACAAACAGGCGGTGCCGCTGGATATGCTCGTATTCACTTTCGCGCCCCGCAGTCTCGCACTCTGGGTGCTGGTGGCATTTGCCCTGGGCGGGCTCGCGGGTCTGCTGGTTTCCTGGTTCTACCTGTTGCGCGCGCGGGCGGCGCTGGGTTCCTCCAGGCGTCAGCTGGCGCGCACGCGGGCGGAGCTGGAGCAGCTGCGCGGTGCCAGCGGGCAGCCGGGGAGTACGGAACTGACGGTCAGTGAGTGACCTCGTCGTTTTTGGTTTTCTGTTCGCCGCGACAGGCATCGGTTGGGTGCTGGGACGACGCAGTTCGCTACAGGCCTCTGCACTGAGTGAGTATTTCTCCGGTCGGCGCGGCGCGCGGCGCGTTGAGGATCCCGTCCTGGACAGTATCGTCGATGGTCTCGCGGCGGATAAGGGCAGTGCAAGAACCCGTATAGCGTTGGGTGTGCAGCTGCGCAGGCGCGGCGAGGTGGATGGCGCCGTGCGGGTTCACCAGGACGTGATCGCGCGGCCTAGCCTGGCAGCCGACGACGCGGTGCGGGCGAGACTCGAGCTGGCCCTGGACTATATCAGTGCGGGCCTGCTGGATCGGGCGGAGGAACTGCTGCTCGAACTGGTGCAGGATTACCCGGAGCAGTCCCGGGCCGGCCGCATGCACCTGCTGGAAATCTATGAAATCGAACGGGACTGGCGCCGCGCCATCGATGTGGCGAAAGCGCTGCTGCCGCGCAAATTACAGCGCGACCGGCCCGCGCCCGACGGCATACCGGAGCGTGGCCAGAGGCCGGCTCTTCGGCTGGCGCATTACTGCTGCGAGCTGGCCGAGGAGGCTCGCTTCAGCGGGGATCCGGCAGCGGCTCGCCAGCTATTGCAGGACGCGCTGGGCCATGACAAGCAGTGTGTCCGCGCCTCCATGTTGCTGAGCCAGCTCGCCTACGATGCCGGTCGCTACCGGGAAGCGGCTCAGGCACTGCAGCGCGTGCGCCTGCAGGACCCCGACTACCTGCCGGAAACCATCGACCTGCTGCGCCAATGTCACGACGAGCTGGGTGAGCAGCAGGCGCTGCGGGCTTACCTGCTGGAGTGTCTGGCCCTGCGGCCCACGCCGGGCCTGGTGGCAGCCATCGCCCGTGATATGGCCCGGGCGGACGGACCTGCCGCCGCGAGCCGGTTTCTCTCGGAGCAGCTGCTGAAGTACCCGTCACTGGGGGGTATGGCGCAGTTGATCGGCTTGCAGATGGAGGCCAGCGAGGGCAAGGCCCGGGAGGATTTCGGCATGTTGCAGAACCTGGCCCACAGCCTGGTGGCCAGCCGCCCGTCCTATCGCTGTGGCCACTGTGGTTTTGCCGGCAAGCACCTGCACTGGAGCTGCCCCGGGTGCAAGCACTGGGGTAGCATAAAGGCTATCGACGGCGCGGCTGCCGGGTAGGGCGGCCGCCAGCATGAACGGGACACATATGGACACACCGGTAGTAGTCGCCCTGGATTACCCTTCCGCCGAGCCCGCGCTGGCCCTGGTGGCGCAACTGTCGCCCCGGCTGTGCCGGCTCAAGGTGGGCAAGGAGTTGTTCACCCGCAGTGGTCCGGCGCTGGTTGAAAAACTGCAACACAAGGGGTTTCAAGTCTTCCTCGATCTCAAGTTTCACGACATTCCCAACACGGTGGCGGCTGCCGTCAGCGCCGCGGCCGAGCTGGGCGTGTGGATGGTCAACGTCCATGCCAGTGGCGGGCGCAGAATGATGGAGGCCGCCGTCGCCGCTCTGGAGAGCCGGGCACACAGGCCGCTGTTGATCGGCGTCACCGTGCTCACCAGCATGAGCGACGCGGATCTGGCGGAGCTGGGCTACAGCGAATCCGCGCAGGAGCGGGTGCAGAGACTGGCGGCACTGGCCGCAGACTGCGGGCTCGACGGGGTGGTCTGCTCGGCACTGGAAGCGCAACTGCTGCGCCGGGCCCGGGGCGATGCTTTCTGCCTGGTGACGCCGGGTATTCGCCTGGCCGGGGACGCCCCCGGGGACCAGCGGCGGGTCGTGACGCCGGCTGACGCCATCGCCATGGGCGCCAACTACCTCGTCATCGGGCGTTCGATTACCGCCGCCGCGGACCCTCTTGCCGCGCTCGAGCGGGTACACACGGAACTCGGCAAGGCGCTGTAGAATCATATGCGGCCAATGCACTGGCCGCCCGGAACACCGCTGCTAGACTTCTCCACGGTACGGATGCCTGCACGGATGCAGCACGTCAAATGGAGATGACACCATGACCTATTCAAAATTGTTGGACAGATATTCCCGGCCCGCCCCGGCAGCCGGACGCAGTTTTCTCACCACACGGCTGCCCGCAGCCGTCGTCCTGGCGATGACGCTCACCCTGATGGCGGGCATCCTGCCGGGCGGCGCCAGCGCGGCATACGCCCAGGACAAGGCGCCGCCGCCCGCTGTGGCAGTGGTAAACATCAACAAGGCCGACGCCGCCACCCTGGCGTCGGCGCTCAAGGGCGTGGGCACTTCCAGGGCGCAGGAGATCGTGCGCTACCGGGAGGCATACGGGCCTTTCAAGTCGGTAGACGAACTGGCCGATGTGAAAGGGATCGGCAAGTCCACGCTGGACGACAACCGGACAAGAATTACACTGGAATAAGGCAGCCGCATCCGTATCATGAGGGGGCCTGTGCCCCCTTTTCCTTTTTGATGGTGACCCAACCGAGTGAAATGTCTTGTTACGGGAGCGACCGGTTATGTCGGGCGCCATCTTTGCCGGCAACTCCTCGCCCGCGGCGACTCGGTCACGGCCCTGAGCAGATCAGGCGCCTTGCTGCCCGGCGGTACCCCCACCCATGCGATTGACCTGGCCCGCAGGATGCCGCAGCGGCAACTGCTGGAGGGTGTCGACGCGGTGTTCCATCTCGCGGCTATTGCGCACCAGAGCGCCCCGGCGGCCGCCTACCGGGAACTGAATGAGCTGGCGACCCTGCAGCTGGCCCGCCTGTGCGCCGCTGCCGGGGTGGGAAGTTTTGTCTTCCTCAGCAGCGTCAAGGCCATGGGCCCTGCGACGGATGACTCGGTGCGCTCGGAACAGGACTGCAGGGCTCCCGTCGACCCCTACGGCTGGTCCAAGTGGAGTGCGGAAAACGCGCTGCAGGCAGAGTTCGCCCGGGGTCCCATGGGGGTCGTCATCCTGCGGCCGACCCTGGTGTACGGCCCCGTCCCCAAGGGCAACCTGGCCCTGCTTGCGCGTGGGGTGCGGGCCGGCCTGCCGCGGCCGCCCGACCTCGGCGCCCGGTCCATGGTCTCACTGGCCGACCTGGTGGACCTGCTGTGCCTTGTCGCCGGGGAGCCGCACCCCGGGGTGCGCACCTTTATCGCGAGTGACGGCGAGCGCTATTCCACGCGTTTTGTCTACGACCAGTTGCGCCTGGCGCAGGGCAGGCCCGTCGGCCGCGCCTGGCTGCCGCTGGCGGGCTGGCGCCTGGCCGCTGCGTTGCTGGACCTGCGCCCGGGGCGCGCGGGTGAAACCACCTTTGACAAGCTGTTTGGCAGCGAGCTCTACAGCAACCGGGCGGTACTGGCCGCCACATCCTGGCAGCCGCGGCTGCGCCTGCAGGACGTGGTGTCCGGGATGATTGCCCGCGGGGGTGACAGGGAGTGATCGCGGCCGTGCTGGTCACCCTGGTGGCGTCGATTGTGCTGTGCCGCCTGTACCTGCAGCTGGCGCTGCGCTGGCAGCTGGTGGCCACGCCCGATGCCCGCAGTTCCCACCGGGTCCCCACCCCCCACGGCGGCGGCGCGCCGATGCTGCTGGCGTTTAGCCTGGGGCTGCTGGTGGCGGCAGCGGTATCCGGCGCCTGGGCGCCGGGATACATGACCCTGGCCGGGCTCGCCCTGCTGCTGATGCTGCTCGGCATCGCTGACGATCTCCGGGGGCTCTCGGTGTCCCTGCGCTTTGGCGCTTACGGTCTCAGTTGCCTCGCGGCCGCCTGGTACCTGTTACCCCAGCCCCCGGCAGGTGGCGTGATGCAGGTCGTGCCGGTCGTCGTGGTGGCGCTGGCGATGTTGTGGCTGGTCAACCTGTACAATTTTATGGATGGTATCGATGGCATCGCGGCCATCCAGTGCGTACTCGCCTGCAGCGCGGCGGCGTTCTTGTCCTGGCGGGGGGAGGGCGCGCGGGACTACAGCCTGTTCTGCCTGCTGCTGGCCGCCAGCCAGCTGGGTTTCCTGGTCTGGAACTGGCCCCCCGCGCGCCTGTTCATGGGCGACGCGGGCAGCGTGCCCACCGGCTTCCTGCTGGCGGGCCTTGCCCTGGCCGGCAGCGTGAGCGGGCAACTGGGCCTGGCCTGCTGGCTGATATTGCTGGCCGCGTTCATTACCGATGCGAGCTGGACCCTGTGCTGGCGCCTGGTGACCGGCCAGTCGGTCACCAGCCCCCACCGCCTGCACGCCTACCAGCGCCTCAGCCGGCACTGGGGTTCCCACCTGCGGGTGGACATGGCGCTGGCGGCACTCTTCGCTGGCTGGTTGCTGCCGCTGGCGTGGCTCGCACAAATCTACCCCAAGTACTCAATTTTATTGGTAATTTTGGCATATCTTCCGCTGCTGCTTGGCATGGCGAAAGCAAGGCCCGTAGCGTAAAATTCAGGGATCTTCGCGTCGTTACGGCACCGGCAAGGTGCGCCAGCGACAGCAATCAGAATACTGGGAGGCGATTTGCTGAATCGTGTTGGCAAGTTTACATCGCGATCCATTGCAGGCCTGATCGGCAGTCTGCGGGAGGCCCTGGAGAAAATGGTCCAGCTTCCGCGCAATATCAAGCAGGCCGGCCTGCTGATCCTCGACATGGTGTTCGTCGCCGCTGCCATGTGGCTGGCCGTCGCGATTCGTTGGGGGCACACGCATTTTCACCTGGGTCCGGTGGAGTACGCCTGCGCTGCCGTCACCGTGTTGCTCAGCGCCGTGGTCTTCCTGCGGCTGGGCCTGTACCGGGCGGTCATCCGCTTTATGGGGCAGCAGGCGATCTGGGCGGTGCTCACCGCCGTCAGCTATTCCAGCCTGATCCTCGGGGCCACGGTATTTTTCAGCCAGGCCAGTGTGCCGCGCTCCATGCCGTTTATCTATTTCGCCCTGGCCCTGCTGGGCATCGGCGGTACCCGCCTGAGCGTGCGCGCCTACTACCAGGCCAAACTGCGCTCCCTGTCCGAGAATGTGATCATCTACGGCGCCGGCGAATCGGGCCGCCAGCTGCTGACGGCGTTGCACCAGGGCGACCAGTACCGGGTGGTGGTCTTCGTCGATGACGACAGCAACCTGCAGCACTCGGTCATCAATGGCCTGCAGGTCGCCCACCCGAGGGAACTGGAACAGCTGGCGGCCCAGCACGATATCACCCAGGTGTTGCTGGCCATACCGTCGGCCACCCAGGAGCGGCGCAAGGAAATTATCAATTCACTGGTGGGCCTGCCCGTCTATGTGCGCACGGTGCCCCGGATCAATGAGCTGGTGTCGGGCCGGGCCAGCGTCAACCAGATACAGGACATCAGCCTCGACGACCTGCTGGGGCGCGACGCGGTACCGCCTCACCCCGAGCTGATCGATCGCTGCATCACCGACAAGGTGGTGATGGTGACCGGCGCCGGCGGCTCCATCGGCTCGGAGTTGTGTCGCCAGATCCTGCTGTCGGGACCCCGGGAGCTGGTATTGCTCGATAACTCGGAGTACGCGCTTTACAACATCGAGCGTGAGCTGCAGGACTTGATGAGCGCATCGGGGCGGGAGGTGGAGCTGGTCGCCCTGCTGGGTTCGGTGCAGGACCAGCGCCGCCTCGAGAGCATCTACCGGACCTTCAGTGTGCAGACGGTTTACCACGCCGCGGCCTACAAGCACGTTCCCATGGTAGAGCATAATATCGCCGAGGGTGTGGCCAATAACGTCTTCGGCACCTGGTATGCCGCCGAGGCGGCCCGCAAGGCCAGGGTGGAGACATTTGTGCTGGTCTCCACCGACAAGGCGGTGCGCCCGACCAATATCATGGGGGCATCCAAGCGCTTTGCCGAAATGATCCTGCAGGGGCTCGCCCAGAAAGAGACGACAACCCGTTTCTGCATGGTGCGCTTCGGCAATGTACTGGGCTCCTCCGGTTCGGTGGTGCCCCTGTTTCGCGAGCAGATTGAAAACGGGGGCCCGGTCACGGTGACCCATCCCGAGGTGTCGCGCTATTTCATGAGCATCGCCGAGGCGGCACAACTGGTTCTGCAGGCCAGCGCCATGGGCACCGGCGGTGATGTCTTTGTGCTCGATATGGGTGAGCCGGTGCGCATCGTCGACCTGGCCCGTCGCATGATCCGTCTCAGCGGCTACGAGATGGACCACGACACCCACGTGGGCGAGCACATCAATATCGAATTTATCGGCCTGCGCCCCGGGGAAAAACTGCATGAGGAACTATTGCTCGGCAGCAATGTAACCGGTACCGGTCACCCCATGATCATGCGCGCGGAGGAAGAATGCCTGCCCTATGAACGGATGCGCAAGCTGCTGCAGGAACTGGAACATTACTGCGACACGATGGACTGTGTCGGCATCACCTCGGTACTGAATACCGCTGTCAGCGGGTTTGGCGATCACGAGGTGCGCTTCGACCACCTGTGGAAAAAGCAGGGTGCGCTGGCATTGCAGGCGTCTGTCGTGGTACCCGCTGTCGCTTCCAACGTCAAGGAACTGTTCCCTGACAAGCTCTGAGTAAAACCCCGCATACCCAACCGGTAACGAATTTCAGCCAAGGAACCCACATGATTCATTTTGACGTCTTCAACGGCGATGCCGACGGCCTTTGCGCCCTGACCCAGTTGCGCAACGCGCAGCCCCGGGAAGCCCAGCTGGTCACCGGCGTCAAACGCGACATCAACCTGCTGGACCGGGTGGAGGCCACCGCGGGTTCGCAGGTGACGGTGCTGGATGTGTCGCTGGACAAGAACCGCGCGGGCCTGGAGCGGGCGCTCGCCGCCGGGGCCGAGGTGTTTTACTGCGATCACCATTTCGCCGGCGACATCCCGCACAGCGACCGCCTGCAGGCGGTGATCAATACCGCGCCGGACGTCTGCACCAGCATCCTGGTAAACGAGCACCTGGGCGGCGCTTTCCGGGAGTGGGCCGTGGTGGGGGCTTTCGGCGACAATCTGCAGGACAGTGCCCGGCGCATTGCCCGCCCCCTGGCACTGGATGAGGCGCGCCTGCAGCAGCTCGAGAACCTGGGCATTTACATCAACTATAACGGCTATGGCTCCAACCTTGCCGACCTGCATTTCGAGCCGGCTGAGCTTTTTCGCCTGATCAGCCCATACGGCAGTCCATTCGACTTCATGGACGACGGTCGCGCGCATTTTGACAAGCTCGAGCAGGGCTACAAACAGGATATGGGGACGGCGGAATCGCTGGCACCGGAATACCGTGACGACGCCGTGGCGGTGTTCATGATGCCCGACGAGCCCTGGGCGCGGCGTGTCAGCGGCGTCTACAGCAACGACCTGGCCAACAGCGACCCCGCCCGCGCCCACGCGGTGCTGACGGCCAAGGCCAACGGCTGTTACCTCGTCTCTGTCAGGGCGCCGCTGGATAACAAGACCGGTGCCGACGAGCTGTGCATGAAGTTTCCCACCGGGGGCGGCCGCAAGGCGGCGGCGGGCGTCAATGACCTGCCGGCGGACATGTTGCAGGCCTTCATCGATACCTTTGCGGCCTTCTACGCCAGCGCTTGAGTCAGCGGGCCCCCGGCCCCTTTCCGACACCGGACTGAAGCGGGAGTAAAGCGCCTTGGATTGGGATGACCTGAAAGTGTTCCTGGCCCTGAGCCGCAAGGGCTCGGCCCGCGGTGCAGCCCAGGAGCTGGGGGTCAGCAACTCCACCATCACCCGACGCCTGGATGACATGGAGCACAAGCTCCGCACGCACCTGTTTGACCGCACCCCCGACGGCTACAGGATGACCGCCGCCGGCGAGCAGGTGCTGCCCACTGCCGAGCATGTGGAGGAGCTGGTGATGGGCGTGGAGCGCAAGATCACCGGTGGCGACCAGGAACTGCGGGGCAGCATCCGGCTCTCGCTGCCACCGGCGGGTAGTCTCGGCTTCCTGGTGAGCCGACTCGCCCGTTTCGCGCAGCAGTACCCGGGCATCGACCTGGAACTCGCCTCGAGTCAAGACGCCGCGGACCTCAGCCGCCGGGAGGCGGATATCGCCGTGCGGGTGATGCCCGCCGGCGTGCAGCCCCCCGAATACCTTATAGGGCGCCACCTGTCGATGCTGACCGCCTCGGCCTATGTGCACAAGGATCTGCTCAACACCGACGACCCCGCGGATGTGTCGCACCTGAGCTGGATCGGCAAGCGTTCGGTGTTCCAGAAAGAAGAGTGGCTAGCCCAGACGGACTACCCGGATCGGCCGGTGCGCCACGCCATAGTGGACCTGACTCTACTGGCCGATGCGGTGCGGTACAGGATGGGCATGGCTTATATGCCCTGCTTCATGGCGTTTGACGACCCGGAGATAGTCCGGGTGCCTGGCGCCACCATTGTTCACCATTCGGACATGTGGGTGCTGACCCACAAAGACCTGCGCCTGAGCGCCAGACTGCGGGTGTTGCGGGAGGTCATCGCCGAGGAATTCGACAAGATCCGTCCCAGGCTGGATAGCCGCCTCTGATCGTGCTCCCGTTGGTGCACGGCACCATCGGGAATACGCTTTTGGGGCCAGGAGCCTGTCGGACTTAGGCTGATTCTACTGCGGCGGCGGGAAATCGGCCAAATTTCCCCCGGTTTTTCGTTGCGTAGCGCCACTATGCGCCTCAAAACCGGGGAAAATTTGACTCGATTTCCCACTCGCCTCGCTACGAACCCCTGAGTCCGACAGGCTCCTAGCGACCGTCTTCGTCGACGTCGAACTGGCCGGACATGCGCCGCCTGACATGTGACCAGGACATGCCGGCGGCGAGAATCAGGGACAATATCAACAGCACGACCCAGGTAATGGCGGCATTCGAGTCCAGGCTGAGCCAGCCCTGATCTACAAACAGCCAGGCGATGCAGCCGAACAGGGCGGCCCCCAGGGTTATCCCCAGCCAGCCCATGGATTCGAAGGTGGCGCGAATGAACATGATCCAGCCGATCAACAGAACGATGCCGACAATCGCCACTACGGGGCCGAAGGTCGTGCTGTCCGCCGTGGCCCACGCGTAGTAGCACCACTGGGTGGGGTTGTAGGTGCCCAGCACCAGTATCAGCGCAAATGCCCAGCGCCCCAGGAAACTGCCCGCGGTGAATTCTGTCGCCATCTATCGGGTCTCTCTCTTGTTTTTGGTTATTCGGGTGCCACTACCGCTGCCTGCTGCCAACGTTACCGCGCCTGTCAGGCTGCGCGCAAGCCGTTGACGATCGTGGTCAGCTCTGCCTCGGACATATAGCGCGGCACCGGGTAGAGCAGGCCTGCCTCGGCGATGGCCTCGTCGACGATGCCCGGGATGTCGCTGGCCTTCAGGTCTTTCGGCTGCAGGGGCAGGGCCATGTCCTTGCGCATATCGACGATGGCCTGGATAAACTTGCCCGCCAGGGCCGCCTGGCTCTCGCCCGGCTCGCCGATACCCGCCACGCCCGCCAGGGCGGCAAGGCGCTGGTGCACGCAATCCCCGTAGGCCGCCAGCACTTCGGGCAGCACCATCGCGTTGGCATTGCCGTGGGGGGTGCCACAGAGCCGGCCCAACTGGTGCGCAATGCCGTGGACATAGCCCACCGAGGTCTTGGTAAAGGCCGCACCGGCATAGAAGGCAGCCAGCGCCATGCCGTCCCGCGCTTCCATATCGCCGCCGTCACTGAATGCCCGCGGCAGGTATTTGAAAATCAGTCTCACCGCCGCCGTGGCATGCTCCTCGGTGGAGGTCGTCGAAGCGGTAGAGAGATAGGATTCCACCGCGTGGGTGAGGGCGTCCATCCCCGTTGCGGCGGTAATGCCCGGGGGCATGCCCTTCATGATTTCCGCATCCAGGGCGATATAGCCGGGGATCATCTTGCTGTCCACGATGGGCACTTTCCTGTGACTCACGGGGTCGGTGATAACCGCGGCCAGGGTGATTTCCGAACCGGTGCCGGCAGTGGTGGGGACGGCGAACAGGGGCAGCCCCGGCTTCTTGCATTTCTGGATGCCGTCAAAGCTTTCCAGCGTGCCCGGGTTGGTGTGCAGCATGGCCATCATCTTGGCGGCGTCGAGCACGGAGCCGCCACCGACCGCAACCACCGCCTGGCAGCGCTCGGTGCGGATCATCGCCTCGCCGGCCTGCACCTGGTCGAAGGCGGGGTCGGGCAGCACGCCGTCGAAGATCGCAAACTCGACACCCTGCTTGGTAAGCGTCTCCTTGATGCCGTCGAGAATGCCCGAACCGGCGAGGAAG
>JAZBNW010000153.1:0-3278 GCA_036350855.1 Halieaceae bacterium
GACAGTAACGGTGCGGGAGATGGAGGGAAAACGTGTGGCTGTGCGGGCGAATGCCAGGCTCGATGACAAGGCTGTCACCGATCCCCTGACCTACCAGGATTTCTTCGCCGCTCTCGACAAGGCGATGTTCCTGACCCTGCAGAAAGTCGATTAGCGACCGCACGGTTGCGGCCCGCTACGCGTAAAGCCCGGCGGTATAACCGGATGACCAGGCCCACTGGAAGTTGAAGCCCCCGAGGTGGCCGGTCACATCCAGCACTTCCCCCACGAAGAACAGGCCGGGGTGCTGCCTGGCCTGCATTGTCTTTGAGCTGATATCGCTCGTGTCGACGCCGCCCAGGGTGACCTCGGCGGTCCGGTAGCCCTCGGTTGCCGAGGGTTTGAGCCGCCACTCGTTCAGTTGGCTGCCTATCCCGGCCAGTTGCCGATCGCTGAATTCGCCCAGTGCTTTATCCGCCATCGCGGGCCACCACAGGGTCTGCAATTCGGCGACCAGTGCTTTTGGCAGTTTGCCCTGCAGTACGGAGCCCAGCCTGGCCTTGCCCTGCCGCATCTTGCAGTCGATCAGCCAAGCCGACGCGTCGAGGCCGGGTAACAGGTCGATCAGCAGCGGATCACCCGGCTGCCAGTAGTTGGAAATCTGCAGGATGACGGGGCCGCTGATGCCCCGGTGGGTAAAGAGCATGTTTTCGGTAAAGGCCTGCTGTGCGCAGCTCGCTGTGACTTCCAGCGATACGCCCGCGAGGCGTTCGCACAGTGACCGGGTGGCGTCGCTGAACATGAAAGGCACCAGCCCGGCCCGGCGCGGCGTCAGCTTCAGGCCGAAATCCGTGGCAATATCATAACCCTGGCCGCTGCCGCCCAGGGTCGGAATTGACAGCGCTCCCGTGGCCACCACCAGGGAAGCGCAGGCCACGGCGCGGGTCTCGCCTGAGCGGGTCTCACCTGACCGGGTCTCACCTGACCGGGTCGTTTCCAACTGGAACGCACAAGACGATTTCGCCGTCGGTTCGCCCGCGGCGTCGGGTTCGCTCGCCGTGGCGGCAATCGACACGATCTCGCACCGGGTCCTGATCTCAACCCCGGCCAGTTCGCATTCACGCAGTAACATATCCAGGATGTCCCTGGCGGAGTTCACGCAGAACAACTGCGTGTGCTTGCGCTCCTCGTAGTCGATACCGTGGCGTTCCACCATCGCGATGAAGTCCCACTGGGTATAGCGGCTGAGAGCGGATTTGCAGAAGTGCGGGTTGGCACAAATGAAGTTTTCGGGCTCGACCTGCAGGTTGGTGAAGTTGCAGCGCCCTCCGCCGGACATGAGGATTTTCTTGCCCACCTTGTTGGCCCTTTCCAGCACCAGCACGCGCCGCCCGCGCTGGCCGGCGGTCAGCGCGCACATCAGCCCCGCGGCACCGGCGCCGAGCACCACCACATCGTACTGTTCGGTTTCTGCTTGCACGGGCTTGCGGGATGTCAGGCTGGTGACGAGTCTACCTCGCCCCCTACATAGAGCCAGCGGCCAGCCAGGCGCTGGAAGACCGATACTTCATGCATCACCTGTTCGCGCCCCCCTGCATCGCGATAATGGGCCCTGAATTCCACCATGCCCTTGTCGCCCCGCTGCTGTTTGGCGAGGACTTCGAGTCGGGTCCATTCGCAGTCGCGTCGGGACAGTGTCTGCGCTGTGAGGCCGCGCGCCGTCGCTGGAAACCAGGTGCGCAACAGGTAGTCGCCGTGTCCCCCGAGGGCATAGGCGCTGTAGCGCGAGCGCATCAGCTGTTCGGGCGTGGACGCCTGCTTCCCCGTGCAGAGAAAACGGCCACAACAGGCTTCGAACGTCTTGTTGCTGCCGCATGGACAGTTGTCAGTCATCAAATTGGATTCCGGCCGGGACTGTAAAGCGGTGCATTGTCTCGCGTTTGCGCCTGGAGGGAAAATAATTCGTCGGCGCTGCAGGGCGACGATATACTGGCAGGCCAGACAGACTTGTCGCCGCGCTCACCGACCTGATGCTACCGTGTATTGATATCGAACCGGACCTGCCCGCCAGGGCCACCGTCATCCTGCTGCATGGCCTGGGGGCGGATGGCAACGACTTCGTGCCTATGGTGCCGCAGCTGCAACTGCCCGCCGGGATGGCCGTGCGTTTCATCTTTCCCAACGCGCCCTCCATCCCCGTCACTATCAACGGCGGCTATGTCATGCCGGCCTGGTATGACATCACGGAGATCGCTATCGACCGGAAGATCGACGCTGCACAGCTGATTGCGTCGGCGGAGAGCATACGGGCGCTGGTCGACCGGGAGACCGACAGGGGCATACCGAGTGAGCGTATCGTGCTGGCTGGCTTTTCCCAGGGCGGGGCGGTGGCCTACCAGACCGCGCTGACCTATATACAGCCGCTGGCCGGCCTGTTGTGCATGTCCAGCTACTTCGCCACCCGGGAGACCATCACCCCGAACAGCGCCAACAGCAAGCTGCCGGTCTTCATCTGCCACGGCAGCCAGGACCCGGTGGTGCCGGAGCGCATGGGTCGGGAAGCGCAACAGGCGCTGTCCGCCATGGGCCACGAGGTAGAGTTCAGGAGTTATCCCATGGAGCATGCCGTCTGCGCACAGCAGATAGGGGATATTTCCCGCTGGCTGCAGCGGGTACTGGCTTAGGGCTTGTTCCGGATGCCGGGCGCGGGCCGGCCTGTCGCCTGCAAGTGGTCCATCATTCCTGGATCGTGGGGCCTGCGGAGCGACGCTGGGTATTCACCAGATCCTCCTGGGAAAGCCTCTTGGCGTATTCGCGCTGCTCGGCAGTGGTGCAGGTTTTCTTCGAAATTCGCGTGCCTGTTACCGGTTCCCGCACACAAATGATACCGGCGTCTTTCTGCTCTTCGGTGAGGATCGGCAGGCCGTCCTTGTCGACCGCGTGTACCGCTGCCGCCTGTTGTTGCACTGGCTGGTCCGTGGTTGAGCAGCCTGTGCAGGCGAGGATCAGAGCCAATAGCGGCAGGGTGACCAGTTGGGGGTGCATGAGGGACATAGGTGTACTGCTCCGGTTTTGGGACTTGGGGGTTTCGGAGTAGTATACGGGAGGCTCATGTCCTAAGCGAGAGCGGGCTCCGGTGTAGCACGGCGCTGCAATGGCTCCTGTTGCGTTGTCCCGCCGCTATCAACGCTCGCCTGTGGGCTGAACCATTCAGGGTGGGTATCCGTATTAACCCGGTAATTCACATTGGAGCAGGTTGATGAGCAAGATAGTCACTCTCGATGAATCCGTGACCGTAA
>JAZBNW010000154.1:0-2151 GCA_036350855.1 Halieaceae bacterium
AGGAGGGAGATGGTCGACCAGTTCCACCACATGGTCGATGGCGTGAACCACCGCGGGTCGCAGGCTTTTCTTGTAGCCCGACAGGGCTCGCAGGCGCCGGTCGGTGCCATCGACCGCGCGCTCGATGGCGCGTTCGATCAGGTCCTCGGGGTAGGTGCCGATCTTGTCGGCACCCGGACGAAAGATCGATTGGAACAGCTTCAGCATGGTTGTCTCCGGCGGTAGGGGCTCTGAGTGAAACGCCGCGCGCATCACGGGTACAGAGTCACGGTTTCACTTGTCTGCGATGCCTGGTTCGTATGCGCCGAGCTGCGTTCCTGCTGCGGCCAGCCACGGACAGCCAAGGTACTGCCGTTGGTCCGGATTTGTCAGGTCGAGTGAGGGCGGCGGGTCCAGACTCCCTGGCCAAATGGCCTGTCTTCAAGGAAGCATCATGCCGCGGATGGTGAAAAACAGCATGGCGGCCATGAGGGCGGAAACCGGTACCGTGATCAGCCAGGCAGCCACGATGCGCATCAGCGCAGAGCGCTTGACCAGTTCCTGGCGATAGATGTTTCTCAAACCCTTGCGTTCCTTCTTCGACAGGTGACTTTCCGCGGCCGCCTGTTTGCTTGCCTTCAGCTGCGTGAGCATGGCGCCTTTTTCCTCGAAATCGGCGGCACGGAATTTTTCCAGATAGGCCTCGACGATTTCCCGGTCGTGTCCCACGTGGTGCTCCTCGATGGTTTCGATCATCCGTCCGTAATGTGCCTTGAGGAATTCGCGCAGGAAGCCGACGCCAAATACCGCGCCCACTGCGACGTGTGTGGAACTAACCGGCAGGCCGAGTTGCGAGGCGAGGATCACGGTAATGGCCGCCGCCATGGCGATGCAGAATGCACGCATCTGATCCAGTTCGGTGATGCCCGAGCCTACGGTCTTGATCAATTTGGGGCCATACAGCGCCAGGCCCAGCGCAATTCCGATGGCGCCTACCAGCAGAACCCAGAGGGGGATGGCAGCCTTGGCGGCGACCGCCCCATGCTCGATTGCTTCATTGATGGCGGCCAGGGGTCCGACTGCGTTGGCCACGTCGTTGGCGCCATGCGCAAAACTGAGCAGGGCAGCGGCAAAGATCAGCGGCAGGGTGAACAGGCTATTCACACCCTGCTTGGTGTTCTCCACCCGGGCGGAAACAGACGCTACCCAAGGGCGGGTGAGGGCGTAGGTGGTCAGGGCGAAACCGATTCCGATCATCACAGCCGTGCCGAAGCCCACTTTCCAGATCTGCTTCAGGCCCTTCATCACCAGATAGGTGCTGAAGGCCCAGGCCATCACCATCAGCAGGACGGGGACCATTTGTCTGGCGGCCTGCAGCATGTCAGGCTTGTATGTGATGGTGCGCTTGATCAGGTAGAGAAATCCGGCTGCAATCACCCCGCCGAGCAGTGGCGAGATGACCCAGCTCGCAACGATCTGGCCAACCTCGCCCCAGTTGGCGATGCCCAGGCCTCCGGCGGCGACGCCGGCACCCAGTACTCCACCGACGATGGAATGGGTGGTGGAGACAGGTGCCCCGGCAGCCGTGGCGATATTGAGCCAGAGCGCGCCGGCGAGCAGGGCCGCAGTCATCAGCCAGATGAAGGTGTTGGGGTCGGCGACGGCATCGGGGTTGATGATTCCGCTCTTGATGGTGCTGACCACGTCGCCACCCGCGATGATGGCGCCGGAGGCCTCGAAGATGGCTGCGATAAAGAGCGCGCCGGTGAGCGTGAGCGCCTTGGAACCCACTGCCGGGCCGATGTTGTTGGCCACATCGTTGGCGCCGATGTTGAGCGCCATGTAGCCGCCGATCATGGCCGCGACCATCAAGGCGTAATTGACTTCGCCGCCACGCATGGAGATGAACAGGATGATTCCCACCAGGAAAAGCAAGGCAGTACCCAGGCGGAACATTTCCCTTCGCCCTTTGTTGGCAGCCTGTTCCATCTTCAAGAGTTTTTCGAGTTCCATGCCGTATCCGGTTGCCGCAAATCCGCCAGTTTAAATTCGAACAGCCATTTTTGTTTACTGCGACAGGGAAGGATGCATTGACGCCCGGGCCTTTGCGCGAAATGAGCGCAATTCCGTTCACCCCAGGCGAAGCTTAGCCAAGGCCATGATTCTGAAAGC
>JAZBNW010000155.1:0-18778 GCA_036350855.1 Halieaceae bacterium
ACCGAAGACACCATCCTCTACCCCTCCTGTTTCGACGCCAACGGCGGGCTGTTCGAGACCCTGCTGGGCGAGGAAGATGCGGTCATCTCCGACGAGCTCAATCACGCCAGCATTATCGACGGTATCCGCCTCTCCAAGGCGAAACGCTACCGCTACCGCAACAGCGACATGGCGGATCTCGAGACGCAGCTGCAGGCGGCGGATGCGGCGGGGGCACGCTTCAAGCTGATCTCGACCGACGGTGTGTTTTCCATGGACGGCTTCATTGCCAGGCTCGATGAAATCTGCGCGCTGGCGGACAAATACGACGCCCTGGTGCACTTCGACGACTGCCATGCAACCGGGTTTATCGGTGCCGGTGGCCGGGGTACCCATGAACTGCGAGGCTGCATGGACCGGGTGGACATTATCACCGGGACCCTGGGCAAGGCACTCGGCGGCGCCAGCGGCGGTTATACGGCGGCGAGACAGGAGGTCGTCGACCTGCTGCGCCAGCGCTCCCGGCCCTATCTCTTTTCCAACACGGTGGCGCCACCGGTGGTGGCGGGCGCCATCAAGGCGATCGAGCTGGTGCGCGAGGCGCCGCAGTTGCGCGAGCGGCTGCGGCAGAACACCCGGGTCGTCCGCGAGGGCCTGGAGCAGATGGGCTTCGAACTGCTACCGGGCGAACACCCGATCGTGCCGGTCATGCTGCATGACGCCGCGCTGGCGGCCCGGTTTGCGGAAGCGATGCTGGACCAGGGCGTCTACGTGGTGGCGTTTTCCTTCCCGGTGGTCCCCCGGGGCAAGGCGCGGATACGCACCCAGATCTCCGCGGCGCTGAGCGACGACGATATCGCCCTCGCGCTGGCGGCATTCGGACGGGCGAAAGCCCTGGTGTTATAGCCTGTCGCGGGGCCGTGCACCGCAGCCAGACCCGCGGGCCTCAGCCGCCCTCCGTCCGGTCCGCCGGTTCCCGCTCCTGCAGGTTGAACAGCTGGGTATTGCCGCCCCCGGCTACCACGTTGTCGGTGCGGGTCTTCTCCACCGCAAAGCGCGCCAGGTAATGCGGTCCTCCCGCCTTGGGCCCGGTCCCGGACAGTCCCTGGCCGCCGAAGGGGTTCACACCTACCACAGCGCCCACCATGTTGCGATTGATGTAGGTATTGCCCACCCGGGTCGCCTCGAAGACGTCGTCCACGAAGCCGTTGATCCGGCTGTGAATACCCAGGGTGAGGCCGTAACCCGAAGCGTTGATGTCCGCCAGCACCCGCGGCATATCCTGTACCGCGTAGCGGATGACATGCAGTATCGGCCCGAACACCTCTTCCGGCAGCTGTGACAGCTGTTTGATCTCGTAGACCCTGGGTGCGAAGAAATAGCCACTGGCGTGCTCCTGGCTCAGCTCACAGCTTGCCAGCAGCCTGCCTTCCCTGCCCATACGCTGGGCGTGGCGCTCCAGCATCTGTCGCGCCTCCAGGTCGATGACCGGGCCGATATCGGTTGCCAGCGCAGCGGGGTCGCCGATTTCCAGCTCCGCCATGGCGCCGGCGAGCATGGTGATCACCGCATCGGCAACGTCCTCCTGCAGGTACATCACGCGCAGCGCCGAGCAGCGCTGCCCCGCGCTCTGGAACGCCGAGGTGATGACATCATCCACCACCTGCTCGGGCAGTGCCGTGGCATCCACTATCATGACATTGAGACCGCCGGTCTCTGCAATGAGCGGGACGATCGGCCCCTCGCGTGCGGCCAGCTGGCGGTTGATCAGTCGCGCGGTGGCGGTACTGCCGGTAAAGGCCACTCCCGCGACCCGGGGGTCCCTGACCAGCGCACCGCCGACCACCGTGCCATCACCCGGCAGCAGGTGAATCACATCCGGCGGCACCCCCGCCTCGAGCATCAGGCTCACCGCCCGGGCCGCTATCAACGGGGTCTGTTCCGCCGGTTTGGCGATGACGCTGTTACCCGCCATCAGGGCGGCGACCACCTGGCCGGTGAAAATCGCCAGGGGAAAGTTCCACGGACTGATGCACAGGAACACCCCGCGACCGTGCAGGGACAGTTCGTTCACCTCTCCGGTGGGACCGGGCAGGGGCTGCGGCGCGGCGAAGCCCAGCCGACCCTGGCGGGCGTAGTAGCGGCAGAAATCCACCGCCTCGCGCACCTCTGACAGGGCGTCGTCAACCGTGCGCCCCGCCTCGCCGATGATCAGCCCCATCAGGCTCTCGCAGTGTTGCTCCAGCAGGTCCGCCAGGGATTCCAGGCAGGTCGCCCTGCGCTCGGCACCCGCGGCATCCCAGCCGGATTGCGCCGCCGCGGCGAGCGCAAGCGCGCGCTCGATGGCCCCGGCGTCGGCCTCCATCACATTACCGACCACGGTATCGAAGCGGGCCGGGTTGGTCACCGCCTGCGACTGCCCCTGCAGCCATTCCCCACCCACGATCGGCGCGGCCCTGACCACCGCTGCCGCCGGCAATACCAGTTTTGGCAACAGCTCCGCGACGTCCAGCGGATCCGCCAGGTCGATACCGCGGGCGCTGAGCCAGGGAGCGGGTTCATCGCGATAGAGCAGCCGCGGCTCGGGAATCCCCGGATGACGGCCGGCCGGCTGGGCAAGCGCCTCTTCCACCGGGTCCCGTAACAGCTCCTGCGGTGCCACCCGCGCATCCAGGAAGCGGTTGACGAAGGAGCTGTTGGCGCCGTTCTCGAGCAGGCGGCGCACCAGGTAGGGCAACAGGTCCTTGTGGTTGCCAACCGGCGCATAAACCCGCACCGCGACGCCGGGACACTTGTCCAGTACCTCGTCATACAGCAGATGTCCCATGCCGTGCAGGCGCTGGAACTCGAAGGCGGTCGTCGCGTCGGTAAGCTCCAGGACCAGGGCCACCGTGTAGGCATTGTGAGTGGCAAACTGGCAGTAGATGGCGTCCGGCGCGGCCAGCAGGCGCTCGGCGCACACCTGGTAGGAAACATCGGTGTGACTCTTGCGGGTGAATACCGGGTAGTCCGCCAGGCCCTGCTCCTGGGCATGCTTGATCTCCCCGTCCCAGTAGGCGCCTTTTACCAGTCGCACCATGAACTGGCGGCGGGTCTCGCGCGCCAGGGCTGCGAGCCAGTCCGCCACCAGGAAAGCGCGTTTATGGTAAGACTGCAGCACAAAGCCGAGACCGTCCCAATTGGCGAGGTCATCATCCCTGGCCAGGGCCTCAAAAATATCCAGGGAAAGATCCAGCCGGTCGCACTCCTCGGCATCGATACTGAAGCCGATGCCGCCCTCCCTGGCCATCACTGCCAGCGCTTTCACCCGCGGCAACAGCTCAGCCATCACCCTGCGCTTCTGCCTGAATTCATAGCGCGGATGCAGGGCGGACAGTTTCAGGGATATGCCGTTGGCAGTGACCACAGACTCGCCCCGGACCGTGCTGCTGATGCTCTTGATCGCTGTCGCATAGGCGTCAAAGTAGCGCTGGGCATCGGCGGCAGTGCGGGCGCCCTCGCCCAGCATATCAAAGGAAAAACGCGTGCCGGCGCGGTTGCTCGCCCTGCCCTTTTCCAGGCCCTGCTGGATGGTTCGCCCGAGTACATACTGGCTGCCCATGATACGCATCGCCTGCAGCACCGCCTGGCGCACCACCGGCTCACCCAGGGTATTGATCAATCGCCGCATCCAGGACGTCGTCTGCTCGGTGATATCGTCGTCGAGACGCACCACGCGCCCGGTGAGCATCAGGCCCCACACCGAGGCGTTGACGAAACGCGACCGGGACTTGCCCTTGTGCGCCCCCCAGTCTCCGGACTGGATCTTCTCCGCGATCAGCCGGTCGGCGGTCTCCTCGTCCGGCACCCGCAGCAGGGCCTCCGCGAGGCACATAAGGGCTATGCCCTCGTTATTGGACAGGCCGAATTCCTGCAGGAAGGCATCGAGAGTGCCGGCCTTGTGACTCTTGCGTCGGCAGCGCTGCACCAGGTCGATCGCCTGAGCGCGCAGGCGCTCCCGGCGCTCGGCTGACAGTGAACTCATCGACAGCAGCGTGGCCAGCACGGTTTTCTCGTCGGCACAGCTGGTCCTGCGGATGCTGGTCCTGAGATCACCAAGGCTGTTCTGCCCGGTGCCTGCCTGCCCACTGCGGGTTACAGGAGCACCGGCGGGGCCGCTGGCTGCGCCGAGGCCCATGTAGACCGGGTCGACCTCATGCATGGAACAGGGGGCCGAGGAGACAGGGCGCGAGCGGGTATCGTTATCATGTTCGTTTGCCATGGTGACACTGCCGCTCCCGGATTGTAACTAACCGCTGTCCCGCCCTGGATAGTCACTGTAGCCGCTCGCCCCGCCCGCGTACAGGGTGCGCATATCAAATCTGGCAAGGGGCGCCCCCTCACGGAAGCGCTCGACCAGGTCGGGGTTGGCGATATAGGGCCGGCCAAAGGACACCGCGCTGACGTCCCCGCCAGCAATCGCGGCGGCTGCCTCCGCAAAATCGTAGCTGTCATTGACGATCAGCCTGTCGCCAAAGAAATGCTGCCCCAGCGCTATATTATCGACCCGGCCTGTGGGCAGGCGTATCACGTGCAGGTAGGCCAGCTGCAACAGGGCCGCGCCGCCCAGCAGTTGCTCAAAGGTTCGCTGGGGGTCCTCGTCGCTGAGATCGTTGAAGGGATTGTCCGGGCAGATGCGCATACCGACCCGGTCGGCGCCATCCACCGAGGCCATGGCAGCCAGTACCTGGAGCGGAAAACGGCAGCGGTTCTCGACGCTGCCGCCGTACTCGTCATCGCGTTTGTTGGTACCGGTGGAGAGAAACTGGGCGGGCAGGTAGCCACTGGTACAGTGCAGCTCGACGCCGTCGAAACCCGCCGCGTAGGCATTCTCGGTGGCCTGGCGATACTCCGACACGATCCAGGGAATCTCGCCGCCCCGCAGGACCCGCGGCGTGTCGAACGGGACCATACCGGCCTGGTCGGTATAGATTTCACCCTTCGCCGGGATGGCCGACGGCGCTACCGTTTCACTGCCCGGGGGTTTGTTGAGGTGGCTGGCCACCCGGCCCACATGCATCAACTGGGCGACGATCCTGCCGCCGGCGGCGTGTACCGCCGCGGTGACCCGCGACCACGCTTCCACCTGGGCGTCATTGAACAAACCCGGCGTGCGGCAGTAGCCCAGTCCGCTGGCACTGGGGGCGATACCCTCAGAAATGATCAGGCCGGCACTGGCCCGCTGGGCGTAATAATCCACCATGATGTCGGTGGGCACGGCATCGCTACCCGCCCGGCTGCGGGTCATGGGGGCCATGACGACCCGGTTGTCCAGTTGCAGCCGGCCCAGCTTCAGCGGCGAAAAAATATCCATGTGTTGTTCCTGTCTGTCGGTAACAGCCCGGTGAACCTCACCGGACCCGAATCCTGGGCTCCGGCTCACCGCGCCGCATGGTCGCCAGGAATTGACCCAGTGGCGCCGGCGGCGCAACCTCCGGCTGGTCACTGTCAGGAGGGTTATTCCAGAATTCCCGCCAGGAGGGCCAAAGGTCGTGGTAGGCGCCCTCGTAGGGTTCCCGTCCGGGCCAGCGCATCTTGTTGTCCCCAAGGGGTGGTTTGTTGAGGTCGGTAGCGTACCAGTAACACGGCAGGCGGCGGCGGAAATACCAGCGCCCGTCGATGCGCTGGTAGTTGTCCCAGTAAAGCATCTGCATGATGACCCACTCGTCGCCGGTCTCGTGCTCGTTTTTCGAATACACCACGCCGTGGGCGTTGTCGGGGTCGTCGAACTCGATCACGTGATTGCCGATATGGTGGGCGGTACCGGTAAACTGCAGCCGCAGGGTGTCGTCGAGCCAGCGCTTGAGGTGGGAGCGCCCGACCTTGTCCCTGCTGACCCGGATATCCGCGGCAAACAGGTTCACATGGGCATCGAGGTCGCGCATATCGAGGGAAAGAGCGTACTTTGCCGGTAACTGGCGGATCTCGTCCAGCGACTCCAGGCGATCTATACGCGCCAGAATATCCTCATTCATACCTTATTCCCTCTCTGGTGTACCTCGTCACTCTAGTCCCAGCTTGCAGTGCCGGTAATCAGTTCGGCCGTGCGCCCGCCATCCACCACCAGCTCGGCGCCGGTGATATAGGATGCCTCATCACTGGCCAGGAATAAAATGGCATTGGCGCACTCCGTGGGATCGCCGATGCGCCCCAGGGGGAGGGATTGTGCCGTGGCGGCCTGGGATGCCTCGTCGGGCATGAGGCCAAGCGTGGGGGGCGTAAGGAACACGCCGGGGATCACCGTGTTCACGCGCACGCCCTTTTTGCCCCACTCGATCGCCGCGTTGCGGGACAGGGCGATCATACCGGCCTTGGCCGCGCTGTAACCGGCCGTGCCCACCGAGCCCAGCAGGCCGCAGACGGAGGAGACGTTGACCACCGCGCCCCGGTTGGCCTTCAACTGGGGATATGCCTCGCGCATCAGGAACATGGCGCCATCGAGCGAAACCATGAAATTCTGCCGCCAGGCCTTGCTGCTGTAGCTGGACAGCATGCCCGGCACCATCAGTACCGCGTTGTTAACGACGATATCCAGCTTGCCGTAGGCCGCCACGGTATCCGCCACCAGCTGCTTCACGGACTCCTCGTTGGTAATATCGCAGGCACAGGCCATGGCAGTGCCACCGGCGGCCTCGATACCGGCGACCACATCCTGCAGCAGGTTGAGGCGCCGGGCGGCGAGCACCACTTTCGCGCCCTCCTCGGCCATGCGGCGGGCAGTCGCCGCGCCTATGCCGACACCTGCACCGGTGACGATAGCTACCTTGTTTTCCAGTCTCATGGTCTGTAACCCTCTGTTTCCTTGCGCAAATTCTCTCGATTATGAATCAGGACCACTTTTTTCCCCAGCGCCATGCCAACCGAATTTGTAGACATTTCCGCTCACAGCCATACCGCGGAGCGCAAATGTCTACGAATTTGAACGACATGGTGCTACAGACTGTGTCGGACCATCCATAACATGGCGGCTTCGGGTATACCATTTAAGGATTCGCACATGTTGGAAGGCAAAGTTGCACTGATCACCGGGGCGGGACAGGGTATCGGGCAGGGGATTGCGCTGGCGCTGGCAAAGCGCGGCGCGAAAATCGTCGCAGCCGGACGCACGGTGGCAAAATGTGAGAGCACCTGTCAACTGATTGCCCAGAGGTACGGCACCGAGGCGATCGCCCTCCCCTGCGATGTCGCCATAGCGGAGGACCTGGAACGCACCGTCGCGGCTACGATAGAGCAGTTTGGCGGGATACAGATCCTGGTAAACAATGCGGTGAGCACATCGCCCGGGCCGCTACTGACGCAAAAGCTGGAGCAGGTCATGACAGCTTTCAAGGTCGGCCCTGTCGCCACCCTGCGCCTGATGCAACTTTGCCATCCCTACCTGAGCGCTGAAGGCGGCTCCATTATCAATATGGCCAGTACTGCGGCAAAACGCTGGGACATGAGCAATTACGGCGTTTATGCGGCGGAAAAGGAGGCGATCCGGGCCCTCACCCGCGCAGCCGCCAGCGAGTGGGGCAAAGACAATATCCGCGCCAACTGCATACTGCCCCATGCCAAATCACCTGCCCTGGAAAAATGGATAGCCCATAATCCCGAGGAGGCCGCCGCGTTCGTACGCACCATACCACTGCAGCGCATCGGCGACTGCGAGGCGGACATCGGAGAGTTCGTCGCCATGCTGTGCGGCCCGGAGTCGGCCTATATCAGCGGCCAGAGCATCGCTGTTGACGGTGGCCAGGCCTACATGGGATAGGGGCCAGGGGCCGAAAGCCCGCAACCGCTAAGCGACTCTTCTGCGGGCCTTCCTGCCGGCCTCGCTGCGGCGCGCTGACTTGAGCCAGTGCGCCTCTTCCACCTCGAAGTCGTGGAGGATGCTGTCCAGTGCACGGCCGATCCGGGTCGTGACCCTTATTGCCGGTACCTTGGGCCAGGTGGCGCGTTCGCCTTCCCTGATCAGTTCGACCATTTCTTCTTCTGACAGCATTTTCAGAACGGCGCTCAGGCTGGACAGGCCGTAGCCCGGAAATATGTTGATGTCAGCGGTGAACTGCTGGTCTATCAGGGCATTTATGGTATTCATCGCCACCCCCATCCTCGGGCCGACCGTCAGGCGGCGTTGGGCGAAGTCCAGGCAGCCCCGCACAATCTCCTTGGTTGCGGCCACCGCGGCATCCGAGGTGATCTTGCGAATACCCGGCCGCAGGCGCGGCTCATCGCGGCCGAGACCGGGCATGACCTGACTGACGATAAAGTGGTTGACACTGTACAGACGCGCCAGCCGCTTGGCCGGCAAGTCCTGTGAAAATGAACCATCTATCCAGCGCCGCGACGGCAGGTAGGGCTGGACCTTGCCATGCACATTGCGCGCCTCCAGCTGCACCGGCGGAAATACACCGGGCAGCGCGGAGCTGGCCAGGACAGCAGAGCGGATGGTTACATTGGGGGAGGCGATATGGTTGAGCAGCCGTGAATTCTGCCTGGGCTCCGCGGGAGAGATCGTGATGTTGATACTGCGCCCGGTTTTCTCATAGGCTTCCAGAAATGTCATATCCGGAATCATCCGCGCCATTTCCCGCTTGATGATCTTCATATCGACCTTGTCGCTGCCACTGGCGAAGCCGATCTTGATGTTGCCTCTGTTTGCCGTCAGCGCCCGGGCCAGGTAGTTGTTCTCGAACAGGCGCAGGTACTCGGCGTCGGTACGGGTACCGACAATAGATGCAACGAAGGCTCCTGCACTGGCACCGGAGATGACCGCCGGGCACAGACCCTGCTCAATCAGTGTCTTGATCACACCAAAATGGAAGTAGCCCAGGGTTCCGCCGCCGCTCAACATCAGGGCCGAGCGTCCGTAACAGTGGCTGGCACGCTGGAAAAATTCTATGCGCTCTGCCCAGGGAATGCCGGGGAACTCCCTGGGCGCAAGATAGTTGAGCGAATCGCGTATTTCGTTGATGTACTCTTCGATCAAAAACTTGGTGCCGGACTTCGCACGCTGGTAAAGCGCGGCCCGTCCCATACCCGCCATATTGCCGTGAATGCCTTCGTTGAGCGCAAACAGCAGGCCGTGATCGTCGCCCTTTTTTCGCAGGGTACGCAGCCTCTTCAGGCGCTTACTGATGCTGGCGTCGTCATACAGGCGTGATTCATTTTTGCGGCGCCACTGATCAGCGCCCGATTCGCTGTCATGTTGTCTGGCAAGTGCCAGCCACTGTTCATAACTTTGGGCCTGCGACATTTCACGTTCGATGTTACGCAGACTGCGCGACTGCCTTGAATATCTCTGGATGTTCATGACGATACATACCTCCGATGCCAGCGGGAATCCCGCAGGCTGTTCCTGATGCTCCCACGCCTCGGGAGCCCTGGCGACACTCTTTGATGAACTACGCAATACACCCTAGTGTAGTGTCAGGTATAAAACGTATGTTCAGAGGCCACCCCTTTGTGTTATGCAAGGCGCCGCTCGCAGGGAATAGTGGTTCTATTTCCAAGAGCTGCAACGCGGCATAACGCAAAGGGGTGGCCTCCCTGCGGGCGAGTCTCCAAAGGGCCATCCGCTGCGTTGCGCTTTCTCGACATAGCACCACTATGCCTTCGAAACCGCGCCTTGCGGCTAGCCCTTTGGAGGCTCGCTGAACATACGTTTTATACCTGACACTACACTAGCTATCTTAGGGGAATACCCGGCGAGCGGAGACACCTGAGCAGTCATTTTTGTGTGCATAAACGCTCACCGGATGCATATGTATATGAATTTGGAGTGAGAGAACATTTCCGAAACAGGCAACGGCTCATAGCATATCAGGCAGGTTCTGAAACTGTTCCCGGTCCGCTCGCGGGATGTATCGGGACATAACAATAACGGGTATGCGAATTTGTGCTCCATGCCCCGCAAGGAGTTTTTATGAAGCAGCTTACTGGTCCTGATGCCATGTTCCTGCACATGGAGCTGGAAGGCTTTCCCATGCAGATAGGTGGCGTCTCCATATACGATCAGTCCACCAGCCCCGGAGGCCTGGTCCGCTTCAAGGACATCCTGGCAATGTTCGAAAGCCGCCTGGATCGCTCGCCCATCTTTCGGCGCAAACTGGTCGAGGTGCCTTTCAACCTGGACCAGCCGTACTGGGTGGACGACCCCAACTTCGACCTGGAATTCCATGTGCGCCACATCGCCCTGCCCAAACCCGGTGACTGGCGCCAGCTATGCATACAGGTAGCCAGGCTGCATGCCCGGCCGCTGGACAGAAACCGGCCATTGTGGGAGGCCTATATCATCGAGGGCCTGCACGACCTCGAAGGCGTTCCCCCCGGTAGTTTCGCCCTGTACCTGAAGGTCCATCATGCCGCTATGGACGGCGCTTCCGGGGTGGAATTTTTTGGCGCCTTCAATGATACGATACCGAATCCCGAACCGGCATCGGCGCCGGCACTGTGGCAACCCTCGGCACCGCCGGGCACAGGGAAACTCCTGTTCAAGGCCTACACCAACAGCCTGCTCAAACCGGGTCAGATGTTGCGCATGGCGCGCGACCTGCTCTCCTCTCGCAAACGTATCAAGCAGGGCTTGAGTCGGGGTGAATTCAGCGAGCTGGGCGAAATACCCACAACCCGGTTTAACCGCAAACTGACGCCACATCGCGTGGTGGGCGCCACCAGGTTCGATTTTGACGCCATCCGCAGTATTAAAAACAGCGTCCAGGGTGCCACCGTTAACGACGTCATGCTGGCCATTGTCAGCGGCGCACTGCGCAAATACCTGATCGAGAAAAACGAACTGCCTGAAGGCTCCCTGGTCACCGGCTGCCCGGTCAATGTCCGCGATGAGGGCGAGAAAGACAAGGCTGGCAATATGGTGGGCATGATGACCACGGCGCTGTGCACCGACGTCGACGACCCCTTGCAACGTTTACGGGAAGTGCATGAGCAGGCAGTCAACGCCAAGGCGTATATGCAAGCGCAGGGCGCGCGCATGATGGTCGACTTCTCCGAAACGGTCCCGGCCGGCATTCAGGCATTGCTCATCCAGGCCACCGCCATGACCGGCCTTGCGGAGAAAAACCTGATGATGAACACCACTATCACCAATGTTCCCGGTGCGCCCTATCAACTCTACATGTGCGGGGCGCAGCTCATCGATTCCTTCGGGATCGGGCCACTGGCACCTGGCATGGGCCTGTTCCACACGGTCAACAGCATGGTCATGAAAAACAGGGGCGCCATTACCCTGGCGTTTATCTGCTGCCGCGAGGTAATGCCGGACCCGGAATTCTACACCCGCTGCATAGAGGAGTCCTTCGCCGAACTGCAGCGCGCATCGACACCGCGCAGGAAAAAATCGGCAAAAGGCAAGAGATGAGCCGGATCAAGGGAGTAATAATCAGATGAAAAGACCACTGGGAAGCCAGTTCGCGCGAGCCCTGCTGTGTGTCACAGCGCTCGGCCTGCTTCCTTATTCCGGATTGTCTGCAGCCCCGGACTATGCCATGCGTAGTGACAAGGCTGTCACCTCGATGATGCTCGACATAGCCGCTGCCGGCGATCATCTGGTGGCAGTAGGCGAGCGCGGGCACATACTGTACTCCGATGATAACGGCGAAACATGGGCGCAGGCCGAGGTACCCACCTCGGCGATGTTGACCCGGGTATTTTTTATTTCACCCGAACTGGGCTGGGCCGTCGGTCACGACGGCAATGTTCTGGTCAGCCGCAACGGTGGCGTCAACTGGGAACTGCAACGCGACGGGGTCGGCGCCCAGGCCCAGACGAACGAGGAGCGAGCCGGTCGGGCGAAAGTGACACTGAAGCAGCTCCGTGCTGAGATCGCAAACGCCCCGGAAGAGGAAAAGGCTGTTCTGGAGGAGGCGCTCGAGGAGGCTGAACATGCTCTGGAAAAGGCCCGGGAACTCCTGGATGAGCCAGTGTTCGCGCCGCCACTCATGGATGTCTGGTTTGCCAATGAGGAACAGGGTTGGGCGTCCGGCGCCTACGGCACCCTGCTGCACACCTCCAATAGCGGGCGCCACTGGGACGACTGGTCCCACAAGGTGGACAATCCCGAAGAACTGCACCTCAACGGCCTGGCAGCCGCGCCGGACGGCACTCTGTATCTGGCGTCGGAGTGGGGCACGGTATTTCGTTCCCGCAGCAATGGCGAGAGCTGGCAGGCGCTGGAAACCGGTTATGAGGGCAGCTTTTTCGGGGTGCTGTTCGATCCTGTCAGTAGCAGTGTATTCGCCTACGGCCTGCGCGGTACCGTGTATCGCTCAAGGGACGGCGGCGAGACCTGGGAGGCCCTGCAGTCCAGGGCCCCGGCGAGCCTGCTGGGCGGCCTGAGCACCGACAACGGCACCCTGATCTTTGTCGGCCAGGGCGGCATGGCCACCATCAGCCAGGACCACGGTGACAGCTTTACCCTGCTACCCCAGCCGTCGCGGGCGGGCATACATGGCATCGCCCCTATGGTGGATGGCCGCTATATGGTGACAGGTGACGGCGGCAGCCGGGTGCTGGTAACCGGCACCGCGGCGGGTTCCGGACCTGTCCCGGCAAACAGGGAGGCAGCGCAATGAACGAGAGTAAAAAGGGACTGCACTACCCGGCGGTGGAGACCGCGCGCCTGCCGGAGAAGCTCATCTTCGGTAACCGCCTCGGCATCCTGGTTGTGTTTTCGCTGATTACGCTGTTCCTTGCCTTCCGGGCCTACCAGCTGCAACCCGAGGCGAGTTTTTCCAAGCTGATTCCCCAGGGGCACTCCTTCATCCAGAAAATGAACAGTCACCTGCGCGACCTCCAGGCGAGCGGCGCCGCCGTTAAAGTCTCGGTCGCTGTCAAGGAAGGGGATATCTTCAACGATGAGTACCTCTCCACCCTGGGGCAGATCGCCGATGAAATCTTTTATCTGCCGGGAGTCAACAAGAACGGCGTATTGAGCCTGTGGAGCCCCAATGTTCGCTGGTACATGGTGACCGAGGACGGTTTCGAAGCCGGCTCGGTTATTCCGCCGGACTACGACGGTTCCGAGGCGACACTCAAGCAATTGCGCATCAACCTGGCACGATCCGGCATAGTCGGCAGCATGGTGGCCAATGACTTCAAGTCCACCATCATCGAGGTGCCGATCTATGACGTGGACCCGACCAGCGGCGAGAGTCTGGACTACCTGGCGTTTTCCAGAGCCATTGAAAAGCTGGTGCGACAGAGCTATGAAAACGACAATATAAGCGTACATATTATCGGCTTCCCCAAGATCGTGGGCGACCTGCTCGCGGGTATCGGCGCTATTTTCCTGTTTGCGATCGTCACCCTGATCATCACTTTCATACTGCTGTTCATCTACACCCGCTGCCTGCGCGCCACCATCGCCCCGCTGGTGTGCTCCGTGATCGCCGTTATCTGGCAACTGGGCCTGCTGGATCTGCTGGGATTCGGGCTCAACGCCTATTCCATCCTGGTTCCCTTCCTGATTCTGGCGGTTGGCGTGAGTCACGGCGTACAGGTGATCAATGCTATCGCCCTGAACGGGCGTGAGGCCGGCGACCGGCTCCTCGCGGCCCGGCTGGCCTTCCGGAGCCTGTATGTAGCGGGGATGACAGCACTGATCAGTGACGCCGTGGGCTTCATAACCCTGCTGGTAATCGGCATCGAGGTAATCCGGGAACTGGGCATCGCCGCCAGCATCGGGGTGGCCGCCATCATCTTCACCAACCTCGTACTGCTGCCGGTAATAATGTCCTATGTCGGGATCAGCGACCGCGGCGTGCAGCACATGGACATCGACCCCGGCCGGCGGCACCGCCTGTGGTCTCTGGTATCCCAGTGCGCCACCCGTAAAGTGGCAATCCCATCCGTGATCATCGCCCTTATCGGCTATGGCGTCGGCATCATCGGCGGTCAGCAGATGGCGATCGGGGACCTGGATGCCGGCGCCCCGGAGTTGCGCCCGGATTCACGCTACAACCTCGACAACGCCTTCGTCACCGGCAACTATGCGGTCAGCACGGACATCATGCAGGTAATGGTCGAAACGCCCCAGCAGGGCTGTCGGCTGTATGAAAATATAACCCTGATAGATAAATTCGACTGGTATATGGAGGGCGTGCCCGGTGTGCAGTCGGTTGTCTCCATGGCCGATGTTATGCGCCGCAGTGCCATGGGCGTGAACGAGGGCAACCCCCGCTGGGCCACCTTGTCCCGCAACCAGCGGGCGCTGGACAGCACCGCGGCCAATGTCCCCCGCGAGCTGATGAACCTGGATTGCAGCCTGGCCATCGTGGCGCTGTATCTCGATGACCACAAGGCGGAAACCCTGGCCAGGGTGGTCGACGCGGTTGAGAACTTCGCCGACGAGTACGGCACGGACCAGGTGAAGTTTGTCCTGGCTGCCGGAAATGCCGGTATCGAAGCGGCCACCAACCAGGAGATCGAGGTGGCGCAGAAGCAGATTCTCATCCTGGTTTACCTGGTAGTGGCAGCGCTCGTGTTCCTGAGCTTCCGCAGCGGGGTAGCGGTGCTGTGCATCATCATTCCCCTGGGTCTTACCTCAGCCCTGTGCCAGGCATTGATGGCCTACCTGGGGATAGGTATCAAGGTGGCCACTCTGCCTGTGGTCGCACTGGGTGTCGGTGTCGGTGTGGACTACGGCATCTATATCTACAGCCGCCTCACGCACTACCTGAAACAGGGCCTGCCCATGCAGGAAGCCTACTACATGGCCCTGTCCACCACTGGCCGGGCGGTGGCCTTTACCGGGATTGCCCTTGGCGTGGGTGTCATCACCTGGGTGGCCTCGCCCATCAAGTTCCAGGCAGATATGGGCATGCTGCTTACGTTTATGTTCCTCTGGAACATGATCGGCGCGCTTTGGCTGCTTCCCGGGCTGGCCTATTTCCTGGTGAAGCCGGAAAAACTCACAAGCGACAGCACACAACCGGCAAGCGCTTGAACACTTAACGAGCCAATTGAGAAACAGGACTGAACATGAAATCAAATCCACAAAGAAACAAGCTGACGAGCCTGCTGCAGGGGTCCGCACTGATCGGTGCCGTGGCCGCAGCCGCGCCCTCGATGGCACTGGAGTATAATTACGACGAGTGGAGCTTTAACGTCGACACCACCCTGGGCTACTCGGCCCAGTGGCGGACCGAGAAACGCGACGACTTCCTTGAGGACTCGGTCAACGCCAACGACGGTAACAACAACTTCGACAACGGGAGCATGACGTCCTCCAAGGCAAATATGATTCTGGAAGTGGGTGGCAGCCGGGACGATTTTTCTTTCTTCATCCGCGGTGATGCGATTTACGACTATATCTACGCCGATACCGATTCAGATCTGGATCTGGATAATTACCAGACCTACAACAACGGTATTCCCGCTGGTGGCACCCTGAAAAGAGGCGAGTTCCCGGACCAGACCATCGACAAGCAGGGCAAGCGGGTGCGCCTGCTGGACGCTTTCGTAAAGCAGAATTTTATGTTGGGTGACATGGACGGTTCGGTCAAGGCCGGACGACAGATCATCAGCTGGGGCGGCTCGCTGTTCTATCCGGGCATCAACGGCCTGCAGAACCCGAATGACGCCGCTGCCGCGCTGGCGCCAGGGGTTGAAGCCAAGGAAATTTTCCTGCCCACCACGGCACTCGACCTGAAGATGACGCTTACCGACTACATCAGTGCAGAGGCCTACATCAAGCTCGAATGGAAGGAAACCCTGCAGGCGGGTGTGGGCAGTTACCTGAGTACCAGCGACTTCACAGGCCCCGGCGCCGAGAGGATTTTGCTGGGCCCGCTGGGCGCGGGTAAAGCCGGCGGCCAGGACAGCCCCGGCGATGCAAGCGACCAGTGGGGCGCGGCCCTGCGCTACATGTTTGACTCGGGCTGGACGTCGGAGCTGGCCTTCGCCCGGGCACACGCCAATATTCCGGGCGTCGACATCTTCATAGACCTGGCTGGCCCCGACTCCTATGCGGCTGAGTTTTACCAGGAAAATATTGATTCATGGAACTTCAGCATGACAGGCAATGTCGTCGAGATGGAAGTGTATGCCGACGTTTTTTATTCTGACAATATGCCCTTTGTCGACCTGACCAACGAGGTCGTAGTGGGCTCCAATGGCAGCCCGGGACTCATCCGCAGCAAAGTGATCACCGACGACTACTGGCAGGTGACAGCAGGCATGAGCGATCTGTACACGGCATTCAAGTGGCTTTCTCCTTCGATAGCGCTCAACGCCGAAATCATCTACCAGGGCAATAACCTGGGTGACAACAAACTCGAGGGAACTCCCTACGTGGTCACTGACGACGCCTGGGGTTACCAATTCGCGGTCACGCCCCGCTATTTCAATGTGATGCAAGGCCTGGACGGCACCGTCTCGCTCGCGTTCCGCCACGACGTTCACGGCTACGGTAACGCCATCGCGCTGGGTAACGGCCTGGAGCAGGACCAGAAGAAGGCCTCCATTACCGCAACGGGTACTTACCTGGGCAAGTGGGAGTTCAAGGCCACGTACGCGTGGTTCTGGGACGAACAGGAAGAAGGTGACTACCTCATCAAGGACAGGGATAACTTTTCGATCTCTGCGAAATACCGATTCTGACACAACAGCGACAGTATTATTCCAACGAGCAACAGCCAAGACATGCAGGAGAATGACTGATATGAGATATGCAAAACGACCCGTTGTTACCGCCCTGGCCTCAGTATTTCTGGCAGCCGGACTCGCCCACGCCAAAGTCTCCGAGGAGGAAGCGGCAACACTGGGCGTCGAACGGCACCCGTTTGGCGCTGAAAAAGGCGCCAACGCGGATGGCTCCATTCCCGAGTGGACACCCAAGTGGAAAGGTCTGCCACCCGGCCTGGAATACAAGGGTCCGGGTCATACCCGCCCCAATCCCTATGCCGGCGAGGAACCGGTTCTGGTCATAACCGCCCAGAACTACAAGGAGCACGCAGAAAACCTGGGCGAGGGCCAGCAGGCGCTGTTCGAGCGTTATCCCGAATACCGGATACTGGTCTATCCGACCCACCGCGACTTCGACGTCAACGAGCTTATCAAGGAGCGCGTCAAGTGGAACGCAACTCACACCGAAGTCGACAATGACGTCGAAACCCTGAAGCACTACAACGGTGGCATCGCTTTCCCCGTTCCCTCGGGTGCCCCGGAAATCCTGTGGAATATGCGCACCACCGCCTGCTACCAGTCATACCATGTCGCCTATGACGGCTACGGCGTATTCGCCAACGGCGAACGGGCCCATGACGCGGTAGACTTCTACCAGTCAAATCCCTTTAACAACCCGGACAACCCCGTGGGTACTACCGAGGAGGTAGTCGGTGACCGCATCGTATGGACGCTGTCTGAGCGCCTGGCGCCGCAGGCCACCAAGGGGCAGGTCACCGCGGTGCAGGATCCCATGGACTTCAAGAATAACAAGCGCAACGCCTGGACCTACGACCCGGGTACGCGCCGCGTGCGCAAGGCGCCAGCTATAGGTTACGATAATCCCGACGGCCCCGGGGGCATGCAGACAATCGACGACCACAAGGGCTTCAACGGCGCCTTCGACCGCTTTGACTACACTCTGTTGGGCAAAAAGGAAATCTACGTGCCGTTTCACAATTACGAACTCAACAACAAGAACAATGGCACCCTTGATGATCGCCTGACACTCAACTTCCTCAATCCGGATTTTGTGCGTTTCGAGAAGCGCAGGGTATGGGTGGTAGAGGGTAATCTGGCAGAGGGCAAACGTCACGCCTACAGCAAGCGTCGCTGGTACATAGAGGAGGACAGCTGGAATCCCGTGATGTCAGAAAACTACGACAGCCGCGGCAACTTGTGGCGGGTGGGTTATTTCATGTCGGATTACCAGTACGATGTGCAATGCTACGAAAAGCACTCACAGGTATTCATGGATCTGCCCTCTGGCGGTTATGTCACCAATTTCATTACCATAGACCGCTCGGAGACGGACCACTCCATTCCCTACATGGGACAGGACAAATTCACGCCGGCGAACTTGCGTAAGAAGGCAAGCCGCTGACAGGGGGCTGCTCGCCCATACCGCACCCGGCCCAGCCGAAGACAATGAGAGGGAGAAACGTTAATGTCAGACATCAAGCAGGAATTCGATGCGGTAATGGCGCAACTGACGGCCGAGGGCGCCCCCTATGAACTGGCCGCAGATGACCTTGGCGGTCGCTATTATGCGAAAGCGCCCGCCAACCTGGTAGACGCGCTTGCGGTAGCCCGCCAGCATGGCGACCGGGAGTTCCTTATCTACGAAGGTGAGCGCCGCAGCTTCAACCAGCTGATGGACGAGGCGGACGCTATTGGCGCTGCGCTGCAGGCCCACGGGGTCAGGCCGGGGGAGCGAGTGGCACTGGCCATGCGCAACTACCCGGAATGGATGGCCGTTTTCATCGCGGTCACCCGTATAGGCGCAGTAATCGTGCCCGTGAACAGTTGGGGCAAGCCCGAGGATATCGCCTACACGGTAGAAGATGCCGGGGCGCGCCTGGTTTTTTGTGACCAGCAGCGCTTCAACGGTGCAGCCGAAATGTTCCGTGAAAAAGGCGTGAAGGCGATCGTCGTGCGGCCAACGAAAGATGTGGACCCGGATGGCCTGTCCCCTTTCGTGGCAGATTTCAGGGGTAAGTCACCCACGCCGGTGGCGATAGACCCCCAGGACCTGGCAATGATCATGTACACCTCCGGCACCAGCGGCAAGCCCAAGGGGGCCGCCTCTACCCACCGG
>JAZBNW010000156.1:0-11699 GCA_036350855.1 Halieaceae bacterium
ATACTCCGGCGGGCCACAGGGGATACGGATGATGCGGGCGCCATCGGCCAGCGGCTCCTCCTCCCGGGCGTAGTCGGGCCCCACGGACTCATCGATAATCAGCCGTGTGATCAGCAGTACTTCGGCGACCTCTGGATGCCGGGCCAGGGCGCGGGCGAGGTCCACGACATACTTGGTCTGGCCCCCGGTGTCGGGATCGCGACCCAGCTCGAGGTCCTCAGCGCGAATAAGACCGTGGATGCTGAGCAGGCAGATATTGATCCTTGTGTTTTCGCTGCTGGCTGGCGAGATGGCTGGGCCTCCTTGCGTTGATCCCGGGCGGCCAGTTTACCACCTATCGCCGCGATGGTCAGAGCCCGCTGCTTTGTCCCCGCTCAGTCGGCCCGGCGTTGCAGGCCATTATTTGCGTTTCCTGGTGACGGTCAGCCAGTCCAGCACAACCCCGGCGCCGGGGGTGAAGCGCGCCACCCGGTAGACCACCTTGAGCAGGTCGGGGCGGTGGCGTACCCGCAATTCCACCGAGCGCGGGATGAACCAGGCTGCGATGCCCGCCCGCAGCAGGGATGAGGTGGCGAAGATCAGTATCACGGAATGCTCCAGCTGCCAGCGCTCGGGCAGCAGGTCTACCAGATGGGGGAGGGCGCTGGCCAGGTAGCCGCCCAGCAGGGCGCCGCAGAAGACCCCGATCGCGCTGAGCGAGGACTGAACCGCAGCATAGCTGGCGAAATCGGCCCTCGCGGGCCTCAGGTCGTACAGGTAATTCGAGGTGCTCAGGGTAAAGCCGCCCCAGGCCAGCCCCGACATCACCTGGACGCACAGCAGGTAATAGAAGTTGTCGGAGAACAACCACAGTGCCGGCAGCACCGGCAGGACAGAACAGCTGGTGACCATCACGAAGCGATTGCCCCAGCGGTCGCACAGGTAGCCCCAGGTGGAGAGGGTGAAGAACTGGGTCAGGATGGATACGCCGACATTGGCGGTGAACTGCCAGTAGCTGTAGCCGAGATCGTTCAGCATGTAGACACTGAAAAATGGCCCGGAAATAGCCACTGCGCCCTGCATTGCCGCGAAAAAAAGACTGTATTCCCTGAAAGCACGGTCGTGGAAAGACTCCCGCACCCGCCCCAGCGTGTCCACGAATGTGGCGCCCCCGGCAAGGTTGTGCTGGTCCGGGTCGTGCATGAGGTGCAGTTGCCAGGCGGAAAGCCCGCGCCCTGCAGCCGCCAGCAGCAGCAGCAGGAAAAAGCCGAGCCAGGCGAGCTCGAAGCGCTCGAACCAGCCGAGCAGGGCGCCGCCGCAGGCGAAAACCGTAAAGCTGGTGATCATGGTCAGGCGGGTGCGACCGGCGAAAAACGCGCCGCGCCGCCGCGCCGGTACAATGCTGCCCATCCAGCTGCGCCACTGGGGCTGCACAAAGTTGGCGCAGGCGTGATAGACCACCGCCAGGCCGATCAGCCAGGCCACGCTGTCGGCGGGCCGCAGCAGCGCCACCAGGGCCATGCCCAGCACGGCGGCGGACTGCAGTATGACCCCCGTGACAATGGCGTGCCGGCGGCGAAAGTGGGAGCACAGCCACACCGACAACAACTGGAATGCGGCCCCCGCCAGCTGGGGCAGTGCCGCGAGCAGCCCCATCTGCGGCAGGGACGCCCGCAGCGAGATCGCGAAGGCCCCGAGATAGTTGTCACAGATACCCGTCATCGCGGAACTGGCGACGGCTTCCTTGCGGGAGACCGAGAGCGTATCTCTCAACCAGCTGTTGCGGCGATTTGTTTCAGTCTTTTTCACAATCGGGTGGCGGTGACTCTGGGAATGTTTTGATTATGCCTTATAGTGGCGGCCGAGGAACCGGGAATAAGCCACATGCGGCCCACCCCCCTGGATTTCTACTGCCGTTCGACTGCCAAGAGGTGTGAAGTGAAGAAGTTTTGTCTGGCCCCGACCTGTCTGCTGATGGGCTTTGCCATCGCGTTGTTTGCCAGCCCCGGCCGTGCGGGTTTCGGTACCACGGTGCCGGTGTCGGCAGAAACGGCCACCAGTATTGCCCGCAGCCTGTTTCCCGTATCCCTGTCCGTGGGTACCGGCAAGCTGTTCCTGACCAATCCCGTGATTATTTTCCTGGACGACAGGCGAATCGGCCTGCAGGCGCGGCTGCAGGCTTACGACCACCGGCCGGAGGAGGGAATCGCGATCAGCGAAGAGGGCCAGGTGCTGGTCTCCGGCGAGGTGGGCTATGACCTGAAGACCCGGGAGGTGTTACTTTACGCGCCCAGGATAGACAAGCTGACGTTCGACAATGAGAGTGAGGTGACGAAGCGCCAGCGGGCGGAAGTGCAGGGCGCCTGGGAGTCCCAGGTGACCAGCCCGATACGGGCGCAGGTGCCGCCCCACCCGTTCATCCTGCCGTTCAAGGACGGCATCCAGGATGTGACCTACGAGAAGCGCAGTATCTTTATCCAGGTCTGGTATCCCTAGGCGAGTGTCGGGTATAAAGCACAGGCTTGATACCTGACACTACCCTGGAGGCTCGGGCAACAGCCATGGAACAGCGCAACAAGCGGATTGTAGTCATCGGCGCCGGTATGGCGGGTATTCTCGCCGGGATAAAGCTGCGCGAGGCCGGCTTTACCGATGTTGCCATTTACGAAAAGGCCGACCGCGTGGGGGGCACCTGGCGGGAGAACACCTATCCGGGGCTCACCTGCGACGTCCCTTCCCATCACTACACCTACACCTTCGAGCGCAACCCCGACTGGACCCGCCACCTGCCGCCCGGCGCCGAGATCCAGGACTACTTTGAGCGCACCGCCGTCAAGTACGGCATAGACCGGCTCACCCGGTTCAATTGCGAGGCCACCAGCGCCGGGTTCGTGGACGGGCGCTGGCGGCTGGGGTTCAGTGACGGCACTCGCGATGTCGCCGATATCCTGATCGCCGCCACCGGCGTGCTGCACCAGCCGAAATACCCGCAGATCGAGGGTATGGCGTCATTCGCCGGTGCCGCCTTTCACAGTGCCCGCTGGGACCACAGCGTACCGCTGGACGGCAAACGGATCGCCGTGATCGGCAACGGCTCGACCGGGGTGCAACTGATCTCCGCCCTGGCGGGGCGGGCGGCGCTGGTAGAGCACTACGTGCGAACTCCCCAGTGGATCATGCCGGTACAGAACGGGTATTTTTCCGCCGGGGAGCGGGCGGCCTTTCACGACCCGAACGTGCTCGAAGCCGCGATGAATTTCCCGGAGTACGAAGCGGCGGTCGAACGCTATACCACCGCCATCATCGACATGGACTCCGAGGGAGCCAGGGAAATGGGCGCGGCCTGCCTGGCCAACCTTGAGCAGGGCGTGACGGACCCGCAGCTTAGGGAAAAACTGCGGCCGGATCACGCGCCGCTGTGCAAGCGACTCATATTTTCCCCCGATTACTACCAGGCCATCCAGCACCCCGCCGCCGCGCTGGTGACCGAGGGCATCCAGCGCATAGAGCCGTCCGGCATCCGCACCCGGGATGGCCTTCTGCACGAACTGGACATTATCGTGTACGCAACGGGCTTCCACGCCGACGCGTTCATGCGGCCCATGCACTTTACGGGCCGCAACGGTGTCACCCTGGAGTCGGCCTGGGCGGAGGGCCCCTGCGCCTACCTGGCGATTACCATTCCGGACTTTCCCAATTTCTTCATGCTCAACGGACCCAATGGGCCGGTGGGCAACTTTTCCCTGATCGACATCGCGGAACACCAGTGGCACTACATCGCCCGGCTCATTGACAAGTTATGCGCCGGCGACTGTGACGAGATATCACCGCGGCACCAGGCCATGGGGGACTTCGAGACTGCGCGTGTTGCCGCCGCCAAAGAGACGGTGTGGTACCGGGGAGGCTGCAACAGCTGGTATCTGGGCAAGGACGGGGTGCCCAGTAGCTGGCCCTGGACCTACTCCCGTTTTGTCCGCGAAATGAGCGAACCGAACTGGCAGGCCTTCGAGTGCGTACAAACGCAGTAATTGTGGCGTCCTTGCCGTTGCGGGGGCCCGGGCACGGAGTGTGCCACCTGAACAAAGGAGAGAGACATTATGAGTTTCAGCAAGCTGGAGAGGGAGTTTTTCCGCAAACTAAACGCCGTGGTGGAGCCCGCGGTGCGCAGGGGGATTGGCTCGCCACGTATCGCCCCTGGGGGGCTGATTGTGCTGGAATCCGTAGGGTTCAAGACCGGCCAGCTGCGCCGCACGCCGCTGGCGGCCATGCGCCTGGGGAAATACGTCTTCGTCAGCACGGTGCGGGGCGAGCGATCGTTCTGGGTCAGGAACCTGCAAAAGCAGCCGCGCACACGCTACTACCGCGGTGGGAAACTACATGAAACCCGGGCTTTCGTCCTTGGCCCGGGCAAGCAATACCGCCGTCCGAAATCCCTGCCGCCGCTGATCGGCGCGCTCACCGATGCGTTTGCCGAATACGCCCCGTCAAGCTGGGCCCTGGCGGTGCTGATGCCGGTCAAGTGACAGCTTGCGGTAGTGGGCTTTCGCGCAGCTACTGTGAGCTGCGCCACTCCCCCTCGTAGAAGTAAAGATTGAACTTTTCCGCGCAGATCTGCTGCGCGTCGCCCTCACTGACACCGGTAGCGCCCGCCTTGTAATTCATCCCGCGGATGCACTCGCGCATCGCCTCTACGGCCTGTCGCAGCTGCTCAGCCTCATCGGGGTTGTGCTGTCGCTGGTAGGGTCCGGACCAGTACCAGTAGCCTGCGGCGAGCAGGATGGCGATGGTGAGGAATCGACCGATCACGAGCCTGTACTCCTACTGTCCGGGCGGCCCGAAATCATATTTTCCGCCTTTTTTCAGCGCCCGCTGGTAGGCGGGCCGCTGCTGGAAGCGTGCGCGCATGGCCGCGAGGTTGGAAAAGGAACCGGTCGGGTGCAGCAGCGGTGCAATTTCCACCACAAACGACAGCTGCACATCGGCGCCGGAAAACGTGTTGCCGACAAACCAGTCGACACCCTCCAGTGCCTTGTCCATATAGCCCAGGTGGCGATTGAGTTCGTCGTCGATGCGCGGCTGCAGTGCGGCGCCGCCGTCCGGGAGACGCCCGGTGTACATGCGCAGCATCAGCGGCAGCATGGCACTGCCCTCGCCGTAGTGGAGCCACTGCAGGTATTGCTCATGCTCGCTACTGCCGGGCTCGGGCATGAGCCGGCCGCCACCGTGGCGGCGCAGTATGTAATCTATGATGGCCCCGGATTCGATCACGGTATTGTCCCCATCCGTAAGCACGGGGGATTTGCCCAGGGGGTGCACCGCTTCCAGCTCGGGCGGGGCGAGGTTGGTGGTGGCATCCCGCTGGTAACAGGTCAGTTCGTAGGGTAGCTCGAGCTCCTCCAGCAGCCAAAGTATACGCTGGGAGCGGGAGTTGTTGAGGTGATGTACGGTTAACATGCCAGGTTTCCTTGTCGATCGAGTTGTCATGACGGCGGGTCAAGCAGCTTGATGCCATCGTCATGCAATGTAATGCGTCGTTGTTTGTACAGGGCGCCCAGCGCCTGCTTGAACACTTTCTTGCTCACACCAAAGGTAGCATAGATCTCTTCCGGCGGGCTTTTATCTGTGAGTGGCAGCTGGCCTCCGCCGGCCAGAAGCCGGTGGACAATCTGCTGCGCAACCGTGTCCAGCCTGTTTTTGCTGAAGCCGGGTTTTTCCAGGGTGAGGTCAATTTTGTCGTCGGCCCTGATGCGCTTGATGTAGCCGGTGATCTGCTGGCCCTTGCGCAGGTCCCTGAACAGTTCGTTGCCATACAGAAGTCCCCAGCTGCAATGATTGATGACCGCTTTCCAGCCGAGTTCGGTCCGCTCGGCAATCATCAGCAATACCTCGTCACCCTCCTGCAGGCCGCTGGCATCATCCTTCACCCAGTGATCGATACGGGTCGACCCGGCCAGGCGGCCCAGCTTGTCGCGATAGATTTTTACCAGCGAGTGCTGCCCCTTGCGCAGTGGTTGGTGTTGCTCGGCGAAGGGGATGAACAGATCCTTGGGCAGGCCCCAGTCGGCGAACGCGCCCAGTTGATTGACTTCGACGATCTCAAGCCAGGCGACCTGGCCCAGCTGTGCGAGGGCGTGCGCGGTGGTGGCAACCGGGTGGCCGTCGGCGTCCAGGTAGACAAACACCTCCAGGCTCTCCCCGCACTGGTAGTCGCGATCGATTTCTTCCACCGGCAGGAACAGCGGCTGCGGTTGGCCTGCGTCAAGCATCAGCCCGTTGGCCCTGGTTTCGATAATCCTGAGCTGATTAACCCTGCCTATCTGGAGCATGTGGTGTACGCCTGGTAAATGAAGTGCAGATCGGCGATTGTACGGCAATTTCGCCGCAAAACCCGATGAAAGCTTAGGCGGGCTATTTTCTTGATTCAGCTCAGGAAACGCCGGAATTTCCGCGGTACAATCGCCGCCACCAAAAATGACCGTGTTGCCATGGAGAAGCCCGGATGACCCGTTTTATCACCCTAGTGCTGGGACTGCTCGCCGCCACTGTCGTAGTGGCGTCCGATAACGGCGCGCAACGCCTCGACCTGACTGCCAACTGGATTGGCTATGCCGCCATCTTGGTCTTCGCCCTGTCCTACATTCTGGTGATACTGGAAGAAAAGATCCACCTGCGAAAGTCAAAGCCGGTACTGCTGGCGGCGGGCGTGATCTGGATTCTTATCGCAGTTGCCTACAACTCCCACGGCCTGACCCATATGGCGGAGGAGGGCATCCGCCACAACTTCCTGGAATACGGCGAGCTGTTTTTCTTCCTGCTGGTGGCGATGACCTATATCAATGCCATGCTGGAGCGGGGTGTATTCGACGAACTGCGCAACTGGCTGGTAGCGCGGGGTTACAGTTATCGCGCCCTGTTCTGGATAACCGGTATTCTCGCATTCCTGATTTCACCCGTGGCTGACAACCTCACCACGGCCCTGATAATGTGTGCCGTGATTCTGGCGGTGGGGCAGGACCACTCGAAATTCATCGCCCTGGGCTGCATCAACATCGTGGTCGGCGCCAATGCCGGCGGGGCGTTCAGCCCCTTCGGCGACATCACCACCCTGATGGTGTGGCAAAAGGGGATTCTTCCGTTCTGGGCATTTTTCAAGCTGTTTATTCCCTCCGTCGTCAACTTCGTGGTGCCGGCCCTGATCATGCATTTTGCCCTGCCGGCGGGTAAGCCCCGGGCGGTGGAAGGTGCCGGCGGTTCCGCCCTGAAAGTGGGCGGATTGACCATTGTCGGACTGTTCTTCCTCACCATCGTCACAGCGGTGAGTTTTCACAATTTCCTGCACCTGCCGCCGGTGTTCGGCATGATGCTGGGGCTGGCCTACCTCAAGTTCTTCGGTTTTTACCTGCGCCGCAAAACCCATGCCTCGGTGGATAGCACCGAAATGCCTCCCGGCAGCCATGAGGAGCAGGGCTTCGATGTATTTGACAAGATTGCCCGGGCCGAATGGGACACGCTGTTTTTCTTCTACGGCGTGATCATGGCGGTGGGCGGCCTGGGTTTCATCGGCTACCTGAGTATGTCTTCCGCCTATATTTACGGCGAGCTGGGAGCGACTACCGCCAACGTGCTGGTGGGCCTGATGTCTGCGGTCGTGGATAACATTCCGGTGATGTTTGCCGTGCTGACGATGAATCCGGATATGTCGGAACTGCAGTGGCTGCTGGTCACCCTCACGGCAGGGGTGGGAGGCAGCCTGCTGTCCATCGGTTCAGCGGCGGGCGTCGCGCTGATGGGTCAGGCCCGGGGGCATTACACCTTTTTCGGTCACCTGAAGTGGGCGCCGGCAATCGCGCTGGGCTATTTCGCCAGTATCTATGTCCACTTCCTGGTCAACGGCTGAGGGCAGTCTGCTGCGCCGTGCCGGCGCGGGCCCTGCTCAGTCGCCGGTCGCGGTCGCGCTCCCGGCGCCCACCTTGTTATCACCGCCCTTTAGCTCCAGCAGTTGCCTGTACTGGTCGAACGCCTCCCGGAAATAGCCGGCCAGTTCCCAGCCGTCAGGCAACAGCTTCTTGTCGGCCAGTATGCAGACATTGAACTTTCCGGCATAACTCCAGACGGTGGTGTTCAGCCCGAGGCCGTGGGCGATCATGCCCATGGATACCCAGTTGTTGAGTTTCATCGCACCCATGTAAAGCGGTTCGCGCGGCCCGGGGACATTGGAAATGGCGGCGTTGCCCCAGATGCCGAACTTGCCTTCCTTGCGCTTCACTATCCAGTCCAGCAGGCGGATAAAAATGGGTGGCGTCACTTCCATTATGTTGGAAAGGTCGGCACCCTCCGCCGCTGCAAGATGTTCTTTCATGACATTGCCTGCGTGGGCGGCGGCCTTGAGCCTGGCCTCCGGGTCCGCCAGGTGCACGGGCATGGCCAGGTAATCGGTCGAGGTCTTGTTGCCGATCATGTCGTCCTGCTCTATGGGAGGCCGCTTGGATACAGGAATCGCGGCAACCAGCGGCCCGGTGTCCGGGTCGAAGCCGCGGGTTTGCATGAACTTGCGGTATGCCCCCGCCGCCGCGGCGACAAACAGGTCGTTGATGGTGACACCGAAGCCCTTGCTGATGGCCTTTATATCCTCCAGCGGAAGGGTGTCGAATACAAAGGTCCGGCCACGCCCGACCATGATATTGAAGGGGGAGTCCCGGGTATCGCTGAATGCGCTGGGGGGCAGCTCCGCCCCGGATTCAGCGTATTTCTTTTTCATGGCCCGGACATTGGCCATGCCCTGCCTGATCCTGGGAAAGCTGGTGATCCAGGTGCGCGGCAGGTCGATCAGGGCGTGCAGCAACAGGGACAGCTTGCCGGGGGTTTTCTCGGGTACCCAGGTCATCTGTCTTTCCGGCTCGGCAGCATGTTGCGAGACCGAGTAGATTTTTTGCAGCAGGCGCGCCGCCCCGGAGCCGTCGGTGTAGGCGTGGTGCACCAGGGTCACCAGCGCCACCTCGTTATTTTCCAGGCCCTCCACCACCCAGCACAGCCACAGCGGCCTGGTCATATCCAGGGGCCAGGCGTATACCTCGGATACCAGCTCGCAAAATGCCTTGCGATCGCCGGGGGCGGGACAGGCGATACGCCGCAGGTGGTAATCGAGGTCAAAGTCCGGGTCGTCTACCCAAACCGGATGGTGCAGGCCAAAGGGTACTTTCAGCGCTTTCCAGCGAAACATCGGCAGCAGGTGCAGGCGGTTGGCCACGCTGTTGCGAAAGCGCTCGTAGTTCCAGCCCCCAGGAATTTCCGAGGTGTCCATGATGGATATTTTCAGGGTGTGCATGACCGCACCCGACTGTTCCTGGTGGTACAGGAACGCGCTGACACCATCCATTCTGCGCATGAGATCCCCTCCGGCTTTTATTATAGTGGAACCCACGCCGCGAGTTGCCTTCGCGGGGTCCCATGGTACTGCTGTAGCGGGGTGATGTCATCGCCCCCGGGACATCGCGGCTTGCTATACTGGCGGCCGGTAGTTCGGTTGGAGCATGTATAAAGGCTGCTTTGCGGCTTTGCGCGGTTCTGCTGGCGGGTCTGGCAGGCACGGCCTGCACTGAGAAAACACAGGTGAGTGAGGTGATGGTGGAGCAGTCTGTGACAACCGAGGCGGGCCTTTCCGAGGCGCTTGCCAGAAGCCGGGCAGGCCTGCTCCGGAACCTCGACTACCGCTTGCGCTTTGACATCCCCGCGGAAGCAGACAGCCCGATAGCCGCAACCGTCTCCATCGGGTTCGACCTCGATAAGCAACCGGCGCCGCTGCAGCTGGATTTTCGCCAGGACGCGTCGAGCATCCGCTCGCTGCAGGTAAACGGTGAGTCCGTCGAACCCGATTTGCGCAATGAGCATATCGTACTGCCTGCCGCCGCACTGCGCCCCGGGGGCAACCGTATCGATATCGACTTTATCGCGGGGAACGACTCCCTTAATCGCAATGCGGACTTTCTCTACACCCTGTTCGTTCCCGATCGGGCCCGCACGGCCTTTCCGCTGTTCGACCAGCCCGACCTGAAAGCGCGCTTCGAGCTGTCCCTGGTGCTGCCCGGGGACTGGCTGGCGCTGGCCAATGCCCCGCTGGCGCAGCGACTCGAGTCGGGCGACGGGCGGGTTGAGTATCGTTTTTTCCCCTCGGACCCGATCAGCTCCTACCTGTTCTCTTTCGTTGCGGGAAAGTTCGAGTCCATCACCCGGGAGGTGAACGGTCGCCCCATGACGATGCTGCACAGGGAGACGGATGCTGCGAAAGTGGCGCGCAACCTCGACGCCATATTCGAACTGCACGGCCAGTCGCTGGACTGGCTGGAGCGGTATACACGGATAGAGTATCCCTTCCGGAAATTTGATTTTGTGCTGATACCCGGATTCCCCTACGGCGGCATGGAGCATGTGGGGGCAATCAATTATCGGGCGTCCAGCCTCCTGCTGGAGGAGGAGCCGCCTCTTACGGACCTTTTGGGGCGGGCGCAGCTGATCGCCCACGAGAGCGCTCATATGTGGTTTGGCAACCTGGTGACCATGCGCTGGTTCGACGACGTGTGGACCAAGGAGGTGTTTGCCAATTTCATGGCGGACAAGATCGTGAACCCCGCCTTTGCGGAGGTGGATCACGAGCTCAATTTCCTGGTGAGTCACTACCCCGCGGCCTATGCGGTGGACCGCTCGGAGGGCGCCAACCCGATTCGCCAGCCGTTGCCCAACCTCAACCAGGCGGGCCAGTTATACGGCGGCATCATCTATCACAAGGCGCCGATCATGATGCGCCAGCTCGAGTTGATCCTCGGTGAGGAGGCCCTGCGGGAGGGGCTTGCTGAGTACCTGCGGCGGTTCTCCTACGGCAATGCCAGCTGGCCGGACCTGATCGGCATACTCGATACCCGTACCGATATCGACCTGGCCGCCTGGAGTGACGTCTGGGTGAACACCGCCGGCCGGCCCGAATTCCGCGTTGCGGCGACGGGTGAGGAGACGGGCCCGCTGTTGCTGCAGGAGGACCCGGCCGGGGGCGACCGGGTGTGGCCCCAGCAGTTCGATCTCCTCACCCTCGACGGGCAAAGCCGCACCAGCACGACACTGATGGTAGCGAGCCACTCGACACCGCTGCCCGCGTCCTTTACGCCGCGGTTACCGGTGGTCAATCTGTTCAATGCGAACGGCCGCGGCTATGGCCTGTTCCCCGTAGGGACTGAACTGTTGTCGAACTGGGGCAGCCTGCAAGCGGTGCAGAAAGGTTCCGCCCTGGTCAGCGTTTATGACAACGTGCTGGCCGGCTCGATTGTGGACATTCCGGCTTACCTGGACCTGCTGCTGGGAATTGTGGAGCTCGAGCGGGACCCCCTGCTGCTCAAACTGGCCCTGGGGCAGTTACAGTACGTCTACCAGAGCCTGCTGGGCGATGCCCGGCGCAGTGCATCGGCCGCCGCCACGGAAGAGCGCCTGTGGGCGACGGTGACAGCGCAGCCTGACAGCAGCCGCACCAAGCTGGTGTTCAGGGTCTTCGCGGCCATGGCGGAAACTCCCGCACAGGTGCAGCAGTTGTATGACATCTGGGCCGGCACCCTGGCGGTGGACAACTTGATACTGGAGGAGGATGACCTGGTGGAACTGGCGCAAGTCCTGGCGATTCGCCTGCCGGCAAAATCCGCCGCGATTATCGCCACCCAACTCGCCCGTATCGACAATCC
>JAZBNW010000157.1:0-2885 GCA_036350855.1 Halieaceae bacterium
AGCCCCCGAGAAATACAAACCCAGGTCGGGCTGGTTGCCGTCGCCGGAGCCAATGCGCAGGCGTTCGACCAGCGGGGACCGGGGCAGCCGCGCCTGCCATTCGGCCACGAACTGGTCCAGCGTCACCGTCCGTTTCTCGGGTGAGGTGAGCTCCACCCACAGGGCTGCATACTGGCTGCCACTCCTGGCGTGCTCGTCAAAGAATGCCCAGTTGCGGTTGATAACCCGGGTAACGACGAGCCCGCCACCCAGGGCTTCATCCGTTTCCGCCGCGGTGGTCGTCATGATGTCCAGCCAGTCCTCGATCTGCTCCTGGCTGGTGCCGGCCGCGAACTGCATATAGGCGTCGGCAAACTCGAAATCGACGTTGATGTCGAGGTCCGGCTTGACCCGGCCGCTGAGCAATAGCGCCAGGGCCACCGCGAAACCCAGCAGGGCAATCGCCAGAACCGAGCGCCGGTTGGCCAGCGCGGTGTGCAGGGCGGGCAGAAACAGGCGGTTGCGAAAGCGGTCGAAGCGACTGTCGAACCAGCAACGCAGCCGGGACGGGGTGCGCTGCTGCATACGCGTAAAGCTGTGGCGAAGGTGGCCCGGCATGATCAGGAAACACTCCACCAGGGAGGCGATGATGACGCAGACCATGAGCAGGGGAATCTCCCGGATAAAGGGCTCGTCGATGACGAGCAGTGGCAGAAAGGCGGCCAGTGTCGTCAGCGAAGAGGCCATCACCGGCGCGAACATACGCTGCGCCCCCTGGGCAGCTGCCACCTCAGGGCTGTGCCCGGCCTCGAACCGGGTCAGGGAGTGTTCCCCCACGACGATGGCGTCGTCCACCACGATACCCAGCCCCATGACGACGCCGATCATGCTGATAAAGTTGATGCTGCCACCAAAGGCATGAAAGACGGCCAGCGCGCCGAGAAAGGACACGGGAATACCCAGGGTCACCCACCAGGCCACCCGACCGTTGAGGAACAGGAACAGGATGGCGACAACCAGCGCCAGACCGCCGACACCGTTTTTCAATACGAGGGAAATCTGGTCCAGGGCAAAGCGCCATACTTCCAGCCACAGGGTGACCTTGATTCCCCGCGCCTCGAGCCCGGGGGCCTGCTCAGCCTGCCACGCGTAGAGAATATCAGCCGCGTCCAGGGTGTCCGATTCGGGCCCCCGCCGCAGCCTGATCATGATGGCCGGGCGATTATCGTAATACACCAGGCGCTGGTCATCGCGCTGGCGGCGCTCGATGGTGGCGATATCGCCCAGGCGCACCAGCCCGGTATCAGCGCTGCTTTGCAGCGGCATGTCGGCAAACTCCTCGGCACTGCGGCGCTGATCCAGGCTGCGCAGCTTGCGCTGCAACTGGCCGTCGCCCAAATTACCCGCCGGCACGTCTGTGCTGCCGCTGAGCACCCGGGCGGCGATGGTGGACAGCGGCACACCCAGCTCGAACAGCGTGCGGCTGTCGACCTGTATCGCGATTTCCTCGTCCGGCACCCCGCGAAATTCCACCGTGTCTATGCCCCGGGCCAGCAGGTCGCGCTCGATTTCCCGGGCCACGGGTACCAGTTCCTCCAGCGTTCCCCCGCTCGAGATCAGTATCGCGGCGATGGTGTCGAGGTACTCGTTGCGCTGGATCACCGGCGGCTCGATATCCGCCGGCAGGTCCCGCACCTGGCTCACCCGCTGTTTGACCCGGTCCATGGCATCGATCATGTCGGTGCCCTTGTCGAAGGTGACGCTGATCTCGCTCAGGCTGTCGGAGGTCTTCGACGTCAGGCTCGCCAGCCGGGTGAGTGAGCGCAACTGCTGCTCCACCGGCTGGGTCACCAGCCGCTCCACATCCTCGGCGCTGGCTCCCGGCCAGGCGATACTGATTGCGGCCTCCGTCGAGTCCTGGGCCGGGTTGAGCTGCACCGTCAGCTGGCGAATACCCCAGAACCCCGCCAGGGCGAGCATGATCATCAACAGGTTGGAGGCCAGTCGATGACGGGTGAAGGTCTCTATCAGGAAGTGGGGCTTGCCGAAATCGGGTGTGTGCATGGTGGCGTCCGACCGTATGTATACTGTTATACATAACTATAACACCAAATCAGCAAAAGGATACAAGCCGTCAATAGAAGATTCTGATCCAACAATCGAGGCTGGAAATAATTGGAATTATTTTTCCAATAATTTCAGTTGGATGGGAAGTATTGTTAAAGTGGATAACTAATCTGTATCTGTCCCCGGTGCGGTGACAGGCCTGCCGCAGGGCGGGGCCGGACTGCTATTCCTGGTGCAATTCGCGAATCAGCGCCGGTATTTCGCTGGGGTGCAGCACCGTGTGGGTGGGGTCGATGCCCAGTTCCGCGTCCAGCGGCTGCTGGTGCTGGATCCAGACCGAGGTGATGCCGCTGCCGTGGGCACCGGCAATGTCCGCCGCCAGGCTGTCACCCACATGGATGGCCTCATGGGCCTCGCAATTGGCGAGCCGCAGGGCCTTGTCGAAAATCGAACGGGCCGGCTTCTGCTCCGGCTCCTGGCCGCCGATGATGATGTGATCGACATAGGCTGCGAGATTCACCGCCTCCACCTTGGGTATCTGGGAAAACTCGGGGCCGTTGGTAATCACAACCAGGGTGAACAGCTTGCGGGCCTCGATCAGGAATTCCTCGATCCCGGGGTAAAAATGGAATGCCTCCAGGCGATCACTGTCGAACCCGTGTTGCAGCGCCCGGGCCGCTTCTTCACTCACGTCGACCACGCCCTGCTCGGCCAGCAGGTCGCGAATCAACTGCAGGCGAAAGGCGCCCTCCCCCTGTTCCCCGATGATCGGCAGGTAGCGCGCGCGCTGGCTGTCGCTCCAGTCGCGGTAGATCCCCCTGACATAGCGGCTGGCGACA
>JAZBNW010000158.1:0-2089 GCA_036350855.1 Halieaceae bacterium
CGACATCGCCTTCCTGGTCATGGACCTGACGGCGCGTGGCCGGACCGACCTCGCCTACCTATTTCTCAACACCTGGCTGGAAGAAACGGGTGACTATGACGGACTGGCGGTCCTGCGTTTCTACCTGGTCTATCGCAGCATGGTGCGTCTCAAGGTCGCCGCCATACAAACCCGTCTTTTGCACGAGGACGCACAGGGCGAACACGCTATCAAGGCACGCCAATACCTTGACCTGGCGCTCATGCTGATGAAGCAGCCATCGCATCCATTGATGGTGCTGATGCACGGTCTATCGGCCTCAGGCAAGACCCGGACCAGTGCTGAACTGGTCCCCGCCTTGCCAGCCATTCGTATCCGCAGCGACCTTGAACGTAAACGCATACATGGACTGCCCCGGCACCGGCACACCCAGGCGGGTATCGATACGGGGCTTTATACCGCGGCGAGTACCGAGCAAACTTACAGCACACTCGCAGCGTTATGCACTACCGGACTCGCTGCCGGTTTTAACATGATTGCGGATGCCACCTTTGCGAAACGGCACTGGCGCAGTGTTTTTATTGAACTCGCTCGTAAGCTGGAAGCCAGGCCGGTGATCATGGAGTGCAGCGCCCCGCTGGAGACACTCAGAGCGCGTATCCGGCAACGCTCGGCCGAAGGACTGGATGAATCGGACGCTGACCTGACGGTCCTCGAACACCAGTTGCTGCACTTTGAACCACTAAGTGCCGCAGAACGCACCATCAGGGTTAATGATCCCAAAAGCCTGTTCTTTGAAAACTGAAACAACCGGGCTGTCGACCGCCCCCGCCGACCTTTCAAATTGAATTTATGCCGGATTTGCTCCTCTAATAATCTGACATGAGATGATTGTTTTACTCCATCCGTTTGCAAAAATGGAGCGTGCCATGACCGATTTCAATCAACTGCGGCAAAGAATGATCGATTACCAATTACTGGCCCGCGGCCTGCATGATCAGACCGTCCTCGATGCCATCAATGCCGTCCCGCGTGAAGAGTTTGTACCGACCGAACTGGTCGAATTTGCCTACAGCGACACGCCGCTGCCAATTGCCGCCAGCCAGACCATTTCACAACCCTATATCGTTGCCCTGATGACTGCCGCGCTTGAACTGAAACCCACCGATCGTGTTCTCGAAGTGGGTACCGGTTCGGGCTACGCTGCGGCTATCCTTGCCGAGATTGCAGCGCAGGTCTACACCATTGAACGTCATAAAATACTTGCCGACAGCGCCCGCAACAAACTTGAAGAACTGGGCTATGACAACATCCGGGTATTACACGCTGATGGCAGCCTGGGTTGGTCCGAGCATGCGCCATTTGACGCGATCGTGGTTGCTGCGGGTGGACCGGAGGTACCCGAACCCCTGAAACAGCAACTGGCAGTGGGCGGACGCCTGGTGATACCGGTTGGAACAAGCCTGCGCACGCAGACCCTGTTCCGCGTAAGACGGATCAGCGAGCATGCGTATCAGCAGGAAGACCTCGGAGGCGTCCGCTTTGTGCCGCTGATCGGCGCCGCAGGCTGGGAGGATGAAACGGGCAGGATTCCCGAAGAAAAGACCGCCGTACCAAGCCTTCCGGAACTCATCTACCAATCGAGTGAACACTTTGCCCGAATCGACAAGGTCAAGCTCGACAATTTGCTGCAACGTATCGGCGATAGCCGCCTGGTATTGCTCGGCGAGGCATCGCACGGCACGGCAGAATTCTATGACATGCGTGCGCGTATTACCGCGGAGCTTATTGAAAAGAAAGGTTTTAATATCATCGCAGTTGAGGCCGACTGGCCGGATGCCTCGCATATCGATCACTATATCCATGATACCTCGCCAGGGCCAATGCTCGAAAGCATACCCTTTTCACGTTTCCCAACCTGGATGTGGGCAAATCATTCGGTTCTGAAATTTGTCCGCTGGTTGAAGGAACACAATGCAGGGGTTGCCAATCCGGCGATGCAAGTGGGATTTTATGGATTGGATTTGTACAGCATGCACAGTTCCATCGAGACGGTGTTGAGCTACCTTGACGAAGTCGACCCTGATACGGCCGAAGTCGCCCGCTTAAG